>JAHQVL010000205.1 GCA_019634345.1 Rhodothermaceae bacterium
GAGTCAGTTCCCTACTACAGTTATAGGTAGTGTTTCCGAGAACGTTTCTCCCACCAGCCGTAGGTGATAAAGACCGGCTGGAAGGCCCTTTCTTTCGAATGGTATTTCTTGATTGGTGCCGGCCTGTACAACACCGGAGAACACAGACTGAACATGCCGGCCCAGGAGATCATACACCTCAATTTCGACTTGCTCAGAACGGGCAAACGTCACAGAAATCAGGCCATGATGGCTTAAGGGATTTGGATACATGAAGGCCTCGGCTACAAGCGTTTGTTGCGGCGTTCCATTGGCAACTGGAAACGTAATGGACGTCGGCTCCAGTACAAACAAGCCGTCGTTCATGCTTGTAGCGATCAAAATCCCGCTTGCAAAGTACGGATAATTACTCCAGGTCCCATCAGAAAACCCCAAATCGTCACTCTCAGGGAAGAGATCGAAGTAAGCGATCTCTATAGGGGTTTCTGGAGATGAAATATCAAGAATGCGAACCCCACTCTCGTAATTTGACTGAATGAGATAGTTTCCTCTGACGTATTGATTGTGATCGGAGGTAGGTGTTTGTGCCAGGTATTCAGAGGCAAGTACAGGATCATCCAGATCTTCTAGATCCCAGATCAATGTACGTGTTTGAGGAACCAACATTCTGAATTCATCGAATTCGTCGTCCATGAAGAAATACCGATGATCTTCCGAAAGCCACCCCTGATGCGTATAGGATGAACCGGGATAACCGACGGCAGAGATTTTTACAGGATTGGCTTTATCGGTGACGTCTGCAATACTGAGAATCAACTCGTTCGAAGCCAGGCAGATTTCTCTACCTGAATAGTCTGTGTCCGGTCCTTTATAGGTAACACACTGTACATCATGTGTGTAGCTACGCCCTGGATTGATAAAACACCGTTCAAAAGTGGGGTTCATCGGATCCTGGATGTTGACCATGTGTAGGCCTCCACCACACGTAACCCCTGATGAGTTGGCTCCTACTATATAGGCATATCCTGTTTCCTCATTGATCGCCACATTATGTGCACTTCCGATAGATGTATACAAGGTTGACGCCTTAACCACATCAGGGGGATTTTCGATTGTTCTCAATTGAGTCAGGTCGTAGACCTGCATTCCATGATTCCCGTTGAGATCAGAAACTATGAAAGCGTGGTTGTTATACACCTTTATATCCCGCCACAGCGATTGATTTGTTTCCGTTACCAGGAAGGCTATTTTCTCTGGGTTCGTAGGGTCGGTGAGATCGTAAAAGGCCGTCCCGCCCGACGTCCCCACCAATGCATATTCGGTACCCGTTTCGGGGTCGGTCCATCCCCAAATATCGTTTGTGTTTCTGATAAAAACAGGTACTCCGCTTGCGATATTAGACAGGCTGACGAATGCCAGCAGGTCTATATCTTGACATGGATAGCGCTCAGCAACTCCATTCTCGCACGTTTGTTTTTGTCCTAAAATGGAAGGTACAGGTGCTGCGGACGGGCTATGTTGTGCCACGTTCTCTTTTTGCACCGATGCCCCTTTGTTATCGGGAGGATATTGCGCTTTAACTGAAGTTGCGGTTACAAAAAGGCTAAGAAGGAGGACATAGAAAAAGCAGGGTCGGAATGTCATGGCTGGAATTTGGGATGGATACCGCCCATAAAAGGCGTGATTAGTGTCCCAACTGCTCATAGGCAAATGCCAGTTCGATCAAGCCGGCTTCGTCGAAGGCCGTGCTGACAAAGGATAAACCGACCGGCAGGCCATGCAGTTTCCCCATCGGTACAGTGATATGAGAATAACCAGCTACTGCAGCGAAGGTAGAAAATCCGCCTAGAAAATGGTCGCCATTAACCAGGTCGATGCTCCATGCGGCAGAGTATGAAGGCGCAATGAGTGCATCCAGATCGTGCTCTTGCAGCAGGTTATCAATGCCATTACGGGTTGCTTCTTGCGCCTTTTCCAATGCATCCAGGTATTCTGAATCAGTCAGTGGTCCTTTGGCATTCGACTTTTCGAATATCTCCTGCTTGAAGTACGGCATCTCGCGGGCTTCGTTGTCCTTGTTAAACTGGATAAGGGTTTCCAGGGTCAAGGTGTCTAGTTGGTTGGGTAACCCAGCAAAGTAAGCGTTCAGATCGGCTTTGAATTCGTACAAGAGGATGTTATAGGTATCGCCCCCCATGCCGCTGTATCGGTCCTGGCGTAACGAATCGACCACGGTAACGCCGGCATTAGAAAGTGCCTCAACTGTTTTCTCGAAAAGGGCGTCGACGCCTTCGTGGTATCCGGTTGAAGAACGAATCACTCCCACACGTTTACCTTCAAGTGCACCTGCGTTCAGCGTGCTGGTAAAATCTGGTGTGCCTTGCGCCTCCGCTGCTGCGGTTACGGCATCGGCTTCATCGTATCCGATCATGGCTTCGAGAAGAATAGCTGCGTCAGTTACATTGCGAGCCATCGGGCCGGCGGTGTCCTGGGAATGTGAGATGGGTACGATCCCATGCCGGCTGACCAACCCTATGGTTGGTTTGATCCCTACAACGCCATTGATGGCGGACGGGCATACCACTGATCCGTTTGTTTCTGACCCCAGAGCAGCAACTGCCATCAGGCCGGCTACTGCTGATCCAGACCCCGAGCTTGATCCACATGGGGACTTGTTCGTGTTGTGTGGATTGCGCGTCTGCCCACCGACTCCACTCCAACCCGACGAAGAGCGCTCTGACCGGAAGTTCGCCCATTCACTCAGATTTGCTTTCCCCAGAAATACAGCCCCTGCTTCACGGAGCTGAGCGGCTACAAAGGCATCCCGGTTGGTCATGTTGTCTAATAGAGCCAGCGAGCCGGCGGTTGTTGGTTGCTCCATCGTTTCGATATTGTCCTTCAGCAGGATCGGGATTCCGTGGAGAGGGCCTCTTACTTCTCCCGAAGCCCGTTCAGCGTCGAGGGATCTCGCCGTTTCAAGGGCCTGGGGATTTGTGGCGATCACAGCGCGCAGCCGGTCATTTTTTGCGGTAATCTGATCCAGGTAAAATTGAGTGAGTTGCTCAGCAGAAAGCTCTCCGCTCTCCATGGCATCCTGGAGCTCAAGGATCGTAGAAGTAACAATACGATCGGCCATTTCCGAAGAAACAGCATCCGACGCAACGGGAGCTAAATAATCGATTTCGACTTGAGGCGTAGAGGGAGAAGCTGTACAACTCGCGCAAACAAGTGCAACTACAAGCAGACCTTTAAGACGCATAGTGTGGGGTAATTTTATTGAATACGTTCCTTTAGTATATTAAAAAGAAACGATCCAGGGTAGCCCTCAGTACATTGCCGGCATGAAGGTCGGTGGCGAGCAACACCTTCTCGGTGGTGCTCTTTAGAAGGTCATCGAGCACTGCCAGCCCTTGTTCTGTTATCGCTGGAAATATCCATGTATGGCTACATGCTCAGTGCCCTTCAGCCAGGAAGTCGAGCATCACCGCGGCCATAGCCTTTGCCCCTACAAAAATAGCTTCTTCATCGGCCACGTAATCGGGGCTATGCGGCATGCCTACCCATCCCTTCTCGCTGTTTGATACACCCAGAAAATACATGACGCCCGGTACTTCTTCTTGAAAGAGACCAAAATCTTCTGAAAAGAAAACAGGGACCGTCGTTAATTCTACGTGGGCATCCTCCCCGAGCACTGCGCGGAGCGGTGTTCTGGATCGTTGCTCCAGCGCCGGGTCGTTCGTAACTCCTGCTGCTGATGAGTTTTCGTACTTTAATTCGTAGTTAATCCCCTGTTCTTGGAGGTCTTCCAGTACAGGACGTAAATCTTCTTTTATTTGCTCTTCAAGCTTCTTTATCGTCGTCGTTATGTTGGCCCTAATTGCCCACTGTTTTCCTTTCTTTGAGGACACCGACTGAACTATCCGGGCCGCGACAAAATCTCCCTCTACAGAAGAAGCTCCTGGAGGAACGGTATTCAGGCCGTTGATGGCATTCTCTACCGTTTTTACAGCGCCCGACAAATCCTCATCGCCATTGAGGTTAACCAACAAGTTTCCGCGCCGCGCCATCATTACGTTGGGCTTGCTTCCTATTTGCCCTGTCTCGAATGGAGCTGTATGCACGGCATAAATAGCATCGGGTTTAGGATCTTGTAGGGCTCCTTCTTGAATCATTGCTTGCGCTCCAATAACTCTCTCCTCTGCAGGCTGGAAGACCAATACAACAGAACCGGCAAGCTCTTCCTGGATACTGGCGAACCCTTCTGCAAGGGCAACGCCAATTGTAGTATGGATATCATGCCCACAAATATGCCGAACCCCAGGTACGCGGGAGGCAAAGCTCACAGGATCGGGAGCATCTGAGAAGACGGCATCCATGTCCGCACGGAATGCAACTACGGGGCCGGGTTGCCCTCCCTTTAATACAGCTACCACGCCATGCCCACCAATATCCGTCCGTACTTCAAGTCCCAATGCCTCCAATCGCTTGCTCACTTTTCGAGCCGTTCTTCGCTCTTGCCCAGACACTTCAGGGTTTTTATGCAAGTCTCTTCGGAAATCAACAAGATCCTCCTTTACTTCACCAAGCCTCTCGCCGATGACGGCCAGTTGGCCTTCAAGAGCAGGGGCCTCTTGAGATCGTGCTTCATGTTGAACGAGTCCAGCCCCTAAAACGAACAGAAGTAGGTAGGTTAAACGCATCGGTTCTGCCTTGAATAATGTACTAAACTTGTGGAAATCTAATAGGTACAGATGTATGATTCATTTGATTGTATATAGGAGTTGTTGTAGGAAGTTGCGTTTAGACAAAAGAAGAAAGCACGGCCTGGACGAGACCGTGCTTTCGCTTGCAGCATACGCGTATAATAAACCGGGGGGAAGCAACAATTTTAAGTTGCTTTTATTATCGGCCTGTCCTTGGAAAACTTAAATTATTTTGCTCGAAAAGGCACAAAATGTTCTGGGTTTGTTGTTTGTCGTTTGGTGTTTTTGAATATTAGGATCTTCTTTTTTATGACGCGATACTCCTTGACCCCGTTACGCTTCCTCCCATGCCTGAGATTGCCGATCAACGACGAACAACAAACGACAAACAACAAACAAACCTCCGTTCCCTTCGCTTGCTCTTTCCAGCTATTGCACTGGGCCTCGGCTGGGCGATTCGCGGGCATTTTGGTCACGAATGGGGGGCGGCCTGGGCAGGAGGCATGGGTGGATTGGCTGTGCTGCTCGCCATACCTCGAGAAGTATGGTTACGCCGGCTCCCTGTGCTCGCACTTCTTTGCGCAATTGGATGGGGAGTAGGCGGCATGATGAGCTATGGACTGATCGTTGGATACGGCAGAGCCGATGATATACTCAATGTCTGGTATGGCCTCGCCATGCTGGTCGTGGTTGGAGGGCTTTATGGATTCATTGGTGGCGGACTCTTTGGCCTGGGGCTTGAAACGAGTACAAGACATAAACCGGATTGGGCACACCTGCTCACACAAATGGTTGCCGGGGCCGTTCTCGGATGGGGACTGCTCATCTATCAACTAGAATGGTTCATGACGCCACCTCGCTCAGAATTGTGGGCCTCTTGCCTCGGAGCGGCGTTAGCCCTTGCCTGGTACCTTCATCGCAACGGATTCCATAGTGCGCTCCGGGTTGGGATGTATGCAGCTATTGGCGCTGGATTTGGGTTTGGGTTCGGCAACTTCCTCCAGACCATGGGGCATCTGTCTGGCATCGCCTTCAACTGGTGGAACGTGATGGAATTCAGCCTGGGATTCTTTGGAGGGCTGGGCATGGTGTATGCAGTAGCCTCCTCGAAATGGCCGGAGGCGGCTCACGCCTCACATGCTGCAAACGGCCTTGCTCTTGTTGTGCTCGTGTGTGCGATCCCAGCAACCAATTTGATCCAGGCTTTTGATACCGAGAAGTTTGTCGAAATGGCGACAAGCCTTCAGATTGCTGACACCGGAGCTTTTGTACAAACTCAAAACCTGATAGGCTGGGGCTGGCTCATTCTGGCGAGCAGCTTATTGCTGGTGTTCTGGTTCAGAAAACAGGACGATTCGTTTATCTACACCTACGCGCCCGCTCTATTCTTTGGCTACACAGCATTGTACATCATGGAAAGCCACGTGCGTAAAGGTTTCTTCTTTGGGGCCACGGATAGCCTGATCCCTCAATACCTCTACTGGGCGAACCTGCTTGTACTAGGCATTTTATTGTTTGTCATGAACAGAAACCCGTCCACCCCGCCTCAGCTTCCCTTATTGCGTACGCCTTCCTGGAGCCGTGGGTATTGGATCGCAGCAGGTGTAGTGCTCCTCATGGGGATTCTCGCCCTCGTTTCCATCTCATTGCACGATGGCATTCAAGGAAGCCAGGCACGATTTAGTGCACTTTTACCATAGTCTGAGTTTCTATAAAAGCTTCGCTTTTGAATGTGTAGAAGTAGATGCCGGCTGGCCAGTGCTCGGCGTTTATTTTAAAGCGATGGGTACCCGATTGTAAAAGTCGATCTGCAACGGTATCCATTTCCTGGCCGAGTACATTGTATACCTTGAGGACCACGTGAGTGGGCTCGGGTATGGCTACGGTTAGTTCGGTTGATTCTCTGAAAGGATTCGGAAAATTCGAGTTGAGAGCAAAAGCCTGAACAATATTCTCTGGCTCTTCGTTGCTCACTGAGTTTGAAATATCAATAATTGTGGAGCCAACAGGAATACCTAATGTATTGTTGACGGTGATCTCATACTGACCGGGCGTCGTACCCGCTACGTATAAACCGGTTTGATCAATGGTACCTCCATCCGCAACCCACATCCCCGAAAAGCGCCTCACACTATTAAATTGATCCAAACCAAAGTACTCGAATTGCACAGAGTCTCCCGGAGCAACAGTTAGCGCTGCCGGCGAGACGACGGCGCGAGCCAGCCTTGCATCTGCACGAATGGGTTCAGTGGCCAGTATCAAATCGGGTACGAACTGGCTGATGACTTCTAAAACAATATCATCTGAGCTATTTAAGGAGGCGTAAGGCGCTTCATACGTGGTAGCAGTAGCCCCATTAATAGGAGTGGGCCCCAGGAACCATTGATATTGATTACCGGTCCCCCCTATGGCTGCACTAAACTGAATCGTCGTATCAAGTTCATCAGCAAACAGGGGTAGTGGACGCTGCGGGGCATAGGTAATGCGTTCCATGGCAACGCCAAGATTGGGCTCAATACTATCAAAGCCAAGCAAATTATTCCCCAGGCTCACGGAGTCCAAAAAGGCCATTGGAGTAAGATCCGGAATCTTCGTCAGGAAGTTGTCATTCAGAATCAACACACTAACAGACTCCGCTCCCGTAAAAGATTCTGGAACGGGCCCGCTCAATTCATTGATGTCAAGGAAGAGATTAAATAGTTGATCAAGTTGCTCCATTTCCTCAGGCAACGATCCAGACAGATTATTCCACCCAAGATCGAGCGTTACCAGGTTCGACAGATTTCCAATGCCGGGAGGAATAGGGCCTTCCAGGTTATTATTCCATAAATTTAGCACTACCAAGTTTTCCAACGTGGTAAACTCAGGCGGGATGGGACCTTCAAAGGCATTGTCAGCAAGCCACAGAGACTCCAAGAAGGTTGAGTTGGCCAGGAATCCGGGAATCTGGCCCGTCAATTCATTGCCTGAAAGATCCAACTCAAAAAGAGCAAAGAACGCAATGAATTGAAAGCTTATATCACCCGACAGGTTATTGTTGTCCAGGTATAAAAACCGGAGGCGTTGATTGGCATTCATATCAGGGATGCTGCCGGAAAGCTGGTTGCGCCCAAGGTCCAACCATCTCAGCACTTGCAGTTCTTGGATGGATGCTGGAATACTGCCTTCGAAAAAGTTACCAGCCAGGCTTAACTCCGTCAGGTTGGGAAGCGTAAAGCCAATCTCTTCCGGTATTTCTCCGCTGAACAGATTGTCATTGAGGAACAGATTCGCGAGAAGGAACAGTTGCTGCACTTCATCAGGAAATTCTCCCCCGAAACTGTTCTCTCCGAGATCCAAATAGGTTAACTCGGTCAAATTAGCAACTTCTGTAGGTACAGATCCAGAAAAGCCAGCGTCGGGGATCGATAGGACCAGCAGCCCCTCGATAGAGAACAATTCAGTCGGAATGGAGCCGGACAAGTCATTGTCTCCAAGAAACACAGAAAGCAGGTTGGTTAAATTTCCAAGCTCTGGAGGAATGGGACCTGAGAGTTGATTCTGGTCAAGATACAGTTCTCGCAGATTTATCAATTGACCAAGAAATGTGGGAATCGGTCCTTCTAACTGATTAAACTCAAGCGACAGGGTTTCAAGATTGGGGAAGTTCGCGATGAACGTGGGGATTTGTCCGGTCAGATTGTTACCCCATAAAACCAGGTCAAAGAGATTCGTCAGATTCGCGAAGGAGGCGGGGATTTCGCCACCGAGAATATTGAAACCCAGATCCAGCACTTCAATGTTCGATAAATTCCCTAACTCAGTAGGAATCTGACCAAGCAAAAAGTTATCGTTAAAATCTAAGAGGAGCAGCTCTGAAAGATCGCCTAACTCAGAGGGAAGAAACCCAAACAGCTCGTTGAAATTGAGATCCAATTCGATAACGCGGCCGGCGTCATCTACTAAAACACCAACCCAGGAAGTTACTGGCCCTTCCAACCACCCGGTATTGTCTGTCCAGTTGGCGCCATCAAGTTCATTAAACACGGCAACTAGAGCTAAAGAATCCTGTTCGTTAACCGCACCTGAAAACGTACTGGTTTTCCCTGCAGGCCGGCTGGATCGTTTAGCCTCAGCTCGTTCGGCGTAGCGTTTCACCAGGCGCTCTTCAAAATGGCGCTGTTTTCGTAGTTGCAGGGCTTCATCACTCTGCCGCGTCAGTGCCAGCGGCGCCTTGCGGGCTTTTTTATTCCCTGCTTCACAGGCCTCTTCGATCAAGCTTTTACACATTCCATTATGCTCTGAGCGCAGCACATTCTGGCCTACTGCAGGAAACGAGAGCATGGAGAACCATGCAAGGCATATAAACAGGCGAAACAAAGAGACGGGTGAGAAGAGAATACGCATAACTCAACGCTTAGATGGGGAAATTGGAAAGTACGTAATATACACCGAATGCTAGCAAAAGCGCTATAAACAAAAGATGCCCTAAGGAAGGGTAGATTACGCGTTGATTACTTCGTCGTCCGACTGGTAGGCACACTGGAAGTGGATGGCATGATCGCAACTTTCGCTACCGTCCTGACCCAGAAGGATCACTCCTTCACGGCGGAGATGCATTTGGTCACGATGCAGGAAGACCGTTTCTTCGTCTTGGATTTGCAGAAACGTACCGTTTGTACTCCTATCAATGAGTACATACTTGCCACGGCGGTATTCGATGGTGGCGTGTGTACGTGACACGCTTTGATCTTGAACAACCAGGTCGTTCTTATCGCCCCGGCCGATCATAAAGGGCACCTTTTCCTTTGCTACTGAAATATCCTGACCGCTATAGCGAAGAGTCAGTTGAGATTTCGGTCCTCGACGTACCAGGGAGGACTGCCCATGCATGATGGTCAGATCTGTGGCGTCGGACTGCCAGAGAAGCTCATAGATTTCAATATCATCTTGCTTACCACGTACCTGCACTGAACCCAGGCTACGCATGCTCGCCATCTGGTATCGAGGCAGCAGGTCGACCGTGTCCCGCGAAGTAATGATTTGCTCTGGGCGGGCGAGTTGAACCATACGGGCTGCTACGTTTACAGCATCACCATAAACGTCATTCTCCTCTTTGAGTACATCACCGTAATGAAGGCCGACCTTGATCACGATACCCACTTCAATCAGAAGAGGATCTTCGAGCAAAGCCTGTGGCATCCGGATGACTGCTTCAACGGCTTTTTCCAGGTCTTCAAAGGTACACATCACTTCATCCCCTATCTCCTTGATCACAGTACCTTCGTACTTTTTTGTCACCTCCGAAAGCAAATTCAGCGTGTGGCTCACAATATTTCGCGCACGCAGATTTCCATACGCCTCAAAAAGCTGCGTACTTTTGCTGATATCAGCAAACACGATAGCTAATTTTGTTTTTTCGTAGGACATCGCTCAGGCGACAAAACGTGGGTTGTTGAGGGCTGCTTTCTTGACGGAGAAGTTAGAGGCATTAAAGCAAGTATACCCAACGTTATGTTATTGACGCGGTTCCACGTCTGGTTTTCACACGTACTATAATATCATTCCATTTGTCTTATTTTCAAGACACTGCTGCAGATTCAAGATGCTTAAGCACTTCCATGGATTCTTCAGCGATCACCTTACCCCCCGGGGTAAAATCAAAGATTTCGAGCGAGATCCATTTGTCATAGTTTAATTCCCTCAAGGCCTTAAAGCTATCGACAAATGTTGTTCTAGCATCTCCCGTACCAAGATGGCGGCCATCAATTTCCTGGATTTGAATATGGTCAATGTGGTCGAAATAGTCACGAACCAATTGTTCTAGTGAATCCGTTTCGTCCAGCGTATTGTGGTAATCGAACATGGTACCGATGGCAGGGTGACTGACCATATTCACAATCTCCAGAGATTCCGCCATGGTATTGACCACATCCGTCTGAGAGGAATCCAGGGTTTCAACCAGGATCTTCACATCACGATCTTGTGCATGATCAGCTACCAGAGCAAGCCCATCTGCAAAGTGTTTCTTGGCTTCACTGACTGAGATCCCCATGGTGTTGCGCTGATTGGGTGAGCCAAAAATCATGACTTTTCCATTGGTATCTGCACAGAAATCGACGAGATCCGCCAGATAGTCCACTGTAGTACTCCGCACAGCAGCATCTGGAGTCGTGAAATGAAGGCCTTCAGGAGGTGGGGCAAGCAACCAATGAAGCCCTACGTTCTCCAGTCCATGATCGTCCATCACCATCACCAGTTCTTTTCGCTGAGCGGCATCAAGCTCATTTACGCTTTCCTTTACCAATGTAAAGGCTGCAATTTCAACCCCTGTATACCCGGCGTCACTGATAATCTTGCACTGCTCGTCCCACGGGAGGTCCATCATGCACTCGTTGCACATGGCAAACTTGAATCCGGTCCATTCAGAGCCGGATACAGCTCCTGCCTTTTCGGGTTGTGATTCACTCGCGCACCCGCTCCCCCATAGTCCTCCAAGAGCGGCAACCGATACAGTACCTAACGACGTTTTGATGAACTCTCTGCGTTTGATCATGGGATGGGAGGGGGTTTGTTGTTCAGGGTTTGTGGTTCGTGGTTCTCTGAATTTATGAACCTGAGAATTAAATAACGACAAACGACGAACAATAAACGACAAACGCTAGAGAAGTGCGGGACGGAGGCCATACCCCACCATGTTGGCCTCCGTCCTCTGGGTAAGATGTGCTACTATTCTTATCGGACCCAACTTTTATTTCTTAACAGGAATCTTAGATAACCTTGCTATAAAGTGAGCAATGAAAACGCAAAATCGTGATAATTGCAGGGTATTTCCCGCTTAAAATAAGGGGGTAGTTATAATACATTCTTTTTTTGCGTTAACTGATAATTACAATCAAGTCCTCATTTGTGCCCAATTCTTGATTCTGCCTTTTCATTATCATTTTTCTTTCCCAGTTGTTCATGTAGTGTGACGAATGCTTCATACTAACTGAGTGGTAAACCCCCTACATAAATCAGCAAATTACGTCATACTTTTCGTTTTTCGGTTTACACACTTAATCTCTTAGATCACTTACCCAGGAGAAGCAAGCTGTAAGCGACTACATACTGATGCCCCCCTTGAATTCGTTTCATTAACGTTTAGCTCGCTCGGTCTATGACAAGCGACTAACGCGTGTATCGTATGATATCTCAAGAAATACGAGAAATGGGGCTGGCCTTTGTGGGCATTCTGTTAGCAGCTATATTTTTTCTGCTGGACCTGTTTTATACCCCAATTAACTTAGGCGGCGTACCCTATCTGGCCATTGTTGTAGTTACTCTATGGATACCAGGCCGCTACCTGACCATTCTTCTCTCAGCCACCTGTATGATCTTGATGATGACCGGTTACTGGGTTCATCATCCTTTTGAGTTTACGCACGAGGACTTTTATAGCCGAGCTGTATCCCTTTTAGGCATGCTGGCCATCGTTCGCACTGCGCTCAAACAGAGGGTCATTATGCAACGCGTGAGTAAGCGCGAAAAGCGCATCAATACCCTTATTGAAGAACGTACGCATACTGAACGCGCCAAACTGACGAAGGAGAACAAGGAACTCCAGATGGAGCTCCACGAACAGGTTATCGAGACGGAGGAGTTACGAGAGCGTGAAGCGCTATTCCGTATTATTGCGGACTCCGTGCCGGCCAACATCTGGATGTCTGGCGACAACAAAGAGTTCAGCTATTTTAATACAGGGTGGTTGACCTTCACAGGGCGGAAGTTACCTCAAGAGATCGGTTTCGGGTGGTGGGATCGCATTCATCCGGATGACATCGCCCAATACAAGAAGGCATACAATGAAGCCTTTGAGGAGCGAGAACCCTTCACAGTCGAGTACCGATTAAAGCGATCCGACAGCAGCTACCGCTGGATGCTGGATTCAGGAGCGCCCTACTACGATGAAGAAGGCTTCTCGGGATACATAGGTTCTTCTGTAGATATCACCGATAAACGGGAAGCTGAACGAGGCCTAATTGTTAGCGAAGAGCGATATCGTTCTGTTGTAGAGTACCAAATCGAGCTTGTGTGTCATTATAAGCCCGA
>JAHQVL010000206.1 GCA_019634345.1 Rhodothermaceae bacterium
ATTATTGCGGACTCCGTGCCGGCCAACATCTGGATGTCTGGCGACAACAAAGAGTTCAGCTATTTTAATACAGGGTGGTTGACCTTCACAGGGCGGAAGTTACCTCAAGAGATCGGTTTCGGGTGGTGGGATCGCATTCACCCGGATGACATCGCCCAATACAAGAAGGCATACAATGAAGCCTTTGAGGAGCGAGAACCCTTCACGGTCGAGTACCGCTTAAAGCGATCCGACAGCAGCTACCGCTGGATGCTGGATTCAGGAGCGCCCTACTACGATGAAGAAGGCTTCTCGGGATACATAGGCTCTTCAGTAGATATCACCGATAAACGGGAAGCTGAACGAGGTCTAATTGTTAGTGAAGAGCGATATCGTTCTGTTGTAGAGTACCAAATCGAGCTTGTGTGTCATTATAAGCCCGATACAACGCTCACGTTTGTCAATAACGCTTACTGCAAATATTTCAACCGAACGAGAGAGGAATTAATTGGCAACAGCTTCCTCGGCTTGCTCCCAGAAGGCACGCGCCGTATCGTTCGGGAGCAAATTGGCGACCTGCTGATCAATCCCAAAACGATCCAGTACGAACGCGAGATCTTACTTGCTGACAATTCAACGTCATGGCAACTCTGGCGAGATCAACCTATTCTGGATGAGGATGGAAATGTCACCGAATTCCAATCCGTCGGACGCGATATCACTGATCTAAAGCGGGCTCAGAAGAAATTAGAAAGCAGGACGCATGATCTTGAAGGAGCGAAAACCTCTCTGGAAAAACAGGCACAAGAGCTTGCTAATACCATCAACGATTTAGATGAAGCCCGAGAACGTGCTGAAGCAGCTACCCGGGCAAAAAGCGAGTTCCTGGCCAACATGAGCCATGAAATCCGTACTCCGATGAGTGGTATTCTGGGGTATGCGGACATCCTCCTTGAAACCGACCTCCAGCACTCCCAGCGGGAATTTGCAAAGACGATCCAGGAAAACGGGATGCGTCTCCTCAAATTGCTGAACGATATCCTCGACTTCTCCAAGATCGAGTCCGGCCACATCGAGTTGGAAAATCAACCATTTGCTATTCGCGACCTGGTTGAAGAAAGCTTAAGCCTGCTAATTCCGAGGGCTGCATCCAAGGGACTCCGGCTCTGGTACCACATTGACCCGAGCATACCGACTAAGTTTTTAGGGGATGAAACCCGCCTACGCCAGATTCTTGTTAACCTCACCTCCAACGCTGTTAAGTTTACAGAGACTGGAGAGGTCGAAGTGACCGTTTCGTGCGAGGTACTGGAAGATCAACTGCATCGGCTCCACCTTTCTGTGCGAGATACCGGGATCGGTATTAGCAAAGAGGATCTGGATGAAATCTTTGAGCTGTTTACCCAGGCTGATGCAAGCACAACGCGTCGCTTCGGAGGCACCGGACTGGGGCTTGCCATTTCTCGACGGCTCTCAGAACTCATGGGAGGTAAAGTGTGGGCAGAGAGTGAATTACACAAAGGCTCTACCTTCCATGCAACGGCTGTTCTGGAAGTCCCGGTACCCTATTTGAACCGAGATTCCTCTGAGCACAGCGCCGTAGATGCAACCGACATCTTGCTTGCGGTAGACGACGAGGGGCTCCGCAATAAACTGGTACATACCATCAAGGCATGGGGCAACAGCATTCAAGCCTGTTCAGATCCTGACGAAGCCTTTACGCTCATAAAGTCTGGCGCTCAATTCCGGGTGGTCATCATAGATTTTCAATATCAAACCCAATTCAGGGTTGAACTTCCGCAACGCATCAGGATGGTTCGCTCCAGGGCAGAGCTTCCCATCATCGTATTTACGAACCAGGCAGACGACGAGTTGTCCAGGCGCCTCGGCGTTCATTTCCTTGTTAAACCCATTAGCAAGAGCCAGATTCAAGATCTCCTTCAGCAAATACTGGTTGGAGAGCCCCTGCCTGAGCAGTTTATCGTCTCAGACATGACTACGGACCTGGGGCACGAACCAAGGCCCGCAGTCCCTCCAAAGGCAGCTGTGGCATCGACACCAAAGAGGCTTCGTATCTTGCTGGCAGAAGACGAGATCACCAACGAAAAACTGGCTGAGCATCTTCTTGTAGACATGGGGCATGAAGTAGATGCCGTCAACGATGGCAAGCAAGCCGTACAAGCAGCGCTCTCCAAAACCTACGATGTCATCTTCATGGATATCCAGATGCCGGAAATGGATGGACTGGAAGCCACCCGCGTGATCAGGCAAGAATACGTCGGCCACAAACCGCCTTATATAATAGCCTTCACGGCCCGCGCCTTACCGAGTGATCGAGAGAAATGCATCAAAGCGGGAATGAACGACTATCTCAGCAAGCCCTTCACGATCAACGACCTCAAGGATGCCATAGAACGCATGAGGACAAAGCAATCCACCAATCTTCAGGAACCTGCCACTACATAATTAGTCATACACATATGACACAGGGCTGACACCCGCACTATGTACATTGTGTCCAGTTGTTTTAAGACACAGCCAAAAAGCGTAAAAATGTACACAAATACCTATAGATCAAGAAGCCAGAGTGTATCGGACACACATATAGTTCAATGTGGATGCACCCACTGCGACGGCTCAGGGTTTATCCTACATGAATCCAGGCATTATCAGCAATCCCAAAGCGAATGTCCCTTATGCGAAGGGCTTGGTTTCTTAGCCGACAATATTGAGCTTCCTTTATCCATCCATGTTCAGTCGATGGCAACCGCTCGTATTTTGCCGATTACTACCGAATACTCCAACCCAGCGAATCCGTTAAAGAACGCAGCTTAGAGTACTCCGTGCTTTTTGCCCACACGGGTGAATGCATCAACGGCCTTATCCAAATGAGCCCTGGTATGCGCTGCTGATACCTGTACCCTGATTCTTGCCTGCCCCTTAGGCACTACCGGGTAGCTAAATCCAATCACATAAATGCCTTCGTCCAGCAGATCGTTGGCCATGTTTTGGGCCAGTGAGGCTTCATACAGCATGATAGGCACGATCGGGTGATGACCTGGCCTGATATCAAAGCCGGCCTTCGTCATTTGCTCGCGGAAGTAGCTCGTATTTGCGTGAAGTGTATCGCGCAGTTCGGTGGTCTCATTCAGCATCTCAAGCACCTTAAGCGAGGCTGCTACGATGGCTGGAGCGAGTGTATTGGAAAACAGATACGGCCTGGATCGTTGACGCAGTAGTTCAATCACTTCTTTCTTCCCCGTTGTAAACCCGCCCGATGCGCCACCCAATGCCTTACCCAGGGTACTGGTTATCACATCTACACGCCCCATAACATCACACTCTTCAATCGATCCCCTGCCCGTCTTGCCTAAAAAGCCGGTAGCATGGCATTCATCCACCATCACCATCGCATTGTACGTGTCTGCCAGATCGCAGATGGCATCCAGACGAGCGATATCCCCGTCCATACTGAAAACGCCATCGGTGGCAATCATTCGAATCTTAGCATGCTGTGTCTCTTGCAGGATACGTTCCAAATCTTCCATATCAGCATGCTTAAACCGATGCCGCTCCGCCTTGCACAGTCGTATTCCGTCGATGATGCTTGCATGGTTTAGTTGATCGCTTATAATTGCGCATTCTTTGTCCAGCAGCGTTTCAAACAGGCCGGCATTCGCATCAAAACAGGCTGCATAAAGGATAGTATCCTCTGTTTGCAAAAACGCAGCGATCTTTTGCTCAAGCTCTTTGTGGATATCTTGCGTGCCGCAGATGAATCTCACGGAAGCGAGGCCAAATCCATGCGTTGCAATCCCCTCCTGGGCGGCGGCAATCAGATCTGGATGGTTAGCCAGGCCAAGGTAGTTATTTGCACAAAAGTTTATAACCTGCTGGCCGGTCTCAACAGCTATTTCTGCTGATTGCTGCGAGACAATCACACGCTCAGCCTTATAAAGGCCAGATTCCTTGATGGTATCTATTTCAGATTGAAAGATTGAAGTCGGAGAGGGCATTCTTTTTGGGGTTCAGGGTTCGGGGTTGTTAGACTGACGGTACGGGCTTGAGTTTACTTATCATGTCTTTGACCATCGCAGTTAAGTTG
The DNA here is from genome assembly GCA_019634345.1 of Rhodothermaceae bacterium. GTDB lineage: Bacteria > Bacteroidota > Rhodothermia > Rhodothermales > JAHQVL01 > JAHQVL01. The sequence continues at coordinate 4,085 of JAHQVL010000206.1, forward strand.
TAGGCTGGATTCCAGTTCCAGTCCTTTCTTGCTACGGAGTCATCGATTGTTGAGGGCCAGGTTGCTGCAATGCCGTTGCGATAATCCGGTTCGTAAGTGCACGAGAATGTAGGCATAATGGTTTTGATTTCCTCCTCCAACTCTTTGGCTGAGAAGCTGAATGCAGTAATGTTATAACTCGTTCGTACCGAGAGCCCGTTTGCCGGTGCATTCATGATATCGAGTACAGCCTGGACCGCATCGGGCATGTACATCATGGGTAGTCGGGTTTCCTCGCTTACAAAACACGTATAAGGAGTCCCCTCAGCAGCGGCACGCAACATCTCGATAGAAAAATCTGTCGTGCCCCCTCCTGGAGGCGCAGTAAAGCTGATAAGCCCCGGATACCTGACACTCCGCACATCCAGGCCAAATTTTCGGTGGTAATAGCTACACAGCAATTCTCCAGCGCGCTTGGTTACACCGTACATTGTAGAGGGCTCTAATATGGTGTATTGGGGCGTATGTTCTTTGGGTGTCTCAGACCCAAAAACGGCGATTGAACTCGGCCAGAACACTTTAACAGTATGCTTCACAGCACAATCCAGGACATACTTGAGTCCGTTCAAATTCACATCCCAGGTTTGATCCGGCACTTGTTCTCCTTTTGCCGACAACAAACTGGCAAGATGAAAAATCGCATCAATCTCGAACTCAGCAAACGTACGCTCAACGTGTTCGCGATCTGTTATATCCATTATGATGTGAGGACCGGATAGCATGTCGTCCTTTGGCAGCGCCAAATCTGCTCCGATGATACTCTCTGCTCCATGCCGGTCACGCAATATCGATACGAGATCGCTACCGATCTGGCCATTTGCACCTGTTACAAGAATTCGTTTCATACTATTTAAATCCCCAGGGAAAGTGGGATTGCTTTCTAAATTTTTATTCCTTCGCAATGCCCTGAATGGGCATATTTACTTGCATTTGGGTTGTCTATCTTATGCTAATGGTACTAATTTCCGGAACCGCTTCCAATCAACTTTCCCAAGACACACATTCTTTAGATTTTCTTCAAGGACATGCCCTTTCTAATTAAGAGGCTTCCAGTACTCCCTTCTTCGAGAGTTGTGCCAATTAATTGTGATTCCCGTTTGAAAAATGTTACCTTCTACACACAAATAATTTACCCACCAAGTGGTGCAACGCTCTATGGAAAGTACACGTGTCGAAGAGAACTCGTCGAACGGTCTTGTTGACCGGCTTCTTGGGGGCATCGAAAAAGTCGGAAACAAGCTACCTGACCCTGCGATGCTTTTCCTTATCTCGCTTGTAGTTGTTTGGATTTTATCTCTTATCCTCGCTCCTTTCGAATTTTCAGATATTGATCCCAGAAGCGGCAATCCCATTCAGGTAAACAACCTGCTCACAGGAGCGGCATTTACCACCTTTTTATCGAATATGGTCACCATATTTACGGGCTTCGCTCCTTTAGGGGTTGTGCTTGTAGCTATGCTGGGCGTAGGTGTTGCAGATGAAGCGGGGTATTTCAATACCAGTATCAAGCTGATGCTTAATGTCACATCAAAAGCATTTCTAACCCCGATGGTTATCCTGGTTGGCCTTCTTAGCCACAGTGCTGTTGATGCAGGATATGTACTCGTCATTCCGCTTGGTGGAATCATCTTTTACGCAGCTGGCCGGCACCCGTTGGCCGGTATTGCCGCAGCCTTTGCAGGCGTATCAGGCGGGTTTAGTGCCAACCCATTACCCTCCGCATTGGACCCCTTGCTGCAAGGATTCACCCAGCCTGCTGCGCAAATACTCGCGCCGGACATACTGGTGAACCCGCTAAACAACTACTTTTTCACGTCCATCTCGAGCGTCTTGATCATAGGCCTTGGTTGGATTATAACAGATCGAATCGTTGAGCCTCGCCTCTATAAAGGCGCCCCTATCGATAGCGATGCAGAGGAAGCACCAGAGATGAGCACCATATCGAGTAAGGAGCGTAAGGCATTCTGGTGGTCAACTGCCGTTCTAGTAGCCGGCCTCGGGGTGCTATTCCTTACCGTAATTCCTGAAAATTCGCCGTTTAGAGATGCTAACGGATCCTGGAATTCTTTCCAGGCACCTATTATGCAATCCATCGTGCCTCTCATCTTCTTGCTCTTCCTAATCCCGGGTGTTGTGTATGGATACATATCCGGTGCATTCAAGAACTCGAAGGATATGGTTGATGCCATGACGAAAGCGATGACCGGGATGTCCTATTATATCGTAATGGCGTTCTTCTGCTCGTTGTTCGTATATGCATTTGGGCAATCCAATATCGGAGCCTTGCTTGCTCTGAAGGGCGCTGCGTTCTTAAAAGGACTTGCCCTTCCAGGGTACGTGACCATCTTCGGGATTGTATTTTTAACGGCCTTTGTCAACTTGTTTGTTGGATCGGCTTCAGCAAAATGGGCCCTTCTCGCGCCTATTTTCGTTCCCATGTTGATGCAGTTAAACATTTCACCGGACCTCACCCAGGCGGCCTATCGTGTGGGAGACTCCTCGTCCAACATTATCACCCCTCTGATGCCTTACTTCCCGCTTGTCGTCGTCTACTGCCAGCGATACGTTAAGAATACGGGGATTGGAACGCTGACCTCCATCATGATTCCGTACACGGTGATATTCTTGCTATTCTGGTCGGTATTTCTTGTTCTTTATTGGGTTACGGGTATTCCGCTCGGATTTGGTGCATCCTACGTGTACCCCGCCCCGTAAGCTACTCCAAACATTGAGGAATAATAGTTCTTTCCCTGTTGCCATTTTAAGTGGTAACAGGGAAAGGATATACTGCTACGTGGCATGAAAGAACGCACCTATTCAAAAGATGAAATCGCTGCACTACTTGAACGTGCGGCCGAGTTGCACGCTCAAAGTGCAAAAAGCACGAATAACAAACCAGGGCTTACTCTATCAGAAATTGAAGAGATTGCTACTGAATCAGGTATAGATCCGTTACTTATCCGCCAGGCCGCAACGGAGATGAGTGGAGCACCAAAAGCCTCTCGCCTTCAAACAAAGAACAGGAATGCCACCCATAACTTTGTTGAACGGATCATCCCGGGCACTCTTCATCCCGATTTATGGGAGGACATTGTCATGGAACTGCGCCATCGATTCGACTCTGATATGGGGAAAATGATGGGGACCCCTGAGTACGGTGTAAGCACTACAGAACAAATTGGCCGATCTGTAGAGTGGAAGCATACGAGTATGTCGGGCATTGAGACGCGTGTGCTCATCAGGCCTCGAGGTAATAAACTTCATCTACGCATTGGCCAGCGCGTAGGCTGGGGAAGCACCTTAGCGGAAAGCATTACATATGGAGCCGTGCTGGCTTTTCTCGTTGCTGGCATCGCAGGTGGCGTAACTGACTCTGGACTCATTGGAATCATCACAATCATCGCGACCTTAGCGGCTGCAATTCCACTCATTCACTGGGCAGATACAGCCTGGCGAAAGAAAAAGCACCGAGAAATCGATTCTCTCGCGGACCGCATATCCAATATGCTTATTCTTTCAGAAAACGAGTACGACGCCGAGGCAGAAGCTATACCTCTAGAAGACTATACAAGGGACAAGAACGATGAGAAGGTTATCGACCTTGAAGAGGATACCCTTGATGGGTCTGAGTCGGGCCCGCAGAAAAAAAATATCGTTCGTAATACTTCAGGTAGCTAATCCTGAAGTAATCTCGAACGAACTACTTTTCTATCCTTCTTGATAATAGTGTAGAGAACGTTTTCTTCAAAAGGGTCCCAGGCAATCCCTTGTCCTTCAGCTTCAACAGGCAGGATGCGTTCCAATTTGAGATGCGATCCACCAGAAGGAATGCTTAATGCGTATACTTCTGAAGCATCATGACCGGTTGCATAAAGAAGTCCCCCTGGTCCAAATGCGGCCCCCGAGTTTGATCGATCTAAGAAGCGCTCAACGACTTCTGGCGGATATACATACCCTCCCACTACGCGCCATTGTTCATCGAATAGCATGACTCGAGTCCATGACGGCCCTCGCCCAGCTACACCTCCTCTCCCTTCATAGTGTGCAAAGCCAACCCACCAAAAACCATCTCTCTTGTCTATCCAGGTAGCTGATCCGTGCATAATTCCGAAGCTATGCGATCCAATGTGCTCCAGGGTTTCAGGGTCGAACATTTCGATGCTACTCACCATTGGGATGCCTGGGTAATTTGAGTGCGCACAGTACAGCACACCATCGATGATAATTCCGCTGTTCAGATGGATCAATGGGCGGCCTTCCTCTCCCTGCCATTGTAATACCAGTTCACCCGTATCTTTATCGTGCTTTGATATGGAGAAATTGCTTACTACATAAACAAACTGGCTATCCACGGCTACACCTTGCCTGGCATCTGCAGACGTAAAATGGGATTCGGTTTCAACCTGTTGCTCTTGAGCAATGAGTTGAACGGGCAACATCAAAAAAAGGGCGAGCGTGACTACAAGGTACTTCATGGGGTATCTGGTAGAGTTACAAAAAAGGTCTTCCTCGAATGAAACGAATGCATCACTCGAGGAAGACCTAAGAAGAGTGGAATTAGGGGCTAGAAATTATACCGGAGTCCTAACGTAGTCCAAAAGCTATAGGACTCTTTTTCATGGATTCGGCTGGTTGAACGTGTTGGGTCATGCTCGTACTCCGAATTAGCCTGGTTGGTCAGGTTATTCAGAGACCACACAGCCGAGAGCCCATATCGAGGAAAGTTGTATGCAATCGAAGCATCCATATGGAAGTTCTCATCCAACCAGATATCAATTTCGTCCTCAAACTTATTGAAAATCTCCGACCTGTATACTCCAGCCAGCACTACGGTCAGCCGGCTATTGTCATACGTTAGAGAGACATTTCCGATATGGCGAGGGCTATTTAGCAAGGGCAAGCCATTTAGATCAAAGGTCGTTGGTGTAAACCCAAGGTCGCCATATAGATTATCGCCTTCGGAGTCGGTAAAGGTATAGTTAGCATTGAATCTGAACGGTGTTAGGGCAGGCACACCAAAGATAGCCAGGCTTTGCTGGATAGCTACCTCAAATCCCCAAAGATCCGCCTTGCCTGCATTTCTAAGCTGCCGAACCTGGGCGGTTTGGTCTTCGAACGGCTCTGTGAAAACCGTTGACACGATCACATCTTCCAGATTCTTAGCAAACAGACCTACACTCAGGATACCAAGGCGATTGGTATACCATTCACCAATCAGGTCAAAATTACGCGCCATGGTTGGATCCAAATCCGGGTTACCGCGGCTGATAAACACCCCTTCGTCGTCTCCGCTGGATACATTTTCGAATGGGATCAACGTGGTATATTCGGGCCGGCTTAACCCGGTTGAGAATGCAGCACGAATTTGCAACCCGTTCCCTACTCGATATACCAGGTGTGCTGATGGCAGCACTGTTGTATAGTCCCCTTCGTTATCAAGCCCTTCTTGTCCATCAAGATCCATATACTCGTGAGACGTCCGCTCTAGCCGTACCCCAACGAGGGCAGACAGTTTGTCGGTCAGCTGAGCCGTATTCATGATATATCCGGCTGTAATTTGTTCTTCTCCGTCATATCCTTCATTCTCTTCAACGGGCTGCTCAAATCCTAACGCTTCAAAGTCTTCATCTGTCCAACGCAGGTTCGGGAATCCAAATTCCCCTTCCTGGATGGATTCAATCGACGAACTGGTCGTCTCAAGAACGCCTCCTCTAGCCTCACTGGCTCGGAATGCCCGGTTATTGGTGGAAATTTTGCCACCAACTTTGAAGGTAAATCTACCAGCGAGGTCGACAGGAATCGTAATATCTAACCCTCCTGTTGTAATTTCTTCTTCTACATTTCGAGGGTCAAATTCTACACGATTGAATGCGAGCGGATCTGCAACACCAAAAGTGGTTGTCGTCTGGAGATCGTCTGCGAATCCGGGCCGGGTAGAAGGCTCAAGATCCAGAAGGGTGGGGACACTGTTGCGACGGTATCTAAACTCTGTACGATCAGGAAGGTCTTCTTCAGCACGGGCAAAGGCACCTACATACTCAATCCGGATCCCTCTTCCGATTGTGTGATCGCCTCCAAGCTTAGCAAATATCTGATTCTGATCTTCGATACGATTTCTGGTGCGGCGCTCTTCGCGTCCGTTGTCAAACTGGTACCGGGCTTGCCGGCGAATTTCATCATCACGGTACCGATTAAAGTTGAGTGTGAAATCTAATTTGTTGTTCGCATCAAATCGGTAATCGGTATGCGCAACGCCCCCATAACGAATGCGGCTTACATCGTAATCGATAATACGATGACGCCAGATCGTTTCATCATCCTCATAACGCCAGGACTTAAAGAGCGACCCCCGATCTGTATTGTTGTAAGACCCAGCCAGGAGGACGCCCAACTTACTACCCAAAAATCGGCGGCTGGCAAGCCCCGAAATAGCCTCGATGCCCTGCCCCTGAATGTCACGTATTTCCGATTCCTGGTCATTAAACCCAAGACCAAAAACAACAGACGCTTCTGGGATTTCACCTGCCCTCTTCATTTGAAAATCGACAGCCCCACCAAGTGCATCTCCATCCATATCTGGAGTGAGGGCTTTCGTAACAATTACACGCTCAACGAGATTGGATTGAATGAGGTCCAGGCCTATTGAACGACCTGCATCCGGCTCCATCGCAGGCATTCGAATACCATCGACCGTAAGCAAATTGTATTGCTCAGGAACACCTCGAATCTGAACAAATTCCCCTTCTCCTTGATCTCTCGTGATTGAGATAGCTGGTATACGCTGCACTGTTTCTGCGAGACTTACATCGGGATAAATAGCAAATTGTTCAGAAGATACGACATTACGTACATTCGGTGCATTTCGTTGATCATTTAGTGCCTTTGCTTGCCCTCGGGTAAGTGCACCGTATACAGTGACACCTTCTGTTTCCAGAGCAATTTGCTGTAGGACTACTCGTAAAGGTTCTACCTGAGGCAGGTCGACGTCACGGGTCACGCCCAGGTATCCCAGGAAAGAAATTTCAAGCGAATAGGAAGAGGCATCTGGCACAGACATCCGAAACGCACCATCCAAATCCGTAATCACCCCGGCACTAAGAGCAGGAATTAAGATATTTGCTCCTGGAAGAGGACGATTTTCTTCGTCAACCACCGTCCCGCGAATCACTTCGCTTTGTGCAACAGCTGATTGAACTAAACCTGTACTAATTATTACGATACAGGCCAGGACAAACATATTGACTATCCTAACCCTTTTAAAGTGGGTGTTATTCATAACAAGAGGGTATTTTTAGTAGTGGGATAACAAGATTCCGCTACTCATTTTAGGACCCTCTTATAAATACCCTATGAGGAAACCGTTAGTCTATCATTGCCTTTCTGTTTTGTCCGTATTACTACTTAGCAATTTCATTGTTAAGCCGATGCTTGCACAAACCGCTATGCTATTTGATTTTACTAATGCGACTACATCAACCGACTGGCTTCCGGTAAACGACTCTGTGATGGGAGGAATATCTAATAGTGCTCTCGAAGTACATCCGGAAGGCATAGCTCACTTTTCCGGCACGGTTTCGATTGAAAACAACGGAGGCTTTGCGTCCATTCGCACTCTTGTTGAAGGGAATCGCATGGATGGATACAGCGGAATCAGAATAAGAATTAAAGGAGATGGCAATACCTATAGCCTCCGCCTCCGTACAAACAGGCAATTTGACGGAGTCTCTTTCAGGTCGATGTTTGAAACCAGGGAAGGGGAATGGCTTGATATAGATGTTCCGTTCGACTCCTTTAGCCCAACCTTCCGAGGACGCACACTACGAAATATAGGGCCGCTCGAACCCGCCTCGGTTCACCAGATGGGCATTCTCATCTCAAGTAAACAGACCGGCCCTTTCTCGCTATATATTGACTGGATTGCGGCCTATAAGTAAGCGCTTTCTACCTTCTGCTATTGTATCTCGGCTGATGCATTATCTATATGCTCGCTTACTTTTTCGAGCGTCTTTGAGACAATCTGTATTTGTTCAGTCACCTCATCCCAAGATCGCTGCTCCAGGGCTTCCCGTATACCGGGGAGGGTTTTAACCCCATATCCGGTATAAAACCCAGGAGCATATATCTGATGCTTGAACCAGGGCCGCCGAGGCAACCCTTGCGTTCTTGTCATGGTTTGCTCAAGTGCAATGAGAAGCTCGTTTACCTGCTCCTTTTCTCCGCGAGACAATGCCATACCTCTCGAAGCCACAAGCATGTCGTAGTGTTTTGCACTTTTCTCCAGCTTATTAAGTGCATTTTGAAGTGGAGCAAAGTTAAAATAGGGTACAGCCTCTTCGAGCTCTGGTACAATGTAAATTTGTGTAGGATCAGCGGCCAGCTCATACGCCTTACTCGTGATCAACTCGTTTTCATTTTCAGTCTGTGATCTCATCTGGCCGGCCAGGGCCATCACTTCCTTGGCGTACATCTTTACGTTATCCACGTAGCTTGCCATAGAGAAAGGCAAGATATCCGCATTCGCAAAACGCAGTACAGCACGGCCGGCTACATTTGCAAGAGTGACCCCATATGCAAATTCCGGGTCGCCAAATCGCGTGTAATGCTCAAAGGTATCGTATGCGGAGTGATAGGCTCCTCCCGCGTTCTCCCCTCCAAAACCAAGGTTTAGCGATGCAATTCCGGCGTGCTGCAGGAACGGTGTATAGTCCGACCCTGATCCGAGGGGGTACAACCGGATATCGCGCCGGTTTTTAGCATCCTCACTGCCTCGCACTTTGCCCAAAGCACGTAGGCGATCCGAAACGGATACATTCGTTTGAGGATCGTTTACGTCTCTAGCCACCTCATTGATGAACTTCTCCAGGGTATGGGATCCCCCCATCCGTAAAAACCCTCTTCCGTTGCCGTCTGTATTTATATACAGCGCCAGCTTGTCCTGTAATTCTTCGCGGTGGTATTCCACCCACTCTGTTGATCCGAGTAAGCCGGGCTCTTCGGCATCCCATCCGGCATATACCAACGTCCTTTTAGGCCGCCAGCCGGTTTTTGTTAGCTCAGCAATAGCCCTGGCTTCCTCCATGAGCGCCACCATCCCGCTTATAGGATCAGCGGCGCCGTATACCCATGCATCATGATGATTCCCACGCATGATCCATTGATCCGGAAATTCATTTCCGAGCATCTTCGCTACGACGTTGTACGCGGTTTCGAGCTTCCAATCGAATTCCAGTTTCACCCTCACTGTAGCCGGCCCCGGACCGATGTGATACGTAATGGGCAACCCTCCTTTCCATGAACCAGGCACTACAGGGCCTCCCAGGGCCTCTAACAAGGGTTGCGCATCTTTGTATGAAATGGGAAGTACTGGGATTTTCATCAAGGTAGGCGACTCGTCTCGTTCGTATCGCTCGGTATCAGGCTTTGATCCGACTCCTGGAGTCAGTGGATCGCCTGGATACAAGGGCATATCGGAAACCGAACCTCTCTGTACCCCATCTGCATTTCGAAAAGGCCCCTCCGGATACACGTCTCCTCGAACATATCCATCATCTCTAGGATCTGAATATAAAATGCATGCAATGGCCCCATGCTCAGCAGCGACTTTGGGTTTTATTCCACGCCAGGATCCGCCATAACGAGCAATCACAATTTTTCCTTCTACGCTGATTCCTCGTTTTTTTAGTTCTTCATAGTCCCTTGGGATACCCTGGTTTACATAAACCAATTCCCCGGTTACGTCCCCATCTGCAGAAAATGCATTGTATGGAGGGAGCATATCTTCACGACTACGTGCGGATGTGTCCCCGTCTATACCGGGTTCTTCCAGTGAAGCTTTGAATGTGGTTGGTGCCACCATTTCAACAAGCCTCGACGTAGGTGTTGGAAACAGAACGGTAAATTCTTCTACTTCAACCTCGTATCCCCAAGACGCAAACAGATCGGCCATATAGCGCACCTTTTCCCCTGTAAACTTGGATCCAACGTGGTGAGGATGCTCAGACATCTTTTTCATCCAGGTGCGCAAGTTCTCTGGATTGAGGTGCTGCTGGTAAGCTGCTTCAAGCTTTCGTTGCTCCTTAGCAGCTTCCTGGCTAAATCCAAGCAGGTCATCGGTGTGACGAACCGGGCTGAAGGCCAATAATAAGACAAGAATCAATGGAAGGAGGGAACGGATTCGAATCATGACTATATTGAATTCTAGAGGGGTGAGATATCGCCACTTCAAATTGGTAAATTCGATCCAGGTAGTCAAGAAATAATTAATCGCTACATATAGACATGGATTCCCGCTCTGAACTCATTAGGAAAAAGTACTTGTATCGGCGCTTGATCATGTCAAAAAAGATCTCATTGCCTTTAGAGTCTGCCAAGAGCATGGTTGGCCCGGATTGCGCGTACCACCTCTACTCACAATTCAACACCGAGGGTTCAAAAGAAAAGGAGCTTCCCTCATCTGAAGAAAGCTCCCAAAACAAAGAGTAATGGCAACTATCACTTTTTATTCAACGTGATGCTCAAACCAACCGTTAATGCCAGGTCGTGTTGAAGAATTTTATCCGTTTCACCACCAGAAGCCAACTCCCAATCTGTCGTTGTCATGTAGTTTGAAAGATCAATTCGGATAGAGAGTGCATTGTCCATAGGAATTCGAAGGCCCAGAGCAACAACGCCCATGCCTCCCGTCGTCATATCATAGTCTTCATAATTGGTTGCCCATAATCCGAGGCCGCCGGTCAGGAGAAAGTAGGGCTTGTGGCTATCGCTCCCGAACGCATAAACGAGCCTTGCATTCAAAGAAAAAAACTGGGCATCAACAGTACCTGGAAGACCAAAAGGATCGGTTTCCAGTGCAGATGGAGCAAATAACAATTCCAACTCAGCACCCATCTCAGGGATAAACCAGTACGTGAGGCGACCTCCAAACATTGCACTGAATTCATGCCCTCCCGAGGGGGTCCCTGTGCCAAACGCATTTGCATCGACTACATTTGACAATGGCAAAAGAGCACTTACTGATGGAATCATTAGATCCCA
>JAHQVL010000207.1 GCA_019634345.1 Rhodothermaceae bacterium
GACGTCATCGAAGAATTAAGCAGCTGTTTAATCTGGGCATCTTGTGCTCTCAAGTCTTCAGCTTTCTGAAGATACTCCTCACCCGCTCCTCTATCGCCGGCTCGGACAAGGGCCTGCCCTAAATTATAATGAGAAGCATGGTGCCAGGGCCTTTCTTTTGTGACGGCTTGTAGATGTGGAATTGCCTGCTCAAATTTCTGATTCGATACCAATAAAGAAGCCATTAGATATCGAAAGTCGATATCGAGTGGACTTAACCTCCATGCCGTCTGTGACGCTTCTAAAGCTTCTTCAAATATCCCTTCGTCCTCCAATAGCAGAGCCAGATTAAAATAGGCGGGTGCATATAAACTGTCTAGCCGAATGGCTTGTTCAAAAGCCCACCGAGCGCTGTCTACTTGCCCCAACTCGACATATGCACGCCCTATGCCCCTCCAGGGCACTGGTGCTGATTGTTGGGCAATTTCCTTTTTGTAGAACTGAATGGCTTCATCGTATTCATGCATGCGATAAGCATTATTCCCCATATTGTGCCATACACCGCGATACTCAGAATCCCTTTGCATCGTCAATTCATAGGCAGATGCGGCACGCTCAAAATCCTCCAACTCCGAGTAAATACGCCCTTTTAAAAAGCTCGCATCCGGTAGTTCGGGTGTATATCGCTCTGCACTGTCTGCAAATGCCATCGCTGCTCCAAATTCGTATCGTTCGAGCGCTTCGGTCCCTAAACGCAAATACTCCAAAGATCGTGCATCAATAAACCGTTCTTCGGCATCCTGATTGTTTTGGCATCCTACCAGAACCAGAATAAAAAAAAGGATACACGGAAGGACTATGGTAATGCGTTCCATTTTCATCATAGCATACTTCCATTCATTCTGCAAGCCTGGCCAGGTAGTCCCTGGCTTCCTGGTGAGTCGGATCGAGCTGAATCACATTTTCCCAATGTAATTGGGCTTCCTTGTAGTTGCCCTGCATGGCATTTATCACACCCAGATTAAACCACCCCTCTGCAAATGTAGGGTTTGTGTCCAGGATTTTTTCAAGGCGGACCTTAGCCAGTGCAGTATCACCACCAACGAGTGCAATATTGGCTAGATCATTTTGGATCGAAAGGTTTTCGGGGTCCAATGAGTACGCTGTATTTAAAGGATACATGGCTTCATCTACGCGGCCAACTTCCAATAACTGGCGGGCTAGAGCGACCCACTGGTTTGGGTCGTCCGCATATTTCTCTGCGTTAAACCGTGCTTTTTGGATCCGTTCATTTTTAGCTTGAAGCGAGTCTGCCATTTTTAAATAGGCCGTGCCCGTTTCCTCTTCTTCCATAGACACAAGAGCAAGGCCTAACTTGTACATAGCACCTGATAACCACGGTTTTTGCTGCAAAGCTCCTTGCAATAACGGTACAGATTCTTCAATACGCTCGTTATCATACAACAATGAACCCACTTGATAGAGATAATCAGGATTTAGCGGGTTTTGTTGCAAGGCTTTTTGCGCATATTGCAACGCTTCCGGGTTTTGCCCTGCCTCTTGAAACGCCTGGCTCAGATCCGAGTACGCAGCCGTATTCAAGCTATCAAATTCAATGGCGGAAGCAAACTCCGCTCGCGCTTTTTCGCTTTCTCCAAGCTGACGGTGGGCCCTACCTCGCTGCAGCGATAGAAGGCTCATCGATTCATTATACTGCACGGTAAATGGGGTGCCATACTGGCTCTTTTTGCGATCAAGCAGTGCAGCTTCTTCTTCGTATCGATCAAGTGCCTCCGAGTACTCCCTTTTGGCAAAAGCAATATCCCCCAGCTGAAACCACACATTCTGGTACTCCTCATCAAATTGGAGCACTTCCTTATAGGCCAATTCCGCCTCATCAATCTTGTTCATTTCCGACAGAAATTGAGCCCGGATAAAGTGAGGCGTGGCATGGTTTGGCTGGCGAGAGATCGCACTATCTACAAAGGCTAGCGCCAATGGAGTATACCCAGCCTCTTGCGTAACCAGGGCATCATCTAGAAGCCGTCTTGTTTCGGCGTCAATTTCGACGGTGGCGGATTCCATACACCCTGCCAGCAACCATCCAGAGACAATGATGAAGACAGACATCATGCGAAGTACATGGCGTGTCCTATCCTGCCGGTGTAACATTCCTTCGGCGATCATACAGTAGCATTTTGATTGTTGGTGGGATACCTGGCTGGTGGTAGCGGTACTGGCAAAATATAAAAAAAACTATCGAGAGGAAGTACCTTCAAATTGGTATTGCGTTTTAATCTCGCGCTGCCCCTGGGAAAGGACAACTCTCTGCTGAGCAGGTATATCCGTAAACGTCTCTACCAGCCCATCTGGCCAGAAAACAGATAAACTATCAATTTTCAGGTCATTTCCAAGGCCAAAGGTCAGTATCTGGCTGGAGGCAGACAGGTAGCTCGACCCTGATTTCACCCATTGTATCTGCTTCTTAAAACCATGGTTTATTTCAACCCGAGCCCCAATTGCGGAGCGTCCGGATGCAGGTACAACGAGCTTTATTTGAACCGCATGCCCCGTTTCGTTGTCATTTCTCCACAATCGAGCTGGGCGGTTGTTTTCAAGAAGCAATACATCGAGATCGCCATCACGATCATAATCAGCGTATGCAGCACCACGCCCAACCATCCTTTCGTCTATTCCTGCTGCTTTTGCATCCACTTCTTCAAATTGCCCTCTTCCGTCATTTAAAAAGAGCTGGGGATACTGGGCATGAGAAATACCTTCTTGTACCTCTGCTACTTTTTCATGAACGTGCCCATTGTACACAAAGACGTCCTGATCGGCATCCAGATCCACATCAAAGAGAAACAGGCCAAATGTATTGGACAGAAAACTGGGAGTCCCTAACTGTGAGGCAGCCGACTTGTCTCGGAACTGCCCCGATGCTGAGTATTGAAAGACACCCAGTGTTTCTTTCGAAAAATTCCCAATCATGAGCACAGCCTGGTTCGTAGAATCTATCACCCCGGTATCCACTCCCATTCCGGCTGTGGCTTTTCCAGCACTGGAAAGGGCTATACCACTTTGCAAACCACGCTCGGTAAACGTCCCCTCTCCATCGTTCAGGAACAGCAAATCTCGCTCGGTGTCGTTCGCGACCACCACATCCATTTTACTGTCCCGGTTTACATCGACCAGGGCAATCCCAAGTGTTTTCCCAGTCTGCACATCGAACCCGGCTCTACTTGATTGTTCTTGGAACGTGCCATCTCCAAGATTGTGATAATACCGCAAGGGCAGCCCTTTATACAATTCGGGCGTGCAATACTCTTTATTCACCGTATCAATCGTGCACCACTGATCGGTTTCTGGCGACCATACTACGTACTGCCCCACCAATACATCGAGCCAACCATCCTGGTCAGCATCAAAAAAAACAGCAGCTGTGCTCCAGGCATCCATATCGGCCAGGCCGATCTCTTTCCCAACTTCCTTAAACACACCTTGGTCATTTCGAAAGAAGAGATTTGTGTTTAATGTAGAAAGGAAAAAATCTTGATCGCCGTCGTTATCAGGATCAGCAACTGCTACCCCAAAACCATAGGCCTGCACACCACCCAGCCCAACTTCAGTTGTTACTTCCGAAAAAGTCCCGTCCTGGTTATTCTTGAACAGAGAAACAGCAGGTTGCGCTCTACTCTCCCCTCCTTCCCACGAATTACCCCCAACCAGCAGTATATCTTCCCACCCATCGCCATCATAATCGATAAAGCCAACACCCGCGCCCATCGTTTCAGGAAACCACATATCACCGCTGGCTCCAGAGGTATGCTTAAAACCAGATAACCCGGCCACGCTCGTTACATCAGTGAACCGAATGGTATCTTTATCCTGAGGGCCAGTGCATCCAGATACGCAAATGATAAGCAACAGAAACGTGCAGGTACTATTCCACATCAATCATCCTCAATGACCTAATACAAATTAGCTTCCAAAACAACACGAAACACGAAACCAAACACCTTAATTCGCAGAATTTATGTGTTTGCAATTAGATCCAATCTAAAAAAGACCGGCAGATCATTCAATAGAATGATCTGCCGGCCCTTTGTAGTGTGTGATGAAGATTGTTCTTTCAGATTAGAAGCCAAGATTTAATGAGATCCTGCTTACAGAACCGAAAACACCCCAATCCGTGAAGGCATAGTTTGCATCAAAGTTGAAGCCGCCGAGATCACGTTGGACGCCTACACCCAGGCTCACACCTTCCTCATCTGCCGGAAACGCATATCCAGCTCGGAGAGAAAAGGTTTTAGCCAGTGTGTACTCACCACCAACATTAAGATGCTCGTAGAAGTCACGTGGACGTTCAGCATCCATAGAAAGTACAAATGAGTGCATGTCTGAATTGAAGTCCGTCAAATCAATCATGTTCATCGATACACCGATGGTGAAGGTAAGCGGTAATTCAAACGCTTCCTCTTCAAATTGCACTTCGTTAGAGAAGTTACGGGCGCTCATCGCGAAGTTCAGGCTTCTAAATCCAGTGTTGTACAATACACCGAGGTCAAAAGCCATCGTCCCTTCTGAGTTACCCTGGGTTTCGCCCACGTTGATCGTATTGCTCGTAAGATCCTGGTACACATATTTAATGTTACCACCTACAGCAAAACGATCACTCAGTTGGTTTGCATAACTAAAACCAGCAGATATCGCAGACGGGCTGAACACACCAGTGTCAACAAAACCGTCTTCGTTATCTGCTCGAATTGTTCCTAGGAATTCCCCATAGTCAACAGCCATTACGAAGGCCCCAAACACACCATAGTCCCCACCCGCAGGTGCAAATGCAAGACTACCGTAGTTGTAAACGACATCTTCGAACCACTGAACCTGACCTACAGAGAGGTTTAAGTTAGTAGAAACACGAGCCATACTTGCGGGATTGTAGAACATGGCGCTTGCGCCGTATTCCATCGCAGTCATAGCCCCTGCCATTCCTGAAGCCCGTGCATCAACAGACATCTGAAGGAATTTCATCCCTGTCTGCGCACGTTTATTCAGTTCATCATCTTCAATTTGTTGTCCCTGACCGGCGACACTCATTACCATAAACAGGCTAAGCACGCCGAACAGAGCACTTCGAAACATAAATTTTTTCATGGGAGCACCAATTTGCTTTGAGATTATAGCTCCAGTATTCATATCAGTGATCAAGAAGCCCTGGTGTGAACCAGGACTTCACATCAACATGTTTAGCGAACAATGGTAAATTTGCGAATTACTTTATCACCGGTATTCGAATCTTCGATCACCGCGAAATAGATACCTGTGGACACAAGCTGCAAGGATTCTGTTTGCAGATCCCAGAACTCATCACCCGATCCATCGAAGTGAGGAATCTCACGAATCAATTCGCCCATTTCTGTAAAGATCTTGATGGTACATTCGCCAGGAATGTTAAAGAAGGCCAAGGCATCGCGGTTACTAAACAGGAGATTCTGGTCTGTATTGATGTTGTAGGGGTTAGGTACAACACGCGCATCCGAGATCTCACGCCCAGGAGGCCGCTTCAAGCGAGCAGGCTCATAGGTTTGTGCATAGTAGCGATTACTCTTCAGTGGCATACCGGTTGGCGTCAATCCCGTGGCATCGGTATTCATTGACCCTACTGCCTGTAGGTAGTAGAAGTAATCAATGCCGCGGATTACGTCATTATCCTCAAAGCTCGTTTCACCACCACCGAAGGTGGCAACTTGCTTGTAAACGGTTGGCCAATCTTCAAAAGATTCTCCCGTTTTAGGATCAATTGGCAATCCGTCAAAGCGGTTTTGAGCACGCCATAATTCCCATCCTCCGGCAGGTGATTCACCTGGAAACGACTCCCACTCGAGGAAGATACGATCCGTACCGGATGTTACAGAGAAGCGAGCTGGAGGAAGAGGTCCTTTTGGAATATTCCAGCCAGACTCAAAGTTAGCCTCAATCCGCTGGAAGGTCTGCATCATAGAATCTTTTGCAGACAAGGCCCACTGATTCTTCGTCATGCGTTCAGCACCTGTGTACAACGTATTGTAATCATACGCAGCATCGCTGATCACTCCATCACCGTTCGCATCAAATTCAATCAGAAGATCATCCGCACCATTCGAGCCGCCTCGTCGCTTGTAGGTCTGGCCTACATGCACAGCAGCTTCATCACTGATACCAGCAATACCTTCTGCCATAATGATTCGCACGTCTTCTCCAGGTGCGAGGGTATATGGCCCAAAGCCTTCACCGAATGCAAAACCGTCAGCACCACGGCCCAGCGTTGGATCACCGATTCCAGTATCAAACGTACCTTCAGGCTCTACTAAGTCAGCATGGTGAGGATACACACGGCCTTCGGTCATCAGCTCAAGTTCAAACTGCATTTTACCAAGGTCGGTATGCTCGTTCAAGTGAGTACGCTCATCCCCTGTCCAGATGAAGTTCATCGTGGAAGGTTGTTCAGGGTCGTCAGATTCGTCCGTAGCTGATTTGTCAGCATGTAGGATCATACGGCCCAACATGTGAGCTGCACCAAGGCGACCGGTACTGTCACCGCTTGCAACCAACCAGGAACCATCGTTCCAAAGAGGACCACCAAGGGCTGTTCGGCCGCTAAGTGTGGTAACGTGACCCAACCAGGACCACTGCGCACGAAAATCAACGTTGTAATCTTCGTGTCCGTCACCTACGGTATCGTTCATCGTCCATTTACCCCAGCCTTGCGCGTTGTTCTGTTCCCAACCGGCACTTCTGTTGGGAGCATATCGGTTCTGCCAGTAGAAATAGACACCATCCAATGTTTGATCAGGGAGTTCTATTTGTTCATCATCATCCGTATTCCCCGTATTTGTAAATACAAACTCAAGGATGTGGTAGTTATCATGGTGCTCCTGAGAGAACTGGCTTGACCAGCGCTCTTGAGTTATACCTACTACCGAACCTGTTCGCGTATAAACCGAGCGGTCAAACGCCATGGACGGGTCAACCTCATCGTTGAATACAGGACGGTTAAAGGTCTCAAAACCATCCACTTCAACGAGGGGTGGTTCAAATCGGCTTATCATTGAAAAGTCTTCTGCAAAAACTTCACCCAGGCCGGTAATACGGGGACCTACGTGAGCAATCTTCACGGGCCATTCCATACCGTTTTCATCGGTAAAGTCTTGTACAGCAATCCACAATGCGTATCCACGCACGTTACCGTGCTCGTTTCGGATACCGGGCCAGTGGATATTGTGGCCTTGATAATCTTCGTTATGACTACCTGCTTCTGTGTAGTATTTATGCATTTCGCCCACTGAGAGCCATTTCAACTCCCACTGTGCAGACGCATTTGTCGGGGTAAAAAACAACAGCATTAACCCCAGCAGCAGCGAGCCCAGAACGAATCGGGTACACGTATAGCTGGTCTTTTTCATAATCTTTCTTCTACGGATTAAGTCCATGGGTAATGAAGAACCTGGTGGATTATGCAGGAGCCGATGACCGGCTCCTGCATAGGGCAGTTCATTCATTCACGAGAAAATGACTAGAAAGTCACCCGAATTCCAAAGAATACGTTGCGAGGGTTCAAGAATCGGAAGGAGTCAACGACGGGCATGTAGATGTATGCTTTGTCTTCCATAACCTGATTCAAGAAATCAGCATCAGCAAGCTCAAATCCACTTCCGTTCCACTGATAATAGGTCCCTTCACCGAAGTTTTCAGAATCCCGGACGAAATAGAGCGCTCTTGTGTTGGGGCTACCAATATTATCGAGGCTACCAAACGCTTCAATTGGTACATACTCAACATCTGAACTTCTGAAATCGCCAGGACGATCATCCCCGATTATCAAGTAAGGCACTGATGTAGAAAGATCTTCATCGTCTACATCACTGAATGTATCTCGGGAATGGTGTAACGACTCCATGTATTGCTCGAAGTTGAAACTAAGTGCCCATGCGCCATTGCGTTGCAAGCGTTTGAGGTTGAGCACATTATTCACATCAGCAAAGATTTGAGCCTGGTTGTTTCCAATCTCAAAGTTCTTAGCAATCCTTAGATCAAGATTCCAGAAGTCTTTCCACTTCATATTATCTCTTAGCCCAGGAACGGCTGCACCATTTGCTCCGCCATAGGTAAAGATATCACCTGATCGCCATTCACCAAGAAGACTCAATCGCCAGTCAGCGAGTGGTTTGAAGACATCACCAGGACCGAAGTCTGGAGGGGTCAGGAATTCAACGTTCGCACGAGCAAACGGCTCAGGTTGAGGTCTGCTCAACGTGTTACGCGCATTGTCTTCGAAGATACGCTGTGATACACGATTCTCGTTTTGCTGGTTGTATGCAAAGTTACCTTCTTTACGAACGAGGAAGGTGTAGTTCACAAAACCACGCAGCCAACGGCCTCTGTTTTTAGTAAGCGTAAGCTCAAATCCACGGTTGTCCTCATAGTTGTATGGGAACGGCGTGTCGTAATCAACAAGCTGATCAATACTGAGATAACTTACGTTACGAGGCTGATTCGAGATATCACGATAGAATCCAGCAAGACGAACCAGGAATTGGTCGAACAAGTTGTGCTCGTATCCAACCTCATAAGCCACTGTCCTAGGCATAGGATGGTTTGGATTCCCAATGGCAGCCGTCTGCGTGAAGAACTCGGAACGAACCAGGAAGAGAAGTCCTGGATCAAGTATCTGCCGGAAGTGACCGTAGTTGAAATACAACTTACTATTCACTGTAATCGGGAAAGACACTCCAAGACGAGGACTCAAGAAGAACTGACGATCCGTCGGCTCTTGAGGTAGATTGTCTTCCAGATTATCCGCACCAAACTTGGCTGTGAACGCACGATCATACGGATCGAACTCATGCCAATCTCCACCGGCGTGGAAATAATCGAGACGGACACCAAGGTTGGCAACCATACCCTGGAATTCCAGCTTAGTCTGAGCATAAGCGCCGCCAAGATGAGGCTGACGATTCCACTTAAACTTAGGATTGGCATGGTGTACGTGGAAGGAGTCCTGGTCCCCATGATTCACATCATAATCAGCGAAATCATAAGAAATACCCGCTTTCAACTGCATAAAGCGGTTCAACTGACTCGTTACATCAAATTGTGCCATGTAGCGCACTACGTCCGACGTATCTCTACCGCGGCCACCGCCACCAAGGAGGAATCCACCAAGATAAGGATCGCCCTGTCCACCGGGTTGAGGATCCCAAGATAGAGGAGCATCGTCAACCTGGACGCCACCTACCGTTGCAACAATGTTATCAGCACGACGTGCAGGTCCTGGACGAGTGAAATACTCGGTCTCTTGACGCTGGAATCGCACTTCGTAGAACGTATTGGCGTTTACAGCATGGGTAAACTCACCACCAATGTGGAAACGATCGATATCAGAAAGCGTCCATCCGTTGTCTCGGAAAATGTGATTTCCGTTAACGCGCAACGCCATCAAATCGGCTCGGTTATCCCAGGGGTAATTAGGAGATTCTCCTCTATCAAAAGAACTTGTCCATGCCTGGTTGCTCGTGTTCATCCCAACTTCTTGGGCGAATAAACCATTAAGGACCAGCTTCATGCCTGTTGCAATATCGCTGGTAAGCTTGAACTGTCCTGTTCGTCCCTCATACGCATCACGCTGTACAGGAACGATGTAGGCTCGTTGCGTCTGCCGATAAGAGGCTAAGAAGCGTAAGTTACCCAGCTTCCTTCCTCCAGGAACAGGACCGCCAACGGTGGCATCTACTTCAAAATCAGGAGCCTGGATGTCGAAATCTTTTCTCAAACGCCACATCATCAACTCTTGAAGTTGAGTGGCAGATAAGTCATTAGTGGGGTCGTCATCTCCTGCGAGTTGATCTGCAAAAGAATTAAATCCTCTCCATTCAGGATAAAGATTTCTGGTATACTGATCCCACCCGCTTTCATCACTGTGTGTACCTACAAAAGCAACATCAGGATCTACATACGGCCTCATGAAGAACGAGTCAGTATCATTCGGTAGTGCACCAAAATGCTTCTGAGTTGGAGGGCTATAACGAAGCACGGCGTCTACCGTATAGCGCTCTCTGTTTCCTTCTTTGGTTACAACGTTGATAAGACCTGAACGCAGGTTTCCATATTCTGCGTTGAAGCCACCTGTTTGAACCTGAACTTCGTCAACGGCAGTGAAACTGACGTTCATAAACGGCTCAGTGGTTCGTCCACCAGCAGTAGACATACCATCAACGAGGAATGCGATTTCGTCGCGGCCTCCGCCACGAATAGATAAACCGGGCTCAATACCGGCTTGCAGGTTAATGACCTCGCTAACCCCCGCTACGGGTAGGTTTTCAATGTCATCGGCTGTCAAGTTAGCGATGTTTGCCGATATATCTCGCTGAACAATGGGGCGTTCAGCAGAAACGACGACTTCATCCAAACCGACGCTTTCTTCTTGAAGATCAAAATTGACTTCAGCTGTCAGGTTTGTGTTAACTCGAACGCCTTCAATGGTTTGAACCGTGTAACCAACAAAAGAAGCTCGAACAGAATATGTGCCGGGGCGAACATTGATGATATTATAATAGCCTTCAATATCCGTCACGCCACCCTGTGTCGAGTTTGCAATTATTACGTTTACACCGGGTAATGCTTCACCTGTAGTTGCGTCTGTTACTCGGCCTGAGATCTTACCCGTTTGGGCAAGAGCGCTAGAAACAGGAACGCACAACAGAAGCATGACAAGTAGTGTGGTAACCTTGTGCATCTTGAATGTACGAACTGGGTTCTTGGTGACATACGAATGTTATCGAGAGATAACAGAACCCCTGACCTGAAATGCTACAGGTTATGACCACAGTAGAATACTGTTGCCCCAAAAAACGCTTCCATAAAACAGCACAAATAATGAAGTCTCAGCTTCTGAAAACGCTTTTTGATGAATCAACAACACATCCGGTGTAGTATTCCGGAAAGGGGGGCGAACTCGCACAATCATCGGGAGGAAATATGCGCGTGTTCTTCAGCTTAAAAAGCTGGTGTGTACAATATACTCTGGTGGTGAGATCGTATAACGAAACACTGGGCAAACGAGAACCGAGTGTGTATAAAAAGCGGTTCCTGTGTATAGCCGAAAAAAATCTATAAAGAAAAGCCTTAACAATCAAGTAACAATAAATAATACGCAGTCCCCATTTCTTCTTTCTTTTCTGGGCTACAACGATACTCTCTTCTTATTTACACCTACTCAATACGTTTTTTGGTTAATTTATTTAGCCGCAAAACCGTAACTGACAGATTCAAGACAGGGCAATCTTTTATACCCTTCACAATTTTTTTACTCACAGATCGCATTCAACCCACCAATCGCCCCGGGTATTATTCTTGCACGACGTACCCATTTTTTAGTGCGCCACCCCAACAGCCTGGTCCTAATCCTTTCCATTCGACCATATTGAATGCATGCCTAATCCCGTTGAAACTGCTCTTGAGGCCGTAATCACTGAAAATGCGATGGCTGTCGAGGCATACGAAGCCCTCAATACGCTACAACTCATCAGCGAGCAAGATGAGTTTACGGGCGATAGATACCGGCAGTTTTATAAATTTTTTCCTCGCAACAGGCAAAGGATTCTTGATTTAGGGTGCAATATTGGCCGGGGCGGCTGGGTCCTTAAACATATCGACCCAAGCCTACGCATCTCAGGCCTTGACTGTGTAAAAGATCGACTGACGCGCATACCGGAGGAGCTCTATGAAGAAAAGATATACGGGTTGTCTACAGAGATTCCTGTTGCCAATGACACGTTTGATGTTGTAGTAGCCGGCGAGGTACTCGAACACCTCTACCCGGAAGACATAGACAAAACCCTCGGAGAAATTTTTAGAATCCTGAAGGTCGGTGGCCGTCTACTTCTTACTACGCCTAACCCCAAAGACATCAAAAGGAAAATCAAAAAACAAAGCGTACTCGGCGGCTGCCACGTTTCTCAACACTTTGATGATGTCTTAAAGTGGCGCATGAAGCTCATTGGATACTCAAAAGTGCGAATTATTGGGACAGGAAAAGTAAGCCGCTACCTGGGATACAGATTCCCCTGGCTATCCATTTACGGCAGCTACATGGCTATGGGGGATAAATATTAAGTTCAGTCAAATAAAGCCCTAGGATTTATTTGACTGACCTGTATCAAAGAGTTGGTGGTTTAGCGATTGTTTTTTATTGTTAGGTGTACGCGTACAAACCATCCTCCCCCACTATGAAATTCTATCCGGTTTTTCGTCGATATATTGAGTCCTTATTGCCAGACGTTGAGCATATTCCAACAGAGCGCCAGCAGGTCCTGCATGTGCTTGCTGAATATATAGCCGATCGATCCCAAGAAGAACTCCCCATACAACTTAATTTCATCTGCACTCACAATTCCAGGCGATCTCACATAAGCCAGATCTGGGCCACTGCAGCTGCTTTTTATTATGGGATCAAAAATATACGCTGTTACTCAGGTGGCACAGAAGCTACAGCGTTTAATCCTCGTGCTGTTAAAGCTATGGAACGAGCCGGGTTTTGGATTGACAACCCGGGAGGCATCAATCCGCATTACCTGGTCACCTTCGCCGAAGAAGGACCGCATATCGAATGCTTTTCAAAAGTGTACGATGATCCCCACAATCCATCACAACACTTTGCCGCGGTAATGACGTGTTCGGATGCAGATGCGAACTGCCCCTTCATTCCCGGCGCAACACGAATTTCCGTTACCTATGAAGATCCTAAGGTAGCTGATGACACACCACTAGAATCACAACGCTACAATGAACGTGTACGGCAAATTGGTGCCGAGATGTTCTATGCGATGCGCGTCAGCAAGGAGATCACATCCACTGTTAGATAATCAGGAGTTTGCTGCTCGGGTGCGGGTGCCGTAAGAACTGGCTATGTTCTTGATTCCATTTTTCGCCTTTTCGATGCCCTGGTGCGCGCTAACGTAAACCAATGGTATCAACAAAAGCGTAATCAAGGTTGACGCTAACAATCCACCTATTACAACACGGGCAAGTGAAGCCTGCAACTCTGCCCCCATCCCAAATCCAAGCGCCATCGGGACCAGCCCCAGTATAGTGGTTAGAGCAGTCATCAAAATCGGACGCAACCGTAGGCGGCCCGCTTCAACAATCGCATCTTTCAGGTTCATCTTCTGTTCTCGACGAAGCAGATTGATGTAATCCACCAGTACAATCGCATTGTTAACCACGATACCTATCAACATCACCAGCCCCATGATGCTCTGCATGTTCAACGTATCGCCCGTTAGAAGAATCATCGGCACAACACCAATAATTGCAAGCGGTACGGAGCACATTACAATAAGGGGATCCAGAAAACGCTCAAACTGGCCAGCCATAACCATATAGATCAGTATCAAGGCCATGATAATGGCTAACGAGAAATCGCGCTGTGCTTTTTGCTGTTCCTCATATTCACCGCTGTAAACAATAGAGAATCCATCAGGGAGCGGCATTTGCGCCAGGTCCGCCCGGATTCGATTCACTGCATCACCGAGAGCTACACCATCCTCAAGGTTAGCGGTCACGTACGTGACGCGTTGCCCATCAATCCGGCTAATCTGGGACGGCCCTCTCCCCTTCTCTTGGATCGTGACTTCTGAAATGGGGATGATATCCCCTCCTGGCGTCCTCACCCCGATATTGTTCAAGTCCAGAGTAGTCAACCGATCCTCCGGCTTTAGCCTTACACGAATCGGGTATTCCTCTCCAGACACACGGAACTGCCCTGCGAGCGACCCACCTACGTTCGTTTGAACAGCCTGGGCTACATCGCGCACAGATAAACCAAGATCAGCAATTTTATCTCGGTCAAAAACAATGTTTTCTTCCGGCTGCCCCTCCCGCCGGCTAATGCGAACATCGCTGACGCCCTCAACGGCCGTAACTCGCTCTTGTATCTGTTGGGCAAATCGCTGCGCAACGGTCATGTCGTACCCGCGCAATTCAATCTGGATCGCTTCTCCATCATCACTTGAACTGAATAACCGCCTGAATATCCAAAGCCCCGATTGGGCTCGCACACGAATTCGCGCACCAGGCACCAACCCGTCTACCGCCTTCCTGATGTTATCAGCAATCTGGGTGGGGCTCATGGTTCGTTCGGCAGCGTCTTTCAAGGTAATCTCTACTTCGGCATCTCCATTACGAACTTCCGTTGTAAAGGACTCTACCTGGTCCATTGGGAGCTCGGCCTTTACCGCTTCGGTTAATTCATTCAAATACTGACGAACTACGGCGATATTCATCCCCTCTGCCATCTCCATATCCACGCTTATCTCATTCGCATCAGACTGCGGCGCCAACTCAACTGAGATTGTACCCATGAAGTAAAACGACGCAGCAACCAGCACAATCGTACCTATGAATATTGCAGGCCGATGACGAAGGGCCTTCCGAAGCATATCCGAGTACCAGTTCTCCATGTTTCGGAAAAATGTACGCATGCGGGATTTCTCGATCGCTGATTCTTCCCCTTCTTCCGTTCCCTCTTTCTTAACGCTTAAAAAACGACTGGATAACATCGGAACCAGTGTCAAAGCAACGAGAAGTGAACACAAGAGCGAAAAAACAACA
>JAHQVL010000208.1 GCA_019634345.1 Rhodothermaceae bacterium
AACAAGCATCGAGCCTACTCGGTTTTCTTTCATCACTTTTAATGCTTTAGCGATGGTTTGATCAGAGTCGACGGTGATGAGACTTTTTTGCTTTTTCGCTAAAATGTCTGCGGCGGTTTTCATAGAACAGTCCTCTTGTTGAAGTGAGAGGGGAAGAGATTTCTTAATACCACCTTAACAAAAACTACACAAAAAAGTCAAGTCGACTTCAAGAAGTGCCGACTCCCACCTCCTTGCGAATCACCGGTGCCACCTTGGTACCAAAGAGTTCTATGCAACGCATAACCTTTGTATGAGGAATCGATCCAACCGTAAATTGCAGCATAAAACGCTGATGTCCAAACAACTCGTATTCGTACATGATCTTATCAATCGCTTTCTGAGGACTTCCTACCACCAGGGCGCCTTTGGGTCCGCGTTCAGCTTCAAAGCCGGCTCTCGTCATCGGAGCCCACCCTCGTTCTTTCCCGATCCGATTCATGGTATCTAAAAAGGGCTGGAACGATTCATCCGCTGCCTGCTGCGAAGTATCTGCAATGTATCCGTGTGAATTGATACTGATAGGCAGCGAAGCAGGATCATGACCGGCTTCCTTTGCTGCTTCTCTGTAGAGGTTAACAAAAGGCACAAACCGCTCTGGCTGCCCCCCGATAATCGCCAGCGCCATAGGTAGGCCATTCAAGGCTGCACGAACAACCGATTTAGGCGTCCCCCCTACTGCAATCCAGACTGGGATTGGGGATTGAACGGACCGGGGATATACCCCTTGCCCCGCAAGTGCTGCTCGATGTTTACCTTCCCAATGAACGTGC
Source organism: Rhodothermaceae bacterium (assembly GCA_019634345.1). GTDB lineage: Bacteria > Bacteroidota > Rhodothermia > Rhodothermales > JAHQVL01 > JAHQVL01. The sequence continues at coordinate 813 of JAHQVL010000208.1, forward strand.
TCTTCTTCCCGAATGCGGAGGAGCAAATCGAGTTTCTCTTCAAACAGCTCGTTGTAATTCTGCAGATCATACCCAAATAAGGGGTACGACTCAATAAATGAACCCCGGCCAGCCATAATTTCTGCCCGGCCATTGGAAATCAAATCAACCGTCGCAAATTGTTGAAAAACACGAACGGGATCGTCTGAACTCAAAACGGAAACAGCGCTCGTCAGACGTATTTTTTTCGTTCTTGCCGCAGCTGCTGCCAATACCACAGCGGGCGACGAAGCAATGTACTCGGACCTGTGGTGCTCCCCTACACCAAACACATCCAGCCCTACCTGGTCCGCCAGTTCAATCTCCTCCAGTAAATTGCACATCCGCTGAGCCGGACTAATCGTCTTGCCAGTCTCAGGGTCAGGGGTTGCTTCCGCAAATGTATATATACCAAGTTCCATTAAGCTGCCGCAGGTTGAGTGATACCAGGCATGGATATGCCTGGTATCGTTTCGTGTTTCGGGTTACGCTATCAACTCCCGAATCACCGACCCGCCCGTCTGAGAGAGTTGTTTGTAGCGGCCGCCGTGGAAGTAAGTGAGTTTATTGTCGTCCAGGCCTAGCAGATGTAGTAAGGTGACATGTAAATCTTTGATGGGGTGGACGACGTCAATCGCTTTTTCGCCGAGTTCGTCGGTTGCACCTATGACGTGGCCGGCTCGTACTCCACCGCCGGCCATCCACACAGCCATTGCATCCGGATTATGATCCCGCCCATAAGCGACTCCTCCCTCTCGCACACCATTATCAGGAGTACGCCCAAATTCACCACACCAGACAATCAAGGTTTCTTCCAACATACCCCGGCGTTTCAGATCCTTAATCAAGCCGGCTATAGGTTTATCAATGCTGCGTATCAGTGTACCGTGAGCACGCTCAAGAAAATCGTGAGAGTCCCATCCCCCCGAATAAATCTGAACAAACCGAACACCTTGCTCTACCAATCGCCTTGCTAACAGGCACTTTCGTCCAAATGCATCGGTTTCTGAGGCTCCAATACCATACAGCTCTTTTGTTCGTTCATCTTCATTTTCGATATCGATCAGTTCGGGGACTTCCATCTGCATCCTGAATGCAAGCTCGTAATTATCCATGCGCGCAGAGAGCTCATCATGGCCTGGGTGTTTTTCAAGATGGGACTGATTGAAGGATTCCAACAAATCGAGTGACTCCCGCTGATGATACCGGCTTACTCCCGGTGGCGGGTTGATATCTAAGATGGGCGATCCTGCAGATCGCAAGGGCGTCCCTTGATACTGCGCCGGCAAGAAGCCATTCGACCAATTTGAGGCCCCACCTTGTGGATAGGCGAGCTCAGGTAACACGATAAAAGCTGGTAAATTGCTGTTTATCGAACCCAGGCCGTGTGTCACCCAGGCCCCAATCGCAGGATCGCCCCCAAACCGATTGCCGGTATTCATGTGATACATCGCGGTTGGGTGATTTACTGACTCCCCTTGACAGCCGCGGTAAAAACAAATCTCGTCAGCCACTTCTCCAAGGTGATTAAAGGGCAAACACATATCAGCACCTGACTCTCCTACCTGCCTGCTTTCGAAAGGACTCCGCACGTAATACCGATTCCCTGATGACATTGCAGAGAACTGGCTGCCTGCACGTTCAAATTTTTGCAGATGCAGTTCGTTGAGCTTCGGCTTAGGATCAAAAGTGTCAATATGACTAGGGCCACCCTCCATCATCAAAAAGATGCACGCTTTGGCTTTCGAGGCCAACATGGGCACTTTGGGATTCATCGGACTGAGCGCTGCTTCACCAGCTTCCTGCATCAACAACGAGCTAAAAGCGACTGCACCGATACTTGAGCCAAGCCCATAGAGGAAATCCCGACGATTTAATGCACGCGCGGCGTGTGCATTTCTCAGATGAAATAGATTCTTATTCACGACTCAGTACACATAGATGAATTCATTGGCATTAAACAAGACCCGGCACAAATCCCCTAATGCTCGTATTTCTTCACTCACTTCCCACGCTTTTACATCCGCCACATAATCCTCGTAAACATCCAGCCGCTCTTCATATTCAAAAGAAGCCCCCGTCATCTCCTCAAACATGGTTCGCTTGACGCGTGTGGGATACTCGATAACTTCTGGCGGATTTGCAGTATGATAGGCAACCATCTTCTGCACATAGTCAACAGACTCCGCCACCTCATCATCATTAGCGGATCGATTCCATGCGAGTTCGATTGCATGGCGGACCTGGTCTTCGATGGTCCCACCCAACTTATTCACTCGCACAGCCATCGCCAAAGCGCGATCCGTTGTATGTTGACTGTTAAAGAGCGTAAATACTTGAGGCGTCACCGTAGATGTTGTGCGCTGTTCACATGAAACGTCGGCACTGGGCTGGTTAAAGACGTCCAACAGTGGATCGGGCAGGCCACGGTAGCGATACGTGTAGATCGTCCGCCGATTGCGTTCATCTGGTGTCTGAGAAGGTTGATACGCCGGCGCAACAGACCCCATAATATGGCGAGGCTGCAGAGCCACTTCCATGTTGATTTCGGGCTTTACCGGCAACCCGCCCATGTCGCGATTTAATTCCCCCGAAGTAAACAGCATCGCATCCCTGAGCTCATCTGCAGTAAGCCTGCGAGTCGTGAAGTACGAGAGCAACGCATTATTGGGATCCTTCTCATCCACAACTGCTCGCCGTGGATGATTACTGGATCGCTGATACACCTCCGATGTCATGATCAGCCGATGCATTGCTTTAACAGACCACCCGCTATCGACAAAATACCGAGCCAGCCAATCGAGTAGTTCAGGGTGTGTGGGCTTTTTACCCATGACCCCAAAGTTATTGGGGTTACCAGCGAGGCCTGCTCCGAAATGGTACTGCCAGATCCGATTCACCATAGCCCGCGCTGTAATAGGGTGATCCGGTTGCGTCAACCAGCGAGCAAAAGCCAGTCGCCGGCCGTTCATGCTATCAGGAATGAATGCTTTATTTTGCGTCAACGAATCATCGGTTATATGCAACGCACTCAAAACTCCAGGGCCAACAGAATCAGAAGGAGCATGGACAGATCCTCCTGTCAAAATAAATGTAGATTGCGGATTACCAGAACGGTCATCCGGCATTACATGCCGGCGAACACTGTGGGGATTGGAAACAGCAGGGCCATTATAGATGGAGAAGGCGAGCGAGTCGTACCGATCAAGTTCACGATGTACAAGCTGCATGCGCTTGTTCAATAGCTTACGATAGCCTAAGTCCTGATGAGTGAGTCCATGGTAGCGAGGTGGTTGCTGGTCGTCCGGTAATTTGCGGCGATCTCTTTTAGATAGATACGGTTTTCCTCTGGCTTCGAACCAGGCTTTTGCAGCCGCCTCTTCCTTATCTCGAATCTGCTCGCTCTCCCGTTGTGTTTCGGCTTTCAAATCCAGAAGTCGTTCCTTTCCTTTTTCAAATCCGACAAGATTTTCGGAAGGCAAAAAAGAAGCGTTGCGAGCAGCAAATTGAACCGGCGCAAAAACAGCCTGCACCTTGTAATAATCTTGGGTGGGAATTGGATCGAACTTGTGATCATGGCAGCGAGCACAGCGTAAGGGATTGGCCAGAAAGGTCTCGCCCACACTGTTGGTGACGTCATCCAGGTAAAACTGGCGTGTCTCCGCCACCACACTCATTCCTGTATGCTCCCATGGCCCCATCCGCAAGAATCCAGTGGCAATGAGCATTTCAGGATTACCCGGGTCAAGCTCATCGCCTGCTAATTGTTCCAGGATAAACTGATCATAGGGCAGATCGTTGTTAAACGAGCGAATGACATAGTCTCGGTACCGCCATGCATTCGGACGCTCATAGTCATTTGCAAACCCATTGGTATCCGCATACCGAACCACATCCAGCCAATGCCGGCCCCAGTGCTCCCCGTAACCCGGGCTTTCAAGCAGGCGTTCGATCACCTTTTCAAATGCATCAGCGTCGGAATCCGACACAAAAGCGTCTACGTCTTCGGGTGTAGGAGGCAATCCTGTCAGGCCAAACGTAGCACGTCGTATGAGTATCTCTAGATCTGCCCTCACAGTCATTGGGATTTTCTGTTTGGAGAGCTTACGATTGATAAACGCGTCGACGGGGTGCCCGTTTTTTCGGTCCTTTAAATACCTGGCTGGGACGGTGTAGTCTCCGACGGGTTGATAGGCCCACAGGTCTTCCGGCTTGTATCGCCGATTGGTCCATTCCTGAGACAATCCACCGCTTGTTGCGACCTGTATACCGTCCGCATACTCCCACTCTACCCGTAGTAATTCGGCGAATCGGCCTGCTTCCGGCCAGGGTGCTCCTCCAGAAATCCACTGATGGACTCGATCAATTTGTTGAGTTGACAATCGATCGTTCTCTTTGGGTGGCATCTCCAGATCTGGGTTTACCCAAGTAACCGCCTCCAGTATCCGGCTCCGATCAGGATCTCCAGGAACCAGGGCGGGCTCACCAGATTCCCCGCCGGCCAGCATGCCGTCTAATGAACGGATATCAAAATCCCCTTCAACTTCATCAGGGTCCTCCCCATGACAGGCATAACACTTCGCCTGCAACAGAGGCTGCACTTCATGTACAAAAATCAACTCAGCCTCCTCTTCCGAAACCCCACCACAACCAACAAAAAGGAAGTAAAAAGCCAGAAATATACACGAGCGGTACATGGATCGATGGAGGCTACATGGGAGGATATCCCAAAGAATCAAAATCCCAACCCAAAATCAACCAGCCCCCACATCTCACACCAGGCCTACATAATAAACCCACGGCATCGCCGTGGGCATGTAAGCTCCCTCTACTTACTCATCAACACCCAGATACCATGCACGATACCAGGGAAATACCCAAGCAGCGTTAGAAGGAGATTTATCCAAAAGTGCATTCCAATACCAACGGTTAGAAATACACCCAGAGGTGGTAAAATAACGGTGAGAATGATTCGAAGGATATTCATGTACGTGGCAGCTTGTTAAACGATACAGCTCATTATACGGAAGATATCTGTTAGAGATACAGGGTATAATAATGTTCGTGGTTTGGCGTTCGTGGTTCGGTGTTCTCAACAACAAACCCCGAACTCCGAACGACAAACATCTAATCCTTTAGATCCTTGTAACTGATCAACTGTATCCCCTTCTCCTTAATAAGGGCTTCCACTCTTGGGTCTGTCCAGGTATCGGTTACCCCTTGCCGGTCTGCCGCTACGTCTTCATAACCTATATGGTGGATAGCCCGCAGTTCGGCTGTGTCTAAACCGGGGTGTTCAACGTGGATGTATGTTTTTCCTGGCTCCAGGCTTTTGAGCATGGCCATAAAACTCGTCACCTTCTCCTCGCTGGTTTCTTTGGGTCCTCTATAGGTTGCGCGTTCAACGTCATGATCTTCCAGCATGATGTCGAGCCCATATTCTTTCACAAGGCGCCTCAGCAGTTTCTGGACGTCATCACTTATAAACGCACACCCCATGTGTCCCGAAACGTGGCTAACACCAGGGATTAGCTTCATTCCGAGCTCAATCTGAGCACGAAATATGACATAGAACCCAGTTTTTGGGAAAGCTTACATTATCCGAAATGATTGCTCAATGCAGTCGTCACCTTATTTCCCCTGTCTCCTCCTCTCCCCTCAATTCGATTATCCAAGTGTATAGCACACTTTCTTCCACACACTTGGGACCATGAAAAAACTACTTATATTATTCGCTCTTATAGGATTTCTCTTGCCTACTCCTACTCAATCCGTACAGGCGCAGGATCGTTGTAAACTTGCTGAAGCCGCACTGATTCTTACAGGATATACACCTCGCACAGATCATGACCATCGGCAGATATCGTATAAAAGCCATTCAACCCTTCAGAAAACGTTTATTGCAGGGAAAACGTATGCCATACTGGTAACGCCCAGCAATAGTGCAAATCTCGATATATACCTCTACGATGACCTCGGCAACCTGATTACTTATGACAACACGTATGACAGCACAGGCATCATTGAGTTTACGGTGTATCGCACCACAACGTTTAAAGTCTTGATTGAAAACCGATCCGGCTATGCTACGAACGCAAGCATTGTGTATGGTTACAGTCCATCCTAACCTAAAAAGGCCGGCTCTTTATACGGAGCCGGCCTTCTACATTTTGTCTATACCGCCTAATTATCCATCGCACCCGCATCAATCCACTGGCGCACAACGCCAATCTGATCATCCGTTAAGAAAGGAGGGCCGGAACGAGGCATGCGATCTCCGGCGATGCCTGCATTACCTTCCAGCTTCCAAATCAAGTAACTGCTGTCTGCATTCGAGGGGTTTACCAACAGAAGATCGGGCACACCCATACTGGCCACATTCACCAACGAGGCAAACGCATTTCCGTCGGCTAGATCTAGGTCTCGTTGGGGAAATTCACCGGCATGACAACCGGACGTGGCACAAGTTGTGCTGAAAATATTCGCCTGGATACTGGAGAGAGTGGCCTCAAGCATCGGAGGGTCATCCATATCGTCATCGGAATCCGATGAGTCACAACCTACAAATACCAGGGAACAGAATAAAAGAAGAGCAAGACTGATTCTATAAACTGAGAACATGCTTATTTTTTGTATCGTGTTAGAGTGATAGTTTTTCAGCTCTCGTCACAAAACAAGAAATATGCCTACTCGTCCCAAGTTGATAGGTGATAATAATAAGATGATGTGCCTTACTCAGGCCAATTCCTTGAACAGATCCTCTAGATCCAGCGCCCTGGTGTACATATTCAACGATCCATCCGAATTCATCGGCCACTGTTCCTTCGGACGATCCCAATACAGCTCTACCCCATTCTCGTCCGGATCGTCCAAATAGAGGGCTTCTGAAACACCATGATCCGAGGCTCCGGTAAACGGATATCCTGCTTTATGCACCCTGGCAAAGATAGTAGCTAAACCTTTTCGGGTAGGATACAGAATAGCGGTATGAAATAGACCAGCAGCGTTTTTTGGTGCTGGCGGACCACCCTTACTCTGCCAGGTATTCAATCCAATATGGTGATGATAACCACCAGCCGAAATAAACGCAGCCTGCTCTCCATACGTCGCGATCAGTTCAAACCCCAAGAGCCCACAATAAAAATCAAGCGACCTCTCAAGGTCAGCCACTTTCAGATGTACATGGCCGATGCGGGTTTTCGGGGGGATGGTATAGGAGTTATTCATAATGAATTATGAATAACGTTTCGTGTCTCGGGTTCCGTGTCTCGGGTTGGTTACGAGTTCTCATACACAAAACTCGAGACAACACGAAACCCGAAACACGAAACCCGAAACGAATCCCGACTTCATCGGGATTCTAGATAATATAGCAGGACCGCCCGAGTCGAGGATATAGGCTATCTTGCCTGTTGAT
>JAHQVL010000209.1 GCA_019634345.1 Rhodothermaceae bacterium
AGGAAAAACGGCTGGTCCGTTGAGCCCAGGCAAGCCTTTCATCCATAACTTCCTGCCGATCACGCAGGACATGGAAGGGTTGCTGTATGGAGGGGACATGCTGCGTTTAAATATGGCGACACCGGTTACAGATCGAAATACGGAAGAATTTGAATCGTTCGCATTTCAAGGTCTTATTCGCGCTGCCGCTATAGGGCTTACGGCTGATCCGTTCAATACATCGACCGACCTGGAATTCATTCCGCATATGGATGGATTCCCGAACGGACGTCGCCTTGAAGACGACGTGACAACCATTGAGCTTCAAGCTGTTGGTGGGTTGGTGTTGGCCGCTGTAGGCCTGCCTTTTGACGATGCAACAGCAGGCGATTATTCGGATCTGGCTTCAGATATGTTGGTCGCTGAACTGACGTACAACGCCGGCCCAATAAGCAATGACCTGCCGCTGCAGAGCGTATTTCCTTACCAGGCCGACCCACATAGCGGATACGATTACGTCAAGCAATTGACCTTTGAAGATCCAAATATGCAGTCGACCAACATTCAAGGCCTGGGTATAGCTGTACCGGATGCATACATCCTGGAGCAAAATTACCCAAACCCTTTTAATCCATCCACGACCATCCAGTACCAGGTATCCACGCCAGGAACTGTTGCGGTGCGGGTGTACGATTTACAAGGTCGGTTGGTAGAGACGCTTGCAAATAAAGAGCATGCAACGGGGGTTCACAGCCTTCAGTGGGATGCTTCTACTCTCGCAAGTGGCACGTATTTCTACCGTATCGAGGCGAATGGACGCGCCTTTCAGGCAAAAAAAGCATTGTTGATTAAATAATACCTGATGCCCCCGATTGCCTTCGGTCCTATAAGGGGCCAGGCAATGGGGGGTAGTCAGATTTGAATATAGATTATCATGAGACGCACGTTAAATAAACTAGCCGGAATTGTAGTGCTCCTGGGGATCGTTTTAGGGGGACTGGTTATTCTGAAGCAATCTAACACAGAAAAACGTGAAGCAGCCACAACACCCATTGTGCCCGTAGGCGCTTCCGTCGTAAACGTTGAAGAATCCATTTTGTATTTGGAAGACCAGGTACGCAAAAACCCAACACACACGGGGTACCAACTCTCCCTGGCGCAGACGTACATGCAGTTCGCTATTCAGACCAGGCAAGAGCCCACATACATTCCTAAAGCCGAAAAACTGCTAAAAGATCTACGGAAATCACACCCTGATCTGTACGAAGCAAAAGCACTGCAAGCTTCTCTATTTAATACCCTGCACGAGTTTGAAAAAGCGCGTGACCTTGCTTCTACCCTAATCGAAGAGAACGACAAGGTGGCGTATGTATATGGGATATTAATCGATGCGCTCGTTGAGCTGGGGCAGTACGAAGAAGCCGTAGCAGCGTGTGATAAAATGATCAGCATTAAGCCCGGGTTGGCTTCATATGCGCGGGCTTCTTATCTGAGAGAATTACATGGAGACGGGGATGGCGCTCTAGAAGCTATGGTATTAGCTGCAGATGCAGCCATGGTAGGAAGCGAAGAGAGGGCATGGGCCCTGTATCAAATCGGGCAGCTCTATCTTGCCGAAGACAATCTACACGCAGCATCGTCGATATTCTCTGGTATTCTGGAGGAACGCCCTGGGTATGCATTTGCTATAGGAGGGCATGGGCACATTCAATTGATTGAGGGGAATTACGAAGAAGCAACTCGTTTACTTACTACAGCCTATGAACGTGTACCTGCTGACGAATTTCTTGAAGGGTTGGTTGAAGTGTATGAGGCAACAAACGAAGATGAAAAGAAATACGCTGCGCTGGATCAGATTGCGTTGGGCTACAAAGAAGCCGATGAAATGGGCGAGAATGTCCGTATGGAATACGCAGATTACTTAGCCGATCTAGAGCAAGATCTGAAAAACGCACTACGGCTTGCCGAGAAGGAATACGAACGCCGTCCAAACCATTTGCATGCTCTAGAGACGTATGCGTGGGCGTTACACAAGCTTGACCGATCAGAGGAAGCCCTAGAATACATTGACCGGGCCATGCGCCTTGGCACAGGAGACGCGATGGTGTATTTCAGAGCGGCGGAGATTTATCTCGCGACCAGCAATATCGAACAGGCAACCACCTTTCTACAGAAGGCGATTGATGCAAACCTTCATATCGAAAGCCCTTCTGCTGCCATACAGGCACAAAAGATGTTTCAAGGATTGAGCGCTAAGATCTAATCCTTAATTGGAATCCAAACCAGGGAGAGCTCGTCAAGTTGGATATCGGTTTTCTCGAGTCCAACTTCGAGCTCCTCTATGTTTGCCGCTTTTGTGTCCCATTCTTCATCGAGAAACAGCAGTTTATCAGCCAACTCATTTTCAAGGTCTTCCAACTGCGCGAGCCGTTCGTCAATTCTGTTCGTTGCCGTTGAGATTTTCTGACTCGTTTTACGCGTTTGCTTTCTACGAGAAGAAACTCTTCGCAATTCAGTCGCAATGCTGCGTGATGACTTCTTGCCACCAAGAAACATGGTCATGACCGTACCAATTCCCGAGAGCAATTCTTCCGTCTTTCGAGAGCTATGATCGACTTCAAGCTCTTCCAGGCGGTCCTCTGCCCGATCGAGCATATCCCGCGCTCGTTTAATGCGGGCTTCATAGGTTGTACGGAGTTTATCAGCAGCAACATCTTCCGCCTTGTCGGCTTCTTTGCGGCATCGGGTTTCGAAATCTGCTCTTGATTCTCCGACCCTGGAATACAGCTTTAGGCCTACGTTTCTAAATACCGTAACGGATCGATTCCTGTACAGGTGACCTTTGATCTCGGTGGATACCTTTTTGAAATACGTAGCCGTATGAACCGGTGCGTCGGGTAGTTCATAGAGAATCCCATCAGGTTCTTTTGTTACCATGTCCCGCTTGTCGTAGTCAACCGTTACGGCGTCGTCGAGGGAAATATTCTCCGAAAGAGGGTAGATGACCGTTTCCCATTCCTCTTCGTGCTTGAGCTTTGCCTTGGTGTCGTCGAAGATCAGGTTGACGCGGGCAGCTATTGCTGCCGCAAATTTTTTACTGCCAGAATCAATCGCATCCACGGCATCCCATTCAGCAGCAGGGTGTAGATAGAACGAGGATACGTTCGCATGGATCGTCGGAGCTACAGTACTGGACGAGTCCGTTGCTACAGGGGTGGGCGTCGAGGAGTCCGCATTTGTTAGTTTTAAGTCTCTTTCAGGCGCATCTTTCGTGAGCGATTTGATTTCGTCCCTGGTTAAGGGGCCCTTGAGGTAGGACATCGCCCAGCGGGTTGAAAAGACCTGAGGGCTCGAGGATTTTGTGGAGTGATACATGAACTGCCTTTTTCCCAGTCCGCTGATCATCCGTTCAATTTCCTTGATGTCCGAATCTCCACTCGCTGACGTTAATCCGTCCATGAGCCGTGCCTTGTCTCTTTCCGTTTGCAGCCGGCCGATCATCCATGTGCCTGTGTTAGAGAGGGCTTTATAGTCAATGTCGACAGGGTTCTGGGTTGAGAGTACCAGGCCCACTCCAAATGCACGCGCCTGCTTGAGGATTGTCAAGATGGGCTTTTTACTTGGGGGTTTTTGAGTGGGAGGCACAAACCCAAAGACCTCGTCCATATACACAAGCGTGCGCAGATCATCCGTCCCAGGTTGCGCGCGCATCCACGTGATCAACTTAGACAGCACAAGAGTTACAACAAATTGCCGCTCCGCATCGGAAAGGTGAGCCATCGACACAATGGCTGCCCTGGGTTTTCCGTCTTCGGTATACAGCATTTTGTCAATGTCGAGCGGGGGGCCTTCCATCCATGTCCCAAACGCCGGTGAGGCGAGGAGTCCGTTGATTTTGAGGGCAAAGGCGACGCGATCCTTAGGGGGGAAGAACGAATCGATGTCAATAACCCCCAGCTTTCGAATAGGAGGGTCCTGAATCTGGCCGAGTAATTTCGCCAGGTCAAGGTCTTGTCCTTTATTCCAGGCGTGTTCGATCAGGTTCGAAAGGAGAATATGCTCGCGGTTGCTGATCGGGTCTCCTTCGATGCCAATCAGAGCCAATAAGCTTGATACAAATCCCTCGATTTCGTCTCTAAGGGACTCCAGGTCTTCGGATTTCTTTGGTGCCCGGAGGGACCCCACGATATTTAGAGGTACGCCGGACTTGGATCCCGGAGTGTACAATCCAAACTCAACCTTGTCTCTTAACTGTTGAATCCGTTTTCCGGTAATGCCCCACGAGGAAAGGCCCTCCTTCCAGAAGCCGGCTGTTTTCTCCGCTGCTGCTTTCGAACCACTGTCCTCCATCCACGGCTGAAAAGAGCCTCCATCTAATTCTGGAAAGGTAAGCAACAAGTTACCCATATCACCTTTAGGGTCAAGGATAAGTGCCGGCCGGCCTGATAGTAGAATCTCTTCCAGGAGGACGATCCCAAGCCCCGTTTTACCTGACCCGGTCATCCCAACGATGACTCCGTGCGTCGTTAAATTGCTTGTTTTTATGAATAGGGGAGAATCAACTCCTTCTTCTAGAGAGCCACCAAGGAATAATCTCCCTTTAGGGACATCGATGGGTTTCGCCATGATCTATGTCTTTCTGATTTGTTCAGTCACGGCAAAGTTTAATAAAACTCATTGATTATTGCAGGATCTCTGACTCTTTTATTTGTGCTTTACCTGTAAAGCTTCTGCAAAATCATCCAATTGAGTCGGGAGGGTGACGTGTTCATGAAAGCCTGCTTCATTGAATTGGTCTTCTCTAAATGGAGAATCTTTCCCTGTAACGGCAATAACGCGTGTATGGTCAACAATATTCGTTGCGTTCAGAATTAAGTAGATGAGGCTGAGATTGGATGTTGGATCGATACTAGGATTTATTACAATATGTGAAAAACGGGATGAGGTGACCCTTGTTTTCATCTCATCGAGGCTACTCACCGTTTCCACTTCTATGTCCAACATCCCCAGTAAATGCTGTAGAATTTTTTGGTTGATCACATTGCTTTCAACCAAAAGGACTTTTTGTGCAGAGGGTTTTTTTGTGGTGGAAGGTTCCTGATTGGCTGATTGCACATCTGACGTAGTGCCCTGAATGAGTGTTGAAGTGAATTCTAATGCACCTGCCACCGATTTTAGGTTGATGGGTTTAGGTACAATCACATCAAATAAGATCTTAACCTGAGGGGGGATGTCTTTTCCTGGAGGAACGAAAGCAACAACTTTGGAATACAGGCTGCTTCGATTCTTGATCTTGATGTCATACAGTTCACTTTGTGCCGAATGGGCCGGATAATCAACAATCCATATGGTGTCCGGGTTTGTTTGTTGCTCGTCTGGAATGTCTTCTTCGAATAAAATCGTGCATTCTATTTCCGAGAAGATATCAGTAAATAGATTCTTGTGTGGAGGGTGGAGAGTGGAAATGACTAAGGGTGCATCAAATTGTGCAAGCCGATGACGGTCCTTAATGGATGCATGCGTGGTATGGAGGGGTAATGTAATTAAAAACGTACTTCCTTTGCCTGGATTGCTATCAATAACAATCGCCCCTTCCATTTGAGTAATAATTTCCTTTGCAAGCGAGAGGCCAATGCCAATCCCGCCATAGTTTCTGTTGTTAGAACTGTCGAGTTGCTCAAAAGGCCGGAAAATGTGCTTTAAATCCTGCGCGGAAATGCCAATCCCCGTATCAATAATACTGAGGTGAAGCTCATAATTCGAATGCACCCCCAGTGCACTTTTGTCGAGAGAGACAATTTTTGATTCAATCAGGATGTGGCCGAAAGACGTAAATTTAACGGCATTTGATAAAAGAACATGGATGATTTGTTTGAATCGATCTTGATCGATCTCAATAGAGTCAATGCCCTGATGGCGCGGAATATACGTAACCTCTAATCCTTTTTGATAAATAGTTGGAGTGTATTCATCAATTAAAGATTGAATGCAGTAGGCCGGGTTGAAGGTAGTGTTGATAAACTCGATTTCTCCCCTGGATAAGTAGATAAAGTCGAGTAAGCTTTTTAAGATATCCTCAAGGCTTTCTCCACATGAAGTAATGATATCTACAGAATCTTTAGCTTCTTTGGGTAGGGGGATATCATTTAAAAGCCGGGCCATCCCCAAAATGCCATTTAACGGGGTGAGTAATTCATGACTGATGGTATCCAGAAATTCGGTCTGTATTTTTTGGGCATTTTCTGCTTTGCGATCTGCTGTTAGGAGGCGAGACTCCAGCATAGAAGACAATAACCGATACCGCTCGAGTTCATCTTGCGCATCCTCAAAATTTGCTGCCAGTACCTCAAATTGCTCTAGAAGCCGATCGTATTGAGAGCGAGATATCTCTAACGCTTCCATTAATTCGTTCATCGCCATTTTCTCGGAAGGAGAATGATGAGCTGAAACAGGTTTTTTTGACGATGACGTGTGATCCATGATCAATCACAATGAAAATGGGATATAAAAAAATTCTAACAAAGCAACAGTTGAGTGGAACACATTTGATGGTATCGGCACTAACTAGTGAACAATAATTATATTGTTACTTAATTTTAGTGCTTTTGCACCTAATCGCATGAAAACAGGACTTCTCATTTCACTTTCAGCCCTCATACTCTTGGGTATAGGCCTTGGGGTAAACTTACAGAAAGAATCAAGTACTCCAGATAGCGCTGTAGAGCATTTTTCAGATGACCTTATTCTTTTGGAATTATTTACTTCTCAAGGATGTTCGAGCTGTCCCCCGGCTGAATCGGTATTGGCTAAGATTGCGAACGATGATCGATATAGTGCTGTCGTAATCCCTCTGGCTTATCACGTGGATTATTGGGATTATTTGGGATGGAGAGATCCTTTTTCGAGTACCCAGTGGACGGAGCGGCAGGCCAATTACAGGGAAGCGTTTGGTGAGGCGACGTTATATACACCGCAGATAGTGATTCAAGGGGAGTATGAGGCGGTTGGCTCTGATGAGAATAAAATCAAGAAGAGAATTAATCAATTGGTGAGCACGCCAACAGAAAATCTTGCGAAGATCTCGATAGAGGACGTAGTGCTCAAAGACAACCACGTCCTACTCAGTGTGATGGCTTCCAGGCAGGATAGCTCGTTCAAAGGCATGGTTATGGTAATGGCCGCAGTGTTTGAAAATGTATCAGCTACAGATGTGCAAGCAGGGGAGAATGCCGGACGTACTTTACGCAATGATTATGTTGTTCGATCTTTAGATGCAAAGCCGCTTATGCTTGCCAAGGAGGGACAAAAGCACATTCAGGTCTCATTATTGCTTGAAGAAGATTGGAATCACGAAAACCTGGGCATTGTGTCCTGGATACAGGATGCAAAATCGATGGAAATATACCATGTCGATGCTACTAAGGGACTGGTTGGCTCCGCAGGTGGTTAAGTTTTTTCTTAAAATCGAGTTTTTTTAAGCTAATTAGGCGTATCGCGTAATTTAGAGTTTGAAACAACCGTTCACTTCCTTACATTAGCTATTTCTGCTTATTCGTTGACAATTGCATAGACGAAAGCTTCACTTTCATTCAGGTGCTTCTGAGTATGGCCCAAACCATGGTTTCACAGCAAGATCGGGATCGATTGATTGCAGAGATTGATGCATTGAATCGTTTGTATGAAGATACTAAGACATTTTTAGAATCGGGTCTTCAGGATCCCAATATTACCCAAGAGGATTTTGCTGAAGGGGCTATGCGAGCGATGCGTCTACTGATACGATTGAAAGTAATGCTGGATGATTTCGCGAAATTATAACAAATGACAAAGCCCGGCCTAAAAGACCGGGCTTCGACCCACCACAGAAAGAGGTCCACCCTAAAGGGGGTTCTTATGCTAATTTGACATCTACAATGAAGTAGATGACCTCAAGTGAAGTATCGACAGAAAGCACATTCTCTTAAGCTCTAAATTAGTAATTTAGGGCTTTTTCTTTAATGTGAATCGCAGTGGTTCATCGAGGTTAGTATCGTAATTCTGGCTGGCAGGCTTTTCTACGAGCTCATGCCCCTCGGATTGAACTGAAATGAGATGTTTTCCAGGTGGAAGGGTTAATTGTGCCGGTGTGTATACCCCCGTGGATTCATTATCAACATAGATTTCAGCGTGCATTCCCTGGTCAGATTCATTAAACGCTGTGACTGGAATCGTTATTTTTTTGCTGAAATCAACGGCTATGGACGCTGTGTCATTTTTTTGTACCGAGATCGTTTGTATCCATTCTCCTATTTCTTTATTGGATATAGATACCTTGTGTGAAGCTGCTGCCACTGGCCGTTGAAGAGATGCGGTTGGCGCCGTTGTAATTCGGCGGCCATTAAGGTACACATGCGAGGGAGGGTTGACCTCTATGCGAAGGATGCCTTGAATGGGTTTCAGCTTCTCCTCGATAACCGAAATCTCCAGGGGCTGGATTTCCGTATTGATCACCTTGGTGATAAAATTCTTTTTGTGAATCTGGATTTCAATGGTGCCGGCCGGGACTACATCCATGAAGAGGGGAGTTACGCCAATCGGTGTGCCGTTAAGTATCACTTCGGCTTCGGGCGGTTCGGAGGTAATCCGGATGGACCCTGTATCTACCAAGAACAAAGGCGGTTTTTGAATTTGAACCGATGCCTGGGTGGAAGCCAGGGCCTGGGTCGGTAGATTGTTCACCCGTTTATCGGTTTGTTGCCCCTGGGCAAGTACGGGGCGGTCATCTTGGGACGTCGCTGAACTGCTGTCTGAAACGGGGATTGCCCTTTCCTGCTTGGGGGGGATTAAGGGCTTTGGTTTTTCAATGGAGAGTGAGATTCCATTTTCTTGCAGTTGCTCCGCGAGCGTTCTGGGCTTTGAGGAAAAATTAAATAGACTCGCTAGCGGAAACAGAATAATCAACACTAAGAATGCTGCACCCAGAACAGGGACATAGGTAGGCAGGTTTTTCGTTTTTTCCGCCTGAGCCTGCACAATTGGGCTGAGAATAAAGGGTGTAGATTTTCTTTCCGATACTGCTTTTGATGTACAACGATCCAGAGCAGTTAACATTTCACCAGTGCTCTGGAATCGTTTGTGAGGCTCTTTTTCAATAGCCTTCATAATAACCCTGCCAAGCGGCTTGGGAAGAGAAGGGACGTATTTATTGATGTGAGAGAACGGCTGTTCTACAATGCTTTTCTGTACGTCGTAGCCGGACGCATTTTTGTCGAAGGGTAGGCGGCCGGCAATGGCTTCGTACATCGTCATGCCCACGGAATAGATGTCGCCTCTGTGATCCACCTTCGAAAGGCCCCGGATTTCTTCTGGCGGCATGTAAAAGAGCGTGCCTACTGTATCGAGAGACACAGTGCTGTCGTCCGTCTTAATACCCGCATCATGTATCTTCGCCAGGCCAAAATCTGTTATTTTTACAAAATTTTGGTCATTAACGATCAGGTTGCTGGGCTTTATGTCTCGATGAACGATGCCGGTCTTGTGCGAAGCGTCGAGGGCAGAAAGGATTTGCTTTATTAATACGACACATTCAGGCCAGGCAACCTTCCCTCTTTTTTTGATGTATTCGGAGAACGGTGTCCCTTTAACGTATTCCATGGCAATGTAAAAGCCATGGTCAGAAGGACGAAAGTTGTAAATGACAACAATATTAGGGTGGTGAATTTTAGCCAGTGCCTGGGCTTCAACTTTGAACTGGTTCCAGAAATTCTCGTCTTGAGTTAGAGAAGGGGTAATAAATTTGAGAGCTACCTGCCGAGATAGTTCAAGCTGGGTGGCTTTGAAAACTATTCCCATACCACCACTTCCCAATACCGAATCTATTCGGTATCCATCAAATTCTTTCCCTATGAAAGATTCAGGCTTGGGATACAGTGCGAGCATTGTGTTTTTCATCAAAATACGCGCAGTTTGGTGCTAGTTACGGAAAGATGGGAGGGCAAATATATACGTACAATTTAAGTCGTTACATTAGACGTTATAACGTATAATTAGAGTGAATCGTAAATCTTTTTCGCGATTATCACACTTTTAAACGACTAGTAGGCATATATTACTCGTTGTTTGTTCATTGGGATTAATGCCTTTGACGCGTAATGATATAAGCGTCTTGCGTATCTGGGTCGGGTTTCAGGTTTTGGGTAGTTGTTTTTAGATCTTATCCTGTTTATATACGTTTACTGGAAACCGTAACGTAAATCGACCTACACATCAGGCAGGGCTCCTTATGGAGGTTGCTAAACCCACACTCAACTTAATCTCGGAAATTGACGCTTGCTATTCGATTGAAGGTACTATGAGGTTATACAGCGCTTTCGGCGATCATGAATGTCGCCACAAGCAGACATAAATATATGTAAACCAAGACGAGGCTATACAGCACTTTAGGATAACGTTCAGTCGGTTTTTACCTTAGGCGTTGTAGAGTTAGTACCATAAGAGTGGGAGGATATGATGAGTGAAAGTATCATGATCTCTGTTATATGGCCATAAAATTAGTTCTAAGAAATACCTCAGAATCGGTAGAGACTGAGGAATATACATTCGATCAACAACGTATCACGATTGGTCGGGATATGGGAAATGATCTTCATATCCCCGATACCAGTAGAGTTGTAAGTAAAAAGCACGCTGAAATTCTTTTTAAGGACAACGGGTACGAAGTTGAGGATCTTGGGAGTAAAAACTTTACCTATCTGAATAGCAGTCGCCTGGAATCTGGACGTACCTATTCATTGCAGGATGGGGATTTGATTAAACTCGGTGAGTACGAAGTCGAGTTTGTGGAATTAAATCCTGAACCGGAGCCTGAAGTTGAGCCTGAGCTCGTTGATGTACCGGATTTCGATAAAACGGTATTCGAAAGCAGTTTCGTAAATCCTTTCGAAGAGGAGGTAGGGGCATTGATGGCGTCGTTGCAACGATTATGTTCTATTTACGACGACGAATCTCCAAACCGACGTGCCGATGCGCTGAGAGATGCGCTCAATACGGTAGATTCTGGCGAAATTCATGAGGCGTGGACGCTCGTACTGCAGAAGCTAAATGGAAATCGAGACATCATTGATGGCGACGCAACTGATCCCATTGTTCATGATCCAGCTGCGAAGGGGCACAATGGTGAACAAGCAATGCCGGTATCCACACCGGTACCGACTGAGTTGGCGCTTTCTCCGCTTTCCATAGAAAGTTCTAAAGAGCCGCCTCCGCAATTTGATCAGGTGATGGATATTTTGCTGAATGTGTTATCGATGCTGGTCAGCATACCGTGGGAATTTCGTCATGAGTTTGTGGGGCATACGATTGCTCAAACCCCAGAATCTGCTATCCTTTATGAGGGCAATGCGCACAAGCTGAAAGATTTCTTGTTGGATCCTGGCCTGGATGAAGGCGAACTGGCAAGGCGCTTGATGCTCATAGAAGAGGGGGGCGATGAGGTTATTTTGCATCAACTTGCAATGCTGGATGGATATAAGGCGGTTGTGCAGCAAGGGATGCATATGTTATTAAGAGAAATAGATCCAATCGTAGCCGCTGAAAACTTGTCCCAGTCTTCCGCATTATATAAAGCCATTCCTCGTCTTTCTCGCCTTGTGGCGTCTTGGGGACTCCAGGATAAGTTCAAAGAACTTAGGGCTGAGGACTGGTCCATAACGGAACGAAGAGCATATCGCCCTTCATTTATTAGAGCTTATCTGTCCCGAATGTCGTCCGGGCCACAAAAAGTAGCTAATCCTGATTGATCGCAGGTTGTTCTGTAACGATATACAAAATAAGGTATATCGACTTCGTCATAGTTATGCTAAAAGCAAAAAACGCTGTACACCCACCGTTGCATCTATTTGTAGATGTCGAGGGGCAAGGAAAAAAGGAATATGTTTTTTCTTCAACGTTTAGAGTTGGGAGAGACGAGGACTGTGATTTATCTATTCAGCATAGTCATGTAAGCCGGCATCATCTTGAAATGGAGTTCAGGGACCAATGTTGGTGGCTTCATGATCTTGAGAGTACCAATGG
>JAHQVL010000210.1 GCA_019634345.1 Rhodothermaceae bacterium
CCCGTTCGCCTTGTGCCGACATTGCTCGCTGCTCATATAGTGCCCGCTGAGTACAAAACCAGGCGAGAGGACTACATACAGCTGATCACGGAGGATATCATCCCAGCTGTCGCAGCAGAAGACCTGGCCCAGTTCTGTGATGTGTTTGTGGAAGAGACTGCATTCGAAGCGGACGAAGCAGAACGCATCATGGACACTGCAAAATCATATGGATTGCGCCCTAAACTGCATGTAGACCAGCTTGCGGATGGAGGAGGAGCCGCATTGGCAGCCTCGCTCGATGCAGTGTCTGCTGATCACCTGGAATATGCCTCAGAGGCAGGCATCCAGGCTATGGCGGAGAAAGGGGTTGTTGCCGTGAGTTTGCCTTTTGCTACATTCAACCTGCGGCAGCCGGCCATGCCCGCTCGGGCGTTTATGAATGCCGATGTACCTGTTGCTGTCGCGACCGACTTTAATCCGGGCAGCGCTCCCAGCTACCATCTACCGGCTGCCATGTATATGGCCTGCATTATGCAGCGCATGTCCCCAGCCGAGGTACTGAAAGGAGCTACGTGCTATGGAGCCAAAGCAATCGATCAGCAAAACGAAGTAGGGCAACTAACCAGCGGGCACAGGGCCGACTTTGCCGTGATCGATGCTCCAGACGTCAACCACTGGCTAGGCCACTTGCGCCCCAATGCGGCGGTGATGACGGTTATCGGTGGGGAGACGGTGTATTCAATATTATAGACTCACAGATGATTGCATTGCTTTGGTTTCAAGGTTTCAGGTTCCAAGTCTCAAGTTTCTTGTTGATTCTGTAGCTAGAACCTGAATTTAACCTGAAACCTGAAACCTGAAACCTTGAACCATGCATTTCCCCGACGATCCTCGCTGCGGTCACTTCATTTCACGACCAACAGAAAGCCCAGAACATGTCCTGATCGGCTTTGGGTCCGATGAAGGAGTGCGGCGAAATGGAGGCCGCCCTGGTGCCGCAGAAGCGCCCGATCTCATTCGCACTGCGCTGTACAAGCTAACTCCCGATCCCACTCAGTTCTCGGCGCACGTTTCTACTCTGGTAAACACGATTGATGCAGGTAATATCGAATGCACCGGGCGGTTGGAAGAGGATCAAGAAGCCTTGGGGCTGGAAGTAGGGCGTTGGTTGAAACAGGGCGTGCGACCTATCATCCTTGGCGGAGGGCACGAAACCGCGTATGGCCATTTCCTCGGATATGTAGAAGCGAACTGTCCCGTCCATATCATGAATATCGACGCCCATGCGGATGTACGCCTACTCAAAAATGGGCAGGCCCATTCGGGGTCGCCATTCAGGCAGGCCTTAGAGCATGATAGTGGGTTGTGTAATCATTATAGCGTGTATGGGTTGGCCCGATGGTCAACAGCGAAAGCCCATCTGGATTACCTCGAAAAGAGTAAGGCTTCGTATTGTTGGGACCATGAGGTGACACGTAAGACCTTTGATCATGCGTTTGACGTGCTGCAACATTCAGCAATGCTTACCCTTGATGTGGATGCCGTATCAGCACATGAAGCACCGGGAGTGAGTGCACCGGCGGTTTATGGATTGCCTCTCGATACGGTGCTACACGGTTGCTTTCTTGCTGGGCAGTCGGCAAAGGTACGGTCTTTTGATATAGTGGAAGTTAATCCCAGGTTCGACCTGGACCACCGAACCGTCAAATCAGCAGCCCTGTGTGCATGGCATTTTTTGGCTGGAGCTTCACAGCGTTGATGGGAAATTGTGTTTTTTGTGTGGCATATGGGTGAAGCTCACCGCTTAATGAACCATTGTTGTATATTGCACCAATATCTACAAAAGCGATCGCTTCTCGTTGATTCCTCTCACATCCATCTAAACCACATCTGGGGCACCGTTTTGAATATTTTTTCCCGACCTGGTTCTGCGCGCCAATACATGCATTGGGCAGTTTCGGTACTCATCGTTTGTTTTGTCGTGCAGACGCACGCGTACGCACAAGATCTAGGCGGGATTGATTCCGGTCTTGAAGCTGAAACGCCGTTGAAAAGGAACTGCCCCATGGGGGTAGAGCCCGTTACTGACTTTGATGCAGACTGTGTCGACGACACACTAGAACGAAATGGATTTGACAGAAATCTAGAGGCGTGTACGCCGGGACCTGAAGCCCCCGGCTGCTTTGTCACCGATCCTACCGCGTGGTCCACCGATGGCGATCCCTACAGTGATTTTCAAGAGGCGACAGGGGTCAACATGGATAACACCATTGTGCCGCCCTATAATGGGCCACTTGTGGCAGCCGCTCCCTTAATCGAAGTGGTTCTGCTTAGTTATCGTTTTACACCCCGTGCTACAATTACCGACTCACAAGGCCAGGAGATTTCCCAGTCTAGTACGCAAGAGTGGAATGTGTCAGCAACCGTTGGAGTGTCTTATACATCGGGTGTTGAAGTGGGGCTAACGAGTGCTTCTGCTAGCGCAGAAACAACCGTGTCTGCTTCCGTAACAGCGGGCTATTCATCGAGCCAGACGATGGGGCAGTCGCTCAATTGGGAGAGCGCAACGACGACGGAGTCTGATAACGCGGCCACGCTTTCGTTGGATATTGCTGCGCGCAATGTAGGCAGTGCTACCGCATTGAACGTGAGGCCAACATTTAATCTGTTTGTTGGAAATGACCCAATAGGAACGATCACACCCAGCCAGGAATTTCCTTCTAACCTGACTCCAGACGGCATGCTGTCCGACTTTATTACCGTAGACACGCGCCAGGTTGGGGATAGCGATGTTGAAATCACACTCTCAATTGATCAGTTACGCCGCATTCAGAGCGGCGCACCCATTAAGATTCAAGTGATCGGTCTTGAAGCAGGCATCAGTCGATGGCGTCCTGAAGACAGCAACTGGTCCTGTCCTGACCCCTGCCAGTGGGAGGAGTTTCAAGATCAGATTGAAGCGCGTACCCTACGCTTGCTCGTTGATTTTGGCTATTCAGGAGAACGCGAAGAAAACATTCCCCGGGAGTTCACGGGTAATCCTTTTGAGTATCGCATTTTTACGGGCTCCCCCAACTCAAGCGCCGGGCATACACTGGAAGATCTACTCCGGTTTGCCAATTTCGAACTGGGCGAGAGCAGTGGGGAGACAACGATCGAAGGGCGGGCGTACCCGAGTACCTGGTACATTACTTCTGGGCCTGAGCAAGGAGGTATAACTAGAGACAGCACCTTTTTGGATTACTGGAACGCCGCTGGTTCACCGGATGATATTCTCAACATGGTGATGCCTAGGGGAGCATCTGTGCTTATGGCGAGCCCTGATCCCGTTGATCCTGCCCCGTTCATAACCACGGACCTGGTCAGTTCTACAATGCGCAACGTCTTTATAGGCACTACACCCAAAGGGTCCATTCCGATAGCCGGTGGCGAAGCCCGCGTTGTTTACGGTGACGGTAGAGAGGAAACCATCCCACTCGAACAAATAGGTAATTCTGGATTTTATCAGTTTGCACAACAATCACCTTATCCAATTGGCCTGGCTTCTTCAGAAATTGTTATTGAGGATGTATTGGGCAATGAACGCGTTATTGAGAGGGGGCTTATTCCTCCTGTTCCTGTAACGCAGGATTGCAATGGGATTGATCCCAGGGCGTATCGTGAACCTCGATTTGAGGATACTGCAGAAGGGACACGAGACGGAGTTTCTACTGTGTTTATCGATCTGGACCTGGATAAGCCTGCTACAGCCTATTGCGTTGACGACGGAAGTGTTATCGATTTCTGGTACCCGCAGGTCAATGATATGGAGCTTGCAGATATCAACGGAGTAGCCATTATTGATCGCGATCGGCGAGTGGCAGTAGGTGAAAATGCCATCTTGTATTCCCCAAATGCCGGCCAGTCTTGGACTCGAGTGACGCTTGCTCAAGAAAATCAAACCATGTTTAGGGCCGTCTCCTTACGGGAAGGAACGGAAACACTGGTAGCTGTAGGTGATGAGGGGATATTTATGCGCTCCGTGGATGGTGGGCTGACGTGGGAACGTACGGTTGTGGAGACTCCAGCAGGCCCGTTTCTCGATGTTGATTATGCAGGCGGAGATACCTGGTATGCGGTCGGATCTGGACGAGTTCGTAAGTCCATAGACGATGGACTAACCTGGTCCCCCGCTGCTGTCAATACAGTAGACGAGGCTGGTAATCCTGTTTCTCGCCCTGGTTTTGCTAACCTCACTGCGGTCGAATTTATCTCAGAGACCGAAGGGGTGATAGGGGATTTTTTGATGGATGATGACCGGGGGCGCGTGTACGCCACCCAGGATGGCGGAGAGACCTGGAGGCACACCGATTCGTTCTTGCGCTTGAATGACATCGAGTATGCTGGAAACGGAAACTGGTTTATTGTTGGGCGGGATAAAATCGTAATCGCCGAAGATATCTTCTCGAATTCCGATCGTCGTATTGTCTTGGATGCTCCTGATACACGAATAGTTCAGGCAGTATCGTTTGCTACACCCGAGATTGGATTCGCTGTTACGGAAAGCGGTCCTGTATATCGTACTGCCGATGGCGGCGAAACCTGGGCAGCACCCTTCGGCGGCTATCCTACTCCGACGCATCCCGGCTCAAACTTTATGCGTGACATCGACATGCTCGATGCCAATATCGGTGCCGTAGTAGGTACAGATGGCGTGATTGGCGCCTCCGATTCCGGTGGTGGCCAGCCTGTACTGAGTTCTGACAGCACGAGCACGAGCATTGAAGTAGAAATCTTTCATGTACCGACTCACATCGAACTGGGCCAAAACTACCCGAACCCCTTCTCTGGATCGACAACCATCACATACCAACTAGACGAAAACCAGGATATCCGATTGGACGTATTCGACCTCTTGGGCCGCCGCCTAAAGACCTTAGAGAACGGCCTCGTTCAGGCCGGCAACCACCAGGTTGTCTTCGACGCAACAGGCCTACCCAGCGGCATCTACATGTACCGGCTGACGACGGGGGAGAATTCGTCTATTCGTCAGATGGTGGTGCTTCGATAGGGAGCCTATACAGGTAACCAACCCGAAACGCGAAACGCAAAACCAGAGAGGAATCCATTTGGATTCCTCTCGTTGCATATAGAGGCCTATTTCAGTAAGTTCGGTGTACGTAATAAGCACATATGTGCAACCATCAAACCCACCCATTCATACAGTTTAAAGGCGAAAGCTGTATGGGAGACACCCACTCAAATGGCCAATGAAAGATATGTCACGTTCGTAGTACACGGCGTTGGCTCACCGAAATCCGTTGAAGAGCAGGTTGATGAGGCGACTAACAATTTTGCAAAGACCTGGGGCCGGCGTAATGAAGCTGAACTAAAGCGCACCTTGTATACCGCGCACCCTGAGCATGGAAAATCGATTGAGTACTCTGTCTATGAAGGCCATTTGGAAGATGGGAGTACGCAAGAAATAGTGGAGACGCAATGGGCCGATCTCTCTAAGGCCCCTTCTGGGTTTTTCAGTACGGCAGTGTCCTTTATGATATTGCTCTTTGACCTCCGTAACATTTCAAAGGTATGTAATGTCCTTTTTAAGAAGCGTTATAAGGAGGCATCCCAAGAGAAGAAATCCAAACGAGGTAGCTGGACACGGTTTTGGGGGCATTACACGATCGGGTTTGTCGAAGGCCCCATCCTGGGATTGAATCTTTTGCTTATCGCAGCCTTTCTCGTCGCACTAATTCTTAAGACGCCCGAGGTTGAATGGGTGCGAGGGCTGTACGTTACGCTATTCGGTTTCGTGACCATTGCTACCGGTTTAGGGTTCAAGCCACCCGCAGAAAAACTGGCCTCTCACGTGGAGAAGAGTTTACCCCGTAATCGAATGATCTGGTCTGCTCTACTGGCTATTCTGGTTGCTTTATACTGGGTCGGTGGACTTCCTGAAAATTCCTGGGCAGCCATAATGACGGGGATGCTGGGTATGGTGCTGAGCTACATGGGGATAAAAATACATCCCTCAAGGGTGTTCTTAATGAATACCTGCTCAATCGCAGGATTGGTGTTGGTAGCTATTTCTATTGCTGGGGAGCGTGTTCTGAACCCCCTTGTAGACTTCCTGAGAGTGATCCCTTTCATGGTTGATGTGGATATGGGATACTTTGATGGATTCTATGGATATGTGATGGTCATCCTGGCTGTGGTTGCACTGGCGTGGCTTGGCGTGAATTTTATTTTCTTTGGCGTTTCCCTCGGGTGGCTCTTCCGCCGGGATCGGTCCAACAAAAAGAACGAAGAAAGTGAGACCAGCTTCTTACCAAGGACCTTCGATCTCCAAGTCTTTTCTAATGTATTTGAATGCCGGCTCTGGTTGATATTTATTCCTGTGATTTGGACGCTGCTGCTACGAGCCATGCCTAAAGGCGATGAAACAGAGTCCAATAATTTGCTCGATGCTAGCCAAATTGAAAGCTTGATCGATGTTGGAGCTGCATTTAATCTCCTAAACCTGATTGTATTTGCGCTAATCATTGTGTTTGGCGCGATAACGTTCTTGCAATTTAACTCAAGAACCAAGAAAGGAGATTCGGAAAACAAGGAGCGGCTCATTGTAGGCAACTCCATCCTGGTCATGACTAACCTATCACCCATTCTCTTTGCGCTTCCATTTATCCTCGATTTAACCGTTACTGATGGTGCTATTAGAACCTGGTTAACAGAAAACAACCACATCGGATGGGCTATCCTGATCGGTATCGGTATTGGAGGATTCTGGGCTAGAGAGGGTATCAAAAATACCATCGACTTCGCGCTGGATGTGACAATGTACTTTAACAAAGAGAACGAAGTGCGTGAAGAAAAGGACAGAGGTGAAGCAGTCGTTTACGATAACATTATCTCCCGCATGCAGACCATTGTTAATGATGTGATAAACAGGCGGGACGTAAACGGCAAAGAAAATCGCCCGGACAAAGTCTTATTCCTTACACATAGCCAGGGAACGGCGCTAACCAGGCATTTCCTGGCCGAACATTATGACTCTTCTGTGCCGGACTCCTACTTTGTGACGATGGGATCCCCAATCAGCCACATCTATCAGCATTACTTCCTGAAAACACTCTGGCATGGACCGTTGAATCCGAAGTTTGCGGACGATAGGGATGCTGAACCAAAACGCTGGCTCAACATGAACCGAAAGAGCGACTACATTGGCCGGCGGATCGATGACACTTTATTTAATGTGGAAAACGTTGCTAATGATGCGGTTGTTGAGGATGAGAGTGAACACAAAACGCCCTGGTACGGGGGCCATACGGGGTACTTCACCGATGAGGTTGTTCATAAAGAACTTGAAGAACGGGGGATTATTCTGAAAAATAAGGAAGCAGTTATGATGGCTGCCCCTGAAGCCCCGCCACCACCGCCATCGTCCAAAGCTCAAAATTATACACGCGAACTTCCCGATTCATAAGCCACACTCGATACCGTTGCTCTCGAAAACAAAGGAAAAGAAATGTATCGCAAAGCGGATCGGCTTCGTATAGAGGGAGGTTTCTCAAATGTATCCTAACGGTTTCACATCCAATAGCGCCAAAGGTGCTACACAAAGGTACAGGGTAAAAAGCATGACACTCAAGGCGCTAAAAGCCTGGGGAAAAACCGGCCGAGGTCCCTTTTTATGTTATGTGTGACGACCATCTGCGGGCCGAAAATAATGTCTGTTTCTTCGTAGATGCTATTGCGGTGTGAATCCGCATCATTGCCAATAAGGATACAAAAATGTTGGATCTCGTCTTCTGAACCTGTATGAATCTCAAGCTCGTCATAGTCAATCAACTGGTCATAATAAAGAAGATTGATTCTTAGACTGGTGTCTGTCCATTGAATAGCTTCTTTCATATCGTGATCTATGACTGCCGTTATGTGAGGTACACGAATACTATTCACTGTGCTACCACATAACCGGCAACCAAAATACTCGTATTCTGGTGGATCTCCGGAATACCAGGAAAAGCGAGCAAAGTGATTCAGGCAGAATAGTTCACGGACGATGAGTTGGTGTTTTCGAGTTAGATTGCCTAAAGCCTCTCTATATACGTTTAGATAATTTGACCAGGCCTCCTGTTTTAGTACCTGGTCTTTATACCAAAGCGTTGCCCTGGTAGGTTTATGTACTCTATAATCGGAGTGCAGGACGCTTAATGGTCTCCATTCATGGTTCAGCGTCTTTATCTTTTTAAGCAAGGGAATCCCATTGGCTGGGTCTAGATACGACTTCAGTTTGTTGGCAGCCTTGGTTCTGGCCAGGGGATCTGGGTGGTCAAGGAAATAGATGAGATGCTGGAGTCCCAGTGGGCTAAGTCTCGAAGAGCCCCTCTTAGGATTCGAATACATATCCGGCTTATCGGCAAAATAATCGAGTGGGTTTTCCAGGCTTCCAGTCAGGGTAACTTTTGTGTTGGGGTCATAGACACCTTTTGGGGTTTTCAGCGCTAAATGGACATCCCTACTCCACTGCTTTTGGGAAGATTCTAAGTCAGTTTGTATCCATGTTTGATTCATATAGAAATGCTAATTGATCAGGCTAAAAAAACGACTTAAGCTTCGCTTGCTTTCTTGAGTCAAGGTCATGTTTTCTGAGATGAAAACCTTGGCGCTCTTGTACCTATCTATTCGCGTTTGGTCCGTAGCGATATAAGCAGTTCTTGTCCAGCGGTCCTGTTCGTCCAGGGACCAGGTATGATCGGCTGCCGTTTCTGGGCGGGAGGGAAGGCGAAGCATGGTCTTTATGGCTGTATAGAAAAAAAGCGAGCGAGATCACGGATGCTTTCCTGGGTCAGTGTCATGCCACCACTCACAGAAATTTTCACCCTGTTATTCCTTTCCATTCTGTAGAGATCTGTGTCGTTGCCAACATGGATACAGAAGCGCTCTATATCGTCTTCAGAACAGGGATGAATCTCTATCGCATCAAAATCGAATAGTTTATTGTATTGTAAGGCGTTAATTCTCAGCGCGGTATCTGTCCGTTCATGGAGCACGTTCATCTGTGGATCAAGAACAGCTATTACTTTGGGTACTCGAATGCTATTGACAGAACTTGAGCAAATCCGGCAGGCAAAATATCCGTACTTCTCTTCAAGTCCGGAAAAGGCGAAAAAACGAGTGAAGTGCTCCAAACAAAGCAGCTCTGCATGGAATTCTGCCTGGCGCCGTGATCCTTTTTTGAGTGCTTTCATGTATAGCTCGATATAGGTCTCCCACTCCAGGCCAGTTATTTTCTTGTTCGGAAGCCATGATCGTGCTCGGCTGGAGAGATGGTCCTCAAAGTCCCTATGGAGGGTACTCAGGTGGCGCCACTCATGAGATGATGCAAGTTGATCCAGCAGGGGAAGCCCTCGTTCAGGGCTCAAATAAAACGTGATATTAAATACCGCCTGATCCGCTACGTGTGCACTCGGGTGATCCAGAAAATAAATCAGTTGTTGTAATCCGAATAGGTTCAGGCTGGGTACATCATGCTCTGGATTGATATACATCCGGGCCCGTTCTTCCTCAAAATAATCCAGCGGGTTCTTGGTGCTGACTTGAAGCGAACGGTGCTCGTTTGGGTTTATCAACACGCCTCTGTTTTCAGATACCCTATGTACATCTCTCGTCCAATACGTTTTGCCAGAAGATGTAGGCTCAGTGAGTTGCCAGGTATAAGTCATTGATGAGGAGTCGGGCACAGTGCGGGCAGTGTATGTTTATCGAAATATCCCCTTAATATAAAGCGCTAAACTAGACTTTTTTCGACATACCTACACATTGACGCTCTGCCATATTTTTTAGAGATTTCTGTAGCTAGAAATTCACGGTTATCCGAAGGAAAGAAATGGACAAGGTAAAGGTAGGTATTATTGGTTTAGGTCGGTTGGGGAGGCGGTATGCGGAGAATTTGCAATTCAAGGTGCAACACGCGGAATTAGTGGCTGCGTGTAGTTTGAACAGCGATGAGCTGGATTATGCAAAGAATGTACTTCAGGTACCTCATGTCTATGCCTCGCATGAAGACATGTTATCCAGAACCGATCTTGATGCCGTATACATCATTAGCTCTACCGATAAACACGCCGAGCATTTCATTGCTGCTCTCGACGCCGGTGTGCATGTCTTTTGCGAGAAACCCCTGGCGCTGAATGTTGAGGCCTGCGAACGCGTGGAAGCCCACTCTATGCAGCGACCGGATCAGTTTGCCGTGGTGGGGTTTGTCCGCCGCTTCGATCCCAGTTATGCCCATGCGAAGAAAAAAGTGGACGAAGGAGCCATCGGGACGCCCTTTTTTGTGAAATCACAAACGGTGGACATGGATGAGCAGGCCCCCTTTCAGCTAGACTTCGTTAAGAGCAGTGGAGGTATGTTTCACGACTTCAATGTCCACGACATAGACCTGGTGCGGTGGTTTACAGGTTCAAACATAGAAACCGTGTATTCTATTGGCGGGGCCTACAGGCACAAGGCGTTTGCTGAATTGAACGATGCTGACAATGTATTAACAACGTGTGCGTTGGAAAACGGAGGGATGGCTAGCATTCATGCTTCGCGCACGGCCTTTCATGGGCATGATACGTTCACAGAAGTCGTTGGCACGGAAGGATCTCTACGTATCGGCCGGCCGGCTGCACTAAACCGAGTCGAAATTAGCGATCAATACGGTGTGCGCCAGGAATGTGTTCGAACCTTCTATGAGCGCTTTGAAGAGGGCTTCTTGCTGCAGACCCAGGACTTTGTGGATTGTATCGTAGAGGGCAGAAAGCCTGAACTTACGCTTCGCGACGCAACGGAGGCGACGCGTACAGCGACAGCCATGACCCGGTCGTTTAGAGAGAAGAATACGGTAATGTGTAGATGAGATATCCAGTCAAACATGCCTGCAAGTACTTCATCAAAGAGTTGAACGGAGTCAAACACGTCGTTAAGTGCTCTTTCGTGTGTTTGTATTCAGTCAAACGAGTGGATGAGTGCTTGATCATGTGTTTGATTGGATACAAACGGTCGCTAGAGTACCGCACCATGTGTTTGTATTCAGTCAAACGAGTGGATGAGTGCTTGATCATGTGTTTGTATTCAGTCAAACGAGTGGATGAGTGCTTGATCATGTGTTTGACTCAGTCAAACGAGTGGATGAGTGCTTGATCATGTGTTTGACTCGGTACAATCGGTCGGGTAAGTGCTACATTGATTGTTTGACTGAATCAAACACGTCTTAGACGTGCTTGATCGTTAGTTTGACTGGATGCACTCTTTTAAACAGCCATCTACTGGCCGGTTTGACTGGATGTAGGCTCTTTGGTCGGTGCCTCCAACTGGCTATAACACCACCCCCCTGGTCACTTGCCTTGATTTCTTAGGTTTGTGGCAAACTGAACGAATATAATAGGATAGCCATTACTCAGGTTCTATTTATGCGCTGTGCAATCTGCTGGTTAGTTCTATTTTGCTTCTGGGCCATGTTGCCCGGAAAGGGGCTCTATGCACAGCACGTACGGACTGTTGTTACTGAGACGAGAGGTGTAAATACGCTTTCGGAGGAAGAAGCCAGGGCCGGAAGACCTGTTCATCTTGAGGGCATGATCATGTATTGCTCTGAGGATGAGGAGACTTATTGTATGCTGCGAGATCAAACGGGTGCAGTGCGAATTCGAGAGCCTCGTGGTGCGCTTGAGCCAGGAATGATTGTGGACGTAAAGGGGCGTACCGAATATGAGGGAGAGCCTGTAATAGGTACAGGGGCCACAATACGTCTTAAAAAAAAGGAAACGGTTCCTGAACCATTGAGAACGGTGGAGCAGATTCGATCGCTTTCTCTTGATGATTCTGAAAAAGCCTACCCCATTCTGTTAGAAGGTATTATTACGTACTGTTCCAACCCGAATAGGGAATCTACGTTTTGTTTTGTCCAGGATCATACCAGCGGAATATTCTTCTTCTATGATGGTGAGTTGCCGCAATACGGTTCACGCGTTGAAATTGAGGGCGTATCTACAAGAGGATGGTTTGCCCCTGATATTCGAAGGGGGGCGTCCATGGTCGTTAAAGGAATGGCACAACTGCCTGCTCCTTCAACGCAGCCCATGGTTTATTTATTAAAAGGGAAAGAAGATTCTAAATGGATAGAGGTAGAAGGGCTTGTTGAATCGGCTTATCTGGTGAACACGTTCGAACATGTAGGGCTTGCGCTGGAGGTGTCAACCACGGATAACAAACCACTCACGATTTTTGTGAACCAGGATACTATTCCTGAAGGCATCAAAGCTGCTGTTGTGCGCATTCAAGGGGTGGCTGGGGGATCTTTTAACTTAAATCGACAACTTATAGGTGTCGTCGTGCTCGTTCCCTCAAGTGAGTTCATTGAGGTGGTGAAGCCTGGAATAGAAGACCCATTTAGAGAGTTAATAAAACGGCCATTGAATGATATCTTGGCTTTTTCGCTTAATCCAGAGGATGGGCATATTATTCATGTAGGTGGCGTTGTCACATATATCCATCCAGATGGTGGGATTGTGATACAAGATGAGTATGCGGGAATGAAGGTACACTCAGAGGTACCGGTAGAAATAGGAGATAGTGTTCTGGTAGCTGGCTACCCTAAATTTGGTGAACGGGCTCCGTTTATCGAAAATGCAGATATTCGTGTATTAGGGAAAGCGCTTCATCCTCCTCGTCCTGATCCAGTGCAAATGGACTCAGCA
>JAHQVL010000211.1 GCA_019634345.1 Rhodothermaceae bacterium
GTCCAGGCGCATCAAGGCCCTTTTTACCGTCAAAGAACAACATGTAGGACTTGAAGCGCGCATGGAAGAAACAAACCGTTCTGCCACAGAGGTTACGGCAGCTTCTTTTGCTGACTCTGTTGGTATTGGTAGCTATCGGATTGACTTACACCCATCGACAGGTGGGGACAATTATATTGATATAAGTTCGCTTCCCTTCGAAATCCCCTTGGGTAGCCTGATCCCGCAGCGAGTTAAAAACTTGCTACCCGCTTGTAAGAACCTGGGGGTCACACATATCACAAATGGTTGTTATAGACTACACCCAGTGGAGTGGAATATCGGAGAATCAGCAGGCCTTACAGCTGTCCATGCTCTTGCTATTAACGAGTCCCCGATTGCGATACACTCAAACGATAACCATATCGAAAACCTCCAGCAGCGTCTCCGGCAACATGGAGTGGAGATACGCTGGCCGCAGCCTGCCCGCACAGCACGATAATTGCGACGAACTATTATCGAAATAAACGGAAGCAGCGGACATGGGACTCCGAGCACGCATATTGCTCCGCAAACCCCTCACCGAAGAAGAGCGGAATGCCATCGGGTTTGGCTTGCGTAAGTTTTGTAATAGGGTAGAAAACGGCTACTTCGACGAAGAAGGCTGGGATTTCTGGGTATCCAACGGACAAGCCATTAGAATAAAGTATAAGGGGCCCTTGCGGCGCTTATTCATAAGTTTTTACGCCAGCGACGAAGAGATTAACTTACGCGAAGCACGAACGATATACTCGTGCTTTGGTTGGCGCCCTACGTCCGCATTTACGGTCGGCGCCTATGAAGAAACTAGAGTTGACCACCTGCTTCTAGGGGGGCTCGTCCTAAACATTGCCGAGCAATTCAACGGCCTAATTGATTATCAGGGTTATCTAACTCCGGGCAGAATCACGCATTCTCCCCAGGTAACCAAGCGCAAGCTTAGATCGTTAAAAGGGAAGCTTTGCACCGTCACAAGCCACCACCAATTTCATGTCTCCGATCCTATTTTTCTAGAGTCCTGGTTGCAGCATCCCCGGTTTATGATGATATAGGAGTGTTTCTGATTTCTAAAAGTTTTAGTTCTGCCGGGAGGAAAGTCCTTAAGGGCTTCAGTTTTTGGTTCTTAAATAGTAGATTCCCTTTCTCGGGTCCAGAATCCGAAGCCAGAAACTCGAAACCAGAAACCAATGATTTTATCCTTCCGCTGGTATGGACCTGAAGATCCTATTTCTCTGAATTACATCAGGCACATACCCCATATGCGAGGCATCGTCTCTGCCTTGCATGACATTCCTGCTGGTACTGAATGGCCCAAAGAGCGCCTGATAGAGCTTAAGGAGCGTATTGAGTCTGCCGGCATGGAGTTGCTCGTCATTGAAAGCATCCCCGTCCATGAGTCCATCAAATTAGGTCTTCCAGAGCGAGACTCCCTCATTGAAGCGTATTGTAAAAGCGTTCAGCACATGGGTGACGTTGGCATTCCTGTTT
The DNA here is from genome assembly GCA_019634345.1 of Rhodothermaceae bacterium. Classification (GTDB taxonomy): domain Bacteria; phylum Bacteroidota; class Rhodothermia; order Rhodothermales; family JAHQVL01; genus JAHQVL01. Next base: position 1,507 of record JAHQVL010000211.1, read on the forward strand.
TGTGCTATAACTTCATGCCTGTATTTGACTGGTTCCGCACAGACCTGGCCATGAAACAGGCAGACGGGACCACGTGCCTGAACTTCGAACAGGAAGCAATGAATCGATTCGATTTGTCTGCCGGCACACTTTCACTCCCCGGATGGGGGGCCGCATTTAACTCGAACGAATTAAACAAGCTGCTGCATGCGTATGAGAGTGTCGATGAAGAAGCCTTGTGGGACAACCTGGGATATTTTCTTGAGCGTGTCGTCCCCGTCGCTGAAGCTTCGAATGTAAAAATGGCTATTCACCCGGATGATCCTCCCTGGTCAATTTTCGGATTGCCTCGGATCATTACTTCTGGTTCGGCACTTGAGCGCCACATAAATCTAGTAGACAGTCCGGCAAACGGTGTGACGTTATGCTCTGGTTCTCTAGGGGCTGCTCCATCGAATGATGTGCCTTCCGTCATCAGGGCACTGGGACCAAAAAAACGAATCCATTTCGCCCATTGTAGGAACGTCAAGATCTCAGGACCTCAGTCCTTCCATGAGAGTCCCCACCCAGCCTCGTTGGGAAGTGTAGATATGGTGGATGTTATGCGCGCCTACGCAGACATAGGATTCGAAGGCCCCCTTCGGCCCGATCACGGACGCATGATTTGGGATGAGGAAGGCCGGCCGGGCTATGGTCTGTTTGACCGGGCACTTGGCGCTATGTACCTGCAAGGAGTGTGGGAAGGCGTCAGATGAGTGCAAAGTGCAAAGGAAGTTATATCCGATTGCTTAAAATAATTACTTTCCAATAGCCTATAATCCACGGCCACCCATGAAATCTCTATCTACAACCCTCATCGTTAGCCTTCTCGCCATTGGATGCGGTGAGTTTGTCGTTGTGAACCTGAACTCGTTCCAGATACAAGTAGTTTCTAGTCCAGAAGAGTATGTCAGTGGGGATGCAGCTCGGATCGAAGTGCATGTACCGGATGGAGTTATTGGCGATTCGGTCTCTATACGGGTCAATGATGAAGTTCAAGATATTGAGTTTATTCCTACCGAGTCAAACTCACTGGAAGCTGTTCTTAAAGGGCTCAGCATGGGACAAAATACGGTTACAGCCCGAATGGCGAATGGGAAGGGCTACCAGGAAACCTCAATCATCGTTACGAACCACAGTAGTGTAGGGCCCATGTTTTCTGGCCCAGCACAGACTCCTTTCATGTGCACATCTGAAAACCATAAGGCACACACCGGCCTGGGTGATGTACTTGATGACAACTGCTCGATGGAAACCGTGGTTAGCTTCTTATATAAACCTCAAGGTGTAGATGACCTTGTTGATTTCGACCCGGCTCTGGGCATCCCTTCCGATGTAGACCAGACTGTCACATTGGACGGCAAGACGGTGGATTATATCGTGCGCTGGGAGCGAGGAACCATCAATCGGTTCATTTACAGCATTGCCCTGTTGTCGCCATCAGAACAGATAGTAGATTCTCCAGATTTATCCGCCTGGAATGAGCGTTTGATCTACTATTTTCAAGGCGGGGTTGGTATTGGGCGGTACCAGGGAAATCCAAATCGACAACGCATGTTGTATGATTACGGACTGGCCAATGGCTATGCAGTGATCTACTCGACAGGCACCCGCACCTCAACCCATTATGATCTCGAGGTGGGTGGCGAAACGGCCATTATGACAAAAGATCGATTTGTTACAGCCTATGGCAAGCCTATGTATACGGTTGGTGTGGGTGGCTCCGGAGGAGGAATTCAACAATATGTATACGGCCAAAATCACGAGGGCCTTCTAGATGCAGGAATTCCACAGTATTCTTATCCAGACATGGTTACTCAGACAATCCACGTAGGCGATTGCGAACTTCTAGAACGATACATGGATACAGAAGTCCTTCTAAACCCTGACTCTAAATGGGCTACCTGGTCGAACCGGCAATGGTTAGAGGGCTTAAACGCTTCTAATAGTGTCCTTAATCCTTTTACGGGTAATCAACCAGGTTCTACTGAATGTATAAAGGGGTGGCGAGGCCTTACACCGCTTACGTTTAACCCGCACTATGGAACAGCGCCTGGCATCTCTCAAGAGGAACAAGTGGCTGTCGAATGGACTCACTATGCAGACCTGGAGCAGATATATGGTACAGATGAACATGGATATGCCCGAAGGACATGGGACAATAAGGGCGTTCAATATGGCCTACAGGCTTTACGAGATCAACGTATAACCATGCCCGAGTTTCTTGACCTTAATGCACGAGCAGGTGGCTGGAAACCAGCTCATGAAAGCGTTCAAGAAGCTCAGCCCTATATCGATTCAGCAACAGAACTTGATATTCACAGTGCTCGCAATATGACATTGAGTCCTGATGATTCAGGCTACCCCGCAGCACCTAGAACTACCGCAGACCCAGAAGCTGTTCGTGCAGCCTATGAAAACGGACTTGTATTTACGGGCGAGCTTGATATACCTCTAATAGACTGGAGGCACTATCTGGAAGCAGAACTGGACATGCATAATGCGCATCAATCGTTCTCTTCACGGCAGCGTATGTTGAATCATGATGGAGATGCGTCAAACCAGGTGGTTTGGTTCACTGATGCCTCAACCGAATCAGCTCGATTTGATCAGACTCCGATGGCCTTTGAGGTCATTGATAAATGGATGGAAAACATCCTGGCAAACCCTGGCTCCAGTGTGCATGACAATAAACCAGAACGAGCTGTTGATAGTTGCTTTGATCTTGAAGGAAATCTCATTTACGCTGGTGGAGATGCATGGTCAGGGATTTTGGACAGCGAGGCACCGGGTACGTGCACGGAAAAATTCCCCCTCTACTCCACCTCCAGAATTGTGGCCGGTGGCCCGATCACTGGAGATATCTTTAAGTGCGCTCTGCAGTCTGTTGAAGACGCTATAAAACAGGGTGTTTACGGATCTATTGAGTTGTCTTCGGAAGACAAAAACAGGTTGCAGGAGATTTTCCCTGAAGGCGTCTGCGACTATTCACAAGGCGATATCTATAAGCCAACAAGCTAGTTACCTTCTTACATTATATGTACAAAGAAATACACTCCTTAGAAGAATTCGTCTCCCACATACAAACGTACCACTGTTTAGACTGCGTAGTGTGCCAGGGCCTCGATTTACGGTCTGTCACGTCCTTGATTACTACGCATCCTGCTGATGGGGCTGCCTTCCTGGGATGCCAATTTGAACAAAGTGCACTTCAACATATTCATGAGACTGGTGGAATCGTTTTCCCTCGCTTAAACGATGTGCCTTATCGGCCATACAGACCAACACTGTATACTGTTGATGAACTTATGGATGGATTTCATCCAGATCATGAAGGCAGTTTTTTTGACAATGCCTATGATTCTGTAATCTATCATCATTTCTCAAAGTACAGAAACAGCGACAAACCCCTTCCTCTTCTTGAGGCACTTGCACAAAGGCTGCATGATTTATCCATCGACGATGCCCTGAACGAGATATTGCACAAGAACCCCCGTGTTGTTGCTATTATGGGAGGGCATCGCATGAAAAGATCTACAGCTGCATATCGAGACGTTGCACTCATCGCCTATCATCTTACAAAGGCGGGGTATTTTGTAGCAACAGGTGGAGGTCCAGGCGCAATGGAAGCCGGTAATCTTGGTGCCTGGTTATCGGAATACGACATAAGTGCCATTGACAAATCGATTCAGCTCCTCTCCCAAGAAACAGATTTTTCCAAGCACAAATACTTACAATTGGGCCAACAGGTACGCGATGCCTTCCCCAATGGTGCTGAAAACCTGGCCATTCCAACCTGGTTTTACGGACATGAACCGACCAATCAATTCGCCACTCACATCGCTAAATATTTTGCAAACAGCATACGAGAAGACATCCTCCTTGCCATCGCAACATCTGGTGTCATCTTCGCTCCTGGCAGTGCTGGTACTATCCAGGAAATTTTTATGGACGCCGCACAAAATCACTATGGAAGCTTTAAAGTCGTGAGCCCAATGGTCTTTTTTGGTACTACTTTCTGGATAGATGAAAATCCAGTCTATCCTCTAATACAAAAATTATCGGCCTCTAAACAGTATGGTTCTCTCTTAACCATTAGCGACTCAGTCCAAGAAATAACTTCCTATATTATTTCAAATGCCCCTGTTTTATACGATCAGCACCATTAAATTGGCTTCAATTTCTTTGATTTTGAGCTAGAATGAACGTTGGGCTCAACTTTTTTGAATTTGCGTGGACCCTTTAGGATACTACTAGGTTTTATTTTATACATATCTTGGTTAGAGGAATATATAGCTGTCGATAAATAGGCATTCTATTCTTTTCAATAATCGACTTCGTCAAAACACGAACTTTTCATGACCTCTCAAAAGGTCTAGTTATGCCGATCGAATGGGTAGGTGAAAGTCTCTCTTCCGCATACACAACAGGCAATACACGTCCTGTAGATCCCCTTTCTAAAGGACCTTCAGACAGAAAAGAAGAGACTCCCTCAAAAAAAGGAAGACCATCTGCGAGAAACCCCTATCGCGACACTCTAAAGAATCGTCCTCAACGATTCGAAAGAGCGGTGTATGCCAAAGAAATAATGCAAACCCGGTTGGCAACGGTTACCCAGGAAGATCCCCTCGCTAAGGTATTGGACATCGTGTTAAATCATTCGATGCTTCATGTCCCCGTCATACAGAAAGGCGGAAAACTCGCGGGCATGATTACATACTTCAACTTGTTGGAGATCACCGCCCGGCAGCAAATGCCACCGGACACAAAGGCCATCCGTGTCATGAATTCACGGGTGCTAACAGCCACGGGCAACACAACCCTACACGAGCTATCGAGGGTAATGGTGATGGAAAAAGTCGATGCTGTTCCAATACTCGACAACGCCCAGAAGCTTATTGGTCTGGTTACCACCACAGAAATGATGGAGTGTATTGTTCATCATTCCAAGCTAAATGTTTGGATCTGATCAGGAAAAAAACAGGCTCATTATCAATGCTACAATCAGTCCAATAAAACCAACCACAGACGAAACGAGGGTCCAAACCCGAATCGTATCTTTCTCTGTCATTCCAAAGTATCTATTTACTAGCCAGAACCCAGAATCATTGACATGCGATAACATGGTTGCTCCTGAAGCAATAGCAATTGTTATACAGGCAATTAATGGAGGAGAATAGTTAAACCCTACTATTACAGGACCAATTAACCCCGCAGACGTAACAATAGCTACCGTTGCAGACCCCTGTGATACACGCAAAACGAGAGCGATCAAAAAGGCAAGCAATACAACAGGTAAGTTAGAGGCAGCCATTGCATTTGCGAGGGCAGTACCGACACCTGTAGCAATAAGTACTTTGCCGAAAACACCCCCAGCACCAGTCACTAGAATAATCAATCCTACAGGCTCCATCGATTTAGTAGCGATCTTAAGGATATCTTCCCTCGTGTATCCCCGAAGTGTTCCTAATGAGTAGAATGAAAAGAGCGTAGCAATGATCAGCGCGATAAACGGGTGCCCTAAAAAAGCGAGTAAATCACGTAAACCACTCCCCTCTTCCAACTGAATGGTTGCAACCGTATTTGCCAGAATGAGAACGAGCGGAAGAAGAATAATAGTCATTACCAACCCAAACGAAGGTAATTCTTTCTCGTCGGTTGGGATAGGTGTCTCCCGCTCCATATATGCCGGCACTTTGATGTCTATCCGGCTTGCCAGTAATTTACCAAAGTAGACGCCCCCAATTGCGGTAGCAGGAATACCAGCAATTACACCTATCATAATTACCCACCCTAAATCGGCGTTTAATATACTTGCTACAGCAACTGGACCAGGTGTTGGTGGAATAAATGCGTGGGCTACGGCCATCCCTGCAATGAGAGGCACCCCGTAGTATAGCAATGATGTCTTTGTTCTCTTGGCCAAACTATATACAAGAGGAATAAACAATATGAGAGCTACATCAAAAAAGACGGGCGTGGATACAATCAATCCTGTAATACCAAGCGCCCATTGTGCTCTCGATTCTCCAAATCGATTCAACATGGTTCTTGCAATGCGTTCAGCACCACCAGAGAGTTGAAGCAATTCTCCAAACATTGCACCAAGGCCCACCACTATAGAAATATACCCCAGGGTACTTCCCATGCCATCCTGGATTTGGGTTGCGATCTCAGCCAAGGGTACTCCCCCCAATATCGCAACGACGATGCTTGCTATCAGTAGCGCTACAAATGCTTGCAGACGAACAACAATAACTAAAAAGAGCAAAATTGCTATACCGCCAACGGCCAGCAAGATCAATAGTGGGGTAGCCATAACCTATTGGTTTTTGTTTAGTGGGTGCAATAGAATAGTGAAATGTACTCCACCCCGTCAAGTCGCCTTATTATCCTCCTGATTTATTCAATTATCGATGCTTCTCCAGAGTATTTATTTGTAGATAGACCCACTTTTCTGCATAACTTTATTGTGTGGAACGAATCATAAAATGTAGTTCTTATCTTGAAAATGCATCTCAATGGAGAATCACCTTCCAGCAGTTGTAGATCGTTTCTTGCGATACGTGCAGATTGATACCCAATCCGACCCTTCGTCTGATAGCGTCCCTTCAACAGAAAAGCAGAAAAACCTAGCTCATTTACTCGTTCAGGAACTGATTGCTCTTGGTATTCAAGATGCAATGATGGATGAATATGGATATGTATACGCCAGTATTCCTACTCCTGAGGACACACCAGCTACACCCGTGTTAGGTCTTCTTGCTCACATGGATACGTCTCCAGACGAATCGGGAAAGGATGTACATCCTATCATTCACCGCAACTACGACGGAAAAAAAATCACGCTGCCTGGTGATCCCTCTGTCGTTTTAGATCCGGTTACGCAGCCGGCCCTTCTCGATCACATCGGCCATGATCTAATTACAAGTGATGGCACGACCCTGTTAGGTAGCGATGACAAGGCAGGTGTTGCGATCTTAATGCAACTTGCGGAAGACCTACTGCAGGACCCTGGTCACTCGCGGCCTCAAATCCGGCTATGTTTTACTATTGATGAAGAGATTGGTAGAGGCGTAGATCATCTTGATCTCAAAAAGTTTGGCGCAGATATAGCTTATACCATCGACGGAAGCGGCATGGGCACTGTTTTCACAGAAACATTCAATGCTGTACAAGCAACAGTTACCGTACAGGGTGTTATGGTCCATCCTGGATACGCAAAGGGCGTAATGGCAAATTCGGTACGCATTTTGTCAGAAATAATAGCTTCATTGCCAACACATGAAGCCCCTGAGCATACAGATGAGAGAGAAGGATACATTCACCCACATACGTTCTCTCGTAGCAATGCTTCCAAGGCTCAATCTACTCTCATCCTTAGAGATTTTACTCAAGAAGGCATGGAGTCAAAAATATCGTACTTACGCTCTCTGGTTCAGTTTTTCAGAGTTAAATACCCAAAATCATCCATTGAGATTGATTTTAAAGAACAATATCGCAACATGCGCTCCTATATAGAGGAAAAGGATCCTAGAACAGTGACACTGGCGCATCGTGCAGCAGATTCGATGGGTATTCAGTTGGAAGAACGTGTAATTAGAGGGGGAACCGATGGAGCTCGCTTATCTGAGCTGGGCATTCCAACACCGAATATTTTTAATGGTGGCCATGATTACCACAGTAAATTTGAATGGAATACTGTTCAAAATCTTTCGTCTTCTCTCGACTATTTAAAGCATCTTGTATATCAATGGGGAGACGAAATAGCTTCGTGATACGATCAATTATAACTAGGCAAGAATTCTAGCATTGCACAGCCACCATGCATTTCTATAATCACACCAATTCCAAAAAAAGAGTGAAGGTCGGATCCCTTGTCCGGTCTGGCTGTTTCCTCATTGCACTCGCTACATATATAGGCGCATTGATTTACCTGTTAGTCTTTTTTAATCAATGACATAGGGTCCGCATCCCCGGAAGGACATTTTGCTTAAAGACAAGGTGAGTTGCTTTAGATAGTTATGCCTGCTATTTTTAGCAGCGTATTGGCTTACTATCAAAACACCCTAAATACATACCTAACTGTTTTACTTCTAATCCCCGTATTTAATGGGTGAGTGACACCATGAGCACTTCCAAACCGTCATATCAACGAAAAACTCTTAGCCGAAAGAATTCTAGAATCCTGCTGACCACCTTCTTCTTATTTACCGTATTGCTAGGTTATTTATCCGCGTTAGGGATTAAATCAGCTTCTGAAAACGAAGAATTTCGCAATGCGATGGAAGAAATGCAGCAGAATTCTAATCCTGCATTCATTGACTCAACGAACATCGAGGCTCCTGAACAAGACACTATACCTCGACCCTAGTCACTAATGCATTTTCCTTGAACAAACTAGCTGTGTTCAAATGCCAGTATATGCATTGCCTATTTTGCGATCTGTGGTTCTCGTAGGCGCTGTTGGGTTCATCATATTTATTGTAAACTCGGGCAACTGGGTAGACAAGCAACTGATTAGCAGAACCGACCAGACTGCTCTTGAGGAGAGCCTTGCTGTCTATATAAATTACCAGATGGCTGATAAAAGCATACCCGGCCTATCAATCAGTGTCATAAGGGAGCAAGAGACAGTTTTTGAACAAGGATTTGGCTACAGCGATCGATCAAAGCACATTCAGGCATCCCCATATACTGTCTACCATGGAGGCAGTGTTGCTCAACTCTTTACTACAATTGCAATTCTTCAGCGTGTTGAACTAGGCTATCTCGATCTTGACGAACCCGTCTCCTCTTACTTACCTGCCTTTACCCCAAGAAACCCCTACGGATTATCCCTTACGTTACGGCAAATTCTATCGCACCAGTCTGGGCTCCCAACTGAACCTATAATTGGGCACTCCTTTGACCCTCTTCCTACGTCATTAGAGGAAACGGTCTATAGCCTTAACAATTCATCTGTTGTATATCCGCCTGAGACCTTCACGAAGTTCTCTAATGCGGGGTTTGGTGTAGCAGGTTTGATTCTTGAATTATCTCTAGAACGTCCTTTTGCCCAATACATGAGAGCTATTTTGGATAGAATGGACCTCATGCGGACAAGTTATTCCCCGCGGTTGGATTTAAAGAGCAAACTTGCGGTTGGATTTGCTAATGGCCTTGAGCATAAGATTGTGCCTACCTCTATTTTCGAGTCCGGAAATATACCCGCTTCAAATCTGTACACAACCGCGAATGACCTTGGCACATTTCTCAAAGTTATCTTCAATGATGGACAAAGTGCAAACGGCGCCATTCTGTCTACTTCTTCACTCGAACAGATGTGGACCGTCCAACTATCTACCGTTCGAAAACAGGTCCCTTATGGACTGGGCCTCGCTGTATCAGATTTAAACGGCCAAACCAGAGCGAGCATCGGCAGTAGTCACAATGGATATTCAGCTTACATTGACTTTATTCCGGAGCATAAAATTGGAGTTGTCATTTTAGCAAATATAGAGAAGGTAGAGTCTACATTGGAGCAAATTGGAGCCTATGCACTCCGCTCTATGATGAATGAAAAGGCGGGACTTCCACCTTCTACCGCCCCTCGCACCCATAGGGTAAATCGTGAAATGCGCGATAAAGCTATTGGGTACTACGAAGCACCCGAACCTCTCAACATTTCTGTTCTTGATGATGAGCTTTATCTATATCACAATGGAAACAGACATAGGTTGAGGCAACTGGGCGATTCGTTGATTGTTGATGATTCGCATTCATTTGGATCGGTTCTTCTATCCGATGGCTTATCCATTCAGTTAGACAATACCCTTTTCGTAAAAAAAGACCCCTTTTCCTCTCCTCAAGCTACTGGCACATACGACGATATAGTCGGTGTATATGGTCAACCTGAAAATCCGTTTGCACTCTTTGAACAGCAAGGCATTCTCTATGCAAACCAGGGCTGGGCTTCTACCTTTAGGCTCGACCCTGTTCGCCCAGATACCTTTGCTTTACCCGCGGATGGACTCTATGGAGGAGAAGAAGCGTATATAGTCAGGGATGAAACGGGCGCTGTTAATCAGCTTCACTTTGCAAACATGACACTGGATCGCCAGCTAAAATCAAGGTATCAGTTTGTCCTCAACAAAGTCCCTCTTTCTGATTCCTTTACACCACTGAGAGCGACAAGTACCCCTCCTTCTCAAGACTCTTCATTACGATCACCAGCGTTGATTGACCTGACAATGGTCGACCCTCTTCTAAACATGGAGGTTAACTTAGCCTCTAAGAACAATATCTTTGGGACAAATATATACAATGAAGCTAGAATCTTATTGCAGCAGCCCATTGCTGAAGCGCTCTTTAATATCAAGCGTAAAATTCGCCCTAACAATTTGGGATTAGTCATTCATGATGCATATCGCCCATGGAGGACCACGCATGCAATATGGACTAGCATACCTGATTCGCTGTCCGTTTACTTCACTCCATCAGAGACGGGATCATGCCAGAATCGAGGCGCAGGAATAAGCGTATCGCTTTTCAGGCTTAATTCGGGTGAGCCACTACCTATGCCTTCGGCATATGGAGTGCTTTCGTCAGATGCGTATTCCGATTATCCTCTGCTACCTGCTGAGATTCGAAGAAACAGAAATTTACTTCGGCGGCTAATGGAGAGCGAAGGATTTAGAGCTTCCCGTTACAGGTGGTGGCATTTCGAGCATGAAAGCTGTGATGCATACCCTATTCTTGATATTTTACATGAGGATATCAGCCAGAGCAATGCATTGGATAGAGAGCCTATCACCATCGTTCGCTAATATCCACTCAGTTTGAAATCAAAGCAACCATATTAAAAAGGTGTGCCTGATACCAGGCACACCCTTTTATATTTCACATAATCTAGAGGACGATATAGCCGCTCTACAACGGTGATTGAACCGGCTCAACGTCACTTCCGTCACCAGAAGCTGGTACTGCCAGATCACTACCAAGAGCAGCTTGTAATTCGGCCAGCTCTTTCTTAGAACCAACAACGATATCGCGGAATCTACGCTGCCCTGTTCCAGCTGGAATAAGGTGCCCTACGATTACATTCTCTTTCAATCCATACAACGGATCTACCTTTGCTTTGATCGAAGCCTCGGTAAGTACCTTTGTTGTTTCCTGGAATGAAGCAGCTGATATAAAGGAGTCTGTAGATAGGGACGCCTGTGTAATTCCAAGCAATATTGGAGTAGCAACAGCAGGTTGCGTTTCGCGCACGATGACTTGCTTCAAGTCTTTTCTCTTCATGTCAGAATTCACTTCGCGAAGCCGTCGTCTGTCGATAACCTCACCAACTTTAAGCCTAGAATCACCTGCATCAGTAACAACAAAACGGTCATATAGATGATCATTCAGTTCTTCGAGAATGAATCGGTCTACAACGTTTTGTTCAAGCAGGTTCGTGTCACCCGGATCAGAAATACGAACTTTCTGCATCATCTGGCGCACAATCACTTCGATATGCTTATCGTTGATCGTAACCCCTTGTAGTCGGTAAACTTCCTGTACCTCATTTACAAGGTATTCCTGAACCGCTTTAGGCCCAAGAATACTTAGGATATCCTGTGGCGAAACCTGACCATCCGAGAGGGATTCCCCAGCTCGAACGAAATCATTTTCGTGAACAACCAGATATTTTGACAGCGAAACCAGGTAGGTCTTTGTAACCTCTCCATCACGGCTAGTTACAATGACTTCCTGAGAGCCACGTTTACGTCCACCGAAGGATACAACCCCATCGATCTCACTTACAACAGCAGGGTCGGTTGGCGTTCGTGCTTCGAACAATTCAGTAATACGTGGAAGACCACCCGTAATATCTCTTGTCTTAGCAGATTGACGAGGAATCTTGGCAAGTACTTGACCGGCCTGTACAACATCACCCGCATCAATCTGGAGACGAGCACGAATCGGCATCGGATACTCCCGTACATCTCCAGAGGCTGTAGTAATCAAGATGGCTGGCGTCAAGTTACGCTCCCTCATCTCAGTAATTACTTTTTCCTTATACCCAGTCTGCTCATCAGATTCTTCACGGAATGTAGTACCTTCGATGATATCCTGGAATGAGATCGTCCCAGAGACTTCAGAGAGGCGCACGCTATTGTAAGGGTCCCAACTTGCAAGAACAGATCCCTTCTCAACGGTCGCTCCTTCGGTCACAAGCAGTTCAGCACCATAAGGAATGATGTACGAAATCAATGTACGTCCTGGCTCATTCGGGTCAACCACTCGAATTTCACCCTGACGAGCAAGTACAATCTCTTTAACTTCTTCGCCGCTATCAAACGTAACGGTTCGGAGGTTTTCAAAGGTAACCGTACCTGCAAACTTGGTTTGTAGTGTACTCTCTGCTGCAATACGTGCCGCTGTACCACCAATGTGGAATGTACGGAGGGTAAGCTGTGTACCAGGCTCACCAATCGACTGAGCAGCAACAACCCCTACAGACTCACCCGTCTCGACGAGGCGTCCAGTTGCGAGGTTACGTCCGTAACAGAGGGCGCACACCCCTCTTCTTGACTCACACGTCAACACAGATCGAATCTCAATCTCTTCAATCGAGGTTTCTGCAATACTGCGAGCCTTCAACTCATCAATCACCTCATTAGCAGCAACAATCATTTCGCCATTAAGAGGATCTTCAACATCATGGACCGATACACGACCGAGGATACGGTCTGCAAGTGGTTCAACGATGTCCTCGTTGTCTTTCAATGCAGAGATCCGAATACCACGTAGCGTTCCACAGTCCAACTGCGTAATGGTAACATCCTGTGCTACGTCTACGAGTCGCCGAGTCAAGTAACCAGCATCAGCAGTTTTCAACGCCGTATCCGCCAGACCTTTACGTGCACCGTGCGTCGAGATAAAGTATTCGAGTACTGAAAGACCTTCTTTAAAGTTAGAAATAATTGGGTTTTCAATGATCTCACCCGCAGAACCTACAAGGCTTTTCTGCGGCTTCGCCATCAAACCACGCATACCACCAAGCTGACGAATCTGCTCTTTCGAACCACGAGCACCAGAGTCCGCCATCATATAGATCGCGTTGAACCCTTCGCGGTCTTTTCTAAGCGCATCGAACAGGACCTCTGAAATAAGGCTGTTCGTGCGGGTCCAGATATCAATAACTTTATTGTATCGTTCGTTCTCAGTGATATGCCCCATCACCCAGAAATCACGAGCCTGGGAGACCTCTCCTGACGCTTCATCGATAAGCTTTAGTTTTTCGTCAGGAACAACGATATCAGCCAACGAGAACGTTAGGCCTGCTTTCGTCGCCTGCGTAAACCCAAGGTTCTTGATGTTATCGAGAAACTTAGCGGTTTCAGAGAAATTGGTCGATGATAAAACTCTACCAATGATACTTCGGAGGTTTTTCTTAGTCAGAACCTCGTTAATGTATCCCGTTTCATCCGGCACAACTTCGTTGAAGATCACTCGCCCCGTTGAAGTCTCAAGCATCTCTCCGTTCTGACGAAGGGAAATTTTCGCGTGAAGATCAATGATACCTTGATCGTATGCCTGTCGCACTTCGTCCGAGTTGTGGAACTTCATGCCCTCGCCCTTCATCCCGTTTCTGGACTTTGTGATATAATAAAGTCCAAGAACCATGTCCTGGGTTGGAACGGCAATCGGTCCACCATGTGCAGGGCTCAAGATGTTGTGACTGGAAAGCATCAACAGCATGGCCTCGAGGCAAGAATCATTACTGAGCGGAACGTGAACAGCCATCTGGTCTCCATCAAAGTCAGCGTTAAACGCTGTACATACAAGAGGATGCAGACGAATAGCCTTTCCTTCAATCAATACAGGCTGGAAGGCCTGGATACCAAGACGGTGCAGCGTTGGTGCACGGTTTAGCATCACCGGCCGGCCATCAATGACCTTTTCAAGAATGTCCCATACATCAGCTGTACGCCGATCTACTACTTTCTTTGCACTCTTAACCGTTTTAACGATACCGCGTTCGATCAGCTTCCGGATGATAAATGGCTTGAATAGCTCAACAGCCATTTCCTTAGGAAGACCGCACTGATGCAAGTCCAACTCAGGCCCTACAACAATTACCGAACGGCCAGAATAATCAACACGCTTACCAAGCAGGTTTTGACGGAAGCGCCCTTGCTTACCTTTCAACATGTCTGAAAGGGATTTTAGGGCTCGGTTTGAATCAGAACGAACAGCATTCGCTTTTCGACTATTGTCAAACAGGGAGTCAACTGCTTCCTGAAGCATTCTTTTTTCGTTCCTCAGAATGACTTCAGGGGCCTTAATGTCAATAAGACGTTTGAGACGGTTGTTACGAATGATAACGCGTCTGTACAGGTCATTCAGGTCACTGGTTGCAAATCGGCCACCTTCTAGAGGTACAAGAGGCCGAAGCTCAGGAGGAATAACTGGAATAACTCGCATAACCATCCACTCTGGACGGTTTTCCATTCTCTTGTTTGCCTCTCTAAACGACTCAACGACATGAAGACGCTTTAACGCTTCAGACTTTCGCTGCTGGCTCGTTTCAGTTCGAACCTGGAAGCGAAGTTCTTGAGAAAGTTCTTCAAGGTCGATGCGACGAAGCATCATCTCAACGGCTTCTCCACCAATGCGAGCGATAAACTTCTCTGGATCCTCATCATCTAGACGATTGTTATCTTCACGGATTTGATAGAGGATGTTGAAATACTCGTCTTCAGAGAGCAATTGATTTTCTTCAACACCAAATTTCTCTGCCGCGCCAGGTTGGATTACAATGTAGTTTTCATAATAAACTACCTTTTCCAGATCCTTCGATTTCAGTCCGAGCAAGTGCCCGATTTTGTTCGGTAGCGTTTTGAAGTACCAGATGTGAACGACGGGCACACTAAGCGTGATATGTCCCATTCGTTCACGTCGAACTGATTTTTGAGTAACTTCAACACCACAGCGATCACAAATGATACCTTTGTATCGAATTCGCTTATACTTACCACAATGGCATTCCCAATCTTTGACAGGGCCAAAAATCTTCTCACAGAAAAGTCCGTCCTTTTCCGGTTTAAACGACCGGTAATTTATAGTTTCAGGCTTCAGTACCTCGCCATAAGATCGCTCAAGGATAGCTTCAGGTGAAGCGAGGCTAACAGTAATTTGGGTAAAGCTTTTTTTGATTTTTTGCGTTTTTCCGTACGGCATAATCAAATTCCGAATGTCGAATGTCTTGTGCGATTCAAAAGGTGCCGAATGAGGATTGGCGAACCCGTTCAGTTCAAAGAATGAACGGGTTACCGTTCGTCATTCGACATTCGTTAATCTAATTTCACTTCTAGGCCCAGTCCCTGTAACTCACGTACAAGAACATTGAAGCTCTCAGGTGTACCAGCTTCTGGCATATTCTCCCCTTTCACGATCGATTCATACGCTTTCGAGCGCCCCTGAACGTCATCAGACTTATAGGTCAGCATCTCTTGTAGCGTACTTGCAGCTCCGTAAGCGTAAAGGGCCCAAACTTCCATCTCCCCGAGTCGCTGTCCACCAAACTGTGCCTTTCCACCAAGAGGTTGCTGCGTAATCAAGCTGTAAGGCCCAATACTACGCGCGTGAATCTTATCATCTACAAGGTGACTCAATTTGAGCATGTAAATTTGACCTACCGTAGTACGTTGGTCAAATTGTTCACCTGTGCGGCCATCATAGAGTTGAGCACGCCCGTCTTCAGGAAGCCCTGCAGCCTTCAATTGGCTGATAATGTCTTCCATCTTTGCCCCATCAAAGATTGGGGTGGCGTATTTCTTACCGAGCTTGTGGCCTGCCCAACCAAGCAAGGTTTCGAAGATCTGTCCAAGATTCATCCTGGAAGGTACACCAAGCGGATTCAATACAATGTCCACCGGAGTGCCATCTTCCAAGAAGGGAAGATCTTCGAGAGGTACAATCTTAGCGATAACCCCTTTATTACCGTGACGCCCCGCCATTTTGTCACCAACCTGGATTTTACGCTTTTTGGCAACATAGACTTTTGCCAATTGAACGATTCCTGGAGGCAGTTCATCACCCATTTGTACCTGGTGCTTACGCCGCTTAGCGTCGCCCTGGATACGATTATAAATGTGCGTATAATTCTGGATAAGCTTCTTAACCTTGTGGTTAACCTTATCGCTATCCGTAAATGGCTGCCGTGTATTCAACTGAATTGGAGCAACATCCACAAACGGCTCTTTGGTATAAGTGGCTCCGCTAGATACAATCACGCGGCCTTCCTTATCCTGAATACCTGCACTCGATTTACCTTCAAGCAGCGCAAAGAATTTTTCGTAGAACTTTGAATTCAGGTCATTGATCTGATATTCAAGTCCATTATCAATCTCTGCGATACGTTGCTGCTCGATTTTCTTCGAAGCAGGATCCAATTTCCTTCGGCTAAAGAGTTTCGTATCGATGACGATCCCCTTCATTCCTGGAGGCGCCTTCAATGAGGCGTCTTTTACATCACCCGCTTTGTCACCGAAGATAGCACGAAGCAGTTTTTCTTCTGGAGTAGGATCAGTTTCTCCTTTGGGAGTGATCTTACCAACAATGATATCGCCGGCTTTGACTTCCGCTCCAATTCGAATAATACCACGCTCATCCAAATCCTTCGTGGCTTCTTCAGAGACATTTGGAATCTCACGAGTCAGCTCTTCTTCACCACGCTTGGTATCACGAACTTGAAGTTCGAACTCTTCAATATGAACCGATGTGTAGACATCTTCAGCTACCAGGCGCTCGGAAAGTACAATGGCATCCTCAAAGTTATAGCCTTTCCAAGGCATAAAGGCCACCAGTACGTTCTTCCCTAGAGCAAGCTCACCGTTGTCGGTTGAGAATCCATCGGTTAGGACCGTTCCTTTCTTAACACGTTGGCCGGCTTTGATAACAGGCCGTTGGTTAATACACGTGTCCTGGTTCGTCCGGCGAAACTTCGTAAGGTGGTATACCTTTACGGGGTCCTCAAAAGCAACATCCGCGTCTTCTTTCTCCAGGTCATATTTCACAATGATCCGAGTAGCGTCAGAAAACGTTACTACACCAGGGCCTTCAGCAACAATACTTGCTCTGGAGTCGCGTGCAATTTTACCTTCGAGGCCCGTTCCAACAATTGGAGAATCTGGGCGCAAGAGGGGCACAGCCTGGCGTTGCATGTTTGATCCCATCAATGCACGGTTAGCATCGTCGTGCTCAAGGAATGGGATCAAGCTAGCAGCAGGAGAAACAATCTGGTTCGGAGCAACATCCATGAACTGGATATTCTCTGGTTTCTCGATGGGGAAGTCCCCTCTCAGCCGGCACTTGACTTCTTCGTTCAGAAAATTCCCTTTCTCATCGATCGGTGCATTCGCCTGGGCGATGATAGAGTCATCTTCTTCTTCAGCACTTAAGAACTGAATCTCATTGGTAACGCGTCCGTTTTTCACAACCCGGTAAGGGGTCTCGATAAAGCCGAATGCATTAATCTGAGCATGCACACACAGGGATGAAATTAGACCGATATTTGGCCCTTCCGGTGTTTCAATGGGGCACAGACGTCCGTAATGCGTGTAGTGTACGTCACGCACCTCAAACCCAGCGCGCTCACGAGTAAGACCACCAGGCCCAAGAGCAGACATCCTACGCTTGTGCGTAATTTCAGCCAGTGGATTCGTTTGATCCATAAACTGGCTGAGCTGGTTGGTCCCAAAGAAACTATTAATCACACTCGAAACAGTACGTGCATTTACGAGGTCTTGCGGCGTAAAGTTATCAGCATCCCGCAGATTCATTCGCTCCTTGATCGTCCGCGCCATACGGGCAAGACCAAGGGAGAACTGGGCTGCGAGCTGTTCGCCTACAGTACGTACTCGTCGGTTACTTAAGTGGTCAATGTCATCTACGTTGCTCTTTCCATTCTGCAGATTGACCAACTCACGAATGATAGTGAGGATGTCATTACGCGTAAGCGTCAGCGTATCGAGTTCCTCATTCAAGCGCAATCGACGGTTAATGCGATAGCGCCCTACTTCCCCTAAATCATATCGTTTTTCGCTGAAGAAGAGGCGTTCCAAAACACCGCGTGCCGTATCAAGATCAGGCGCTTCTGTACCACGCAATTGCATGTACATGTACTCGAGCGCTTCTTCTTCGTTGTGCGTAGAATCTTTCTTGATTGTTTTGAGCAGTGAGCTTTTGTCGAACCCTTCTTCTCCTTGCTCATTGCGCATCACATATACGACATCGACACCTGCATCTGAAATGGCAAGGTAATCTTCCTCAACCAACCTATGCTCTGCCGGCAGAACAACTCGGCGTTCTTTTATCTTTTCGAGAACTTCACCGGTATCTTCGTCAATCTCCTCGCGCTCTTCTTCAACTATGATCGAAGCTGCCAATTTTCGATCGACAATCTTGGCAAAACTCTTCTTGGTAGTAACCTTAACCTCATCTGCGAGGTCAAAAGTGCGAATAAGATCACCATCCGTAGAGTACCCAAGCGCACGTAACAATGCTGTTACGGGTAATTTCTTTTTCCGGTCGATGTACGCCCACATTACACTGTGAACGTCTGTAGAAAACTCAATCCAAGATCCACGGAAAGGAATGACGCGCGCGGAAAATAATTCAGTCCCATTCGGGTGAACGGTTTGTCCGAAAAACACGCCAGGGCTTCGGTGCAATTGCGATACAACAACACGTTCGGCACCGTTTATCACGAATGAACCATGCGCTGTCATTGCTGGCAGATTGCCCAGGTATACTTCTTGTTCTATGGCTTCTTCAGCTTCGTCTTCATCTTCGTCTTCCTTACTTGAAAGACGCAACTTAGCTTTCAGAGGCAAAGAATAGGTCAATCCCTGCGCCACACATTCTGTTACAGAGTGTTTTGGCGCGTCCAGAGTGTAGTTCAAAAATTCAAGTGTATAGCGCTCTCTGCTATCTTGAATTGGAAAATGCTCATTAAAAACGAGCTGCAAACCTACATGGCTGCGTTCTTCTGGTAAAAATTCCGCTTGAACAAAATCTCTCCAAGACTTAAGTTGTACACCAAGAAAGTCAGGATACTCATGGGTGTTGGGAATCCGGGCGAAAGTAACACGTAAATCTTCGCCACTTTTCGGTATCATGTCGTTGGGCATAAGCTGATCGTTTAGCGTAATAATTGACGTACTGACATCCCCTTACGTCAAAATGTTTACAGCAGATTGAAAGAGGTGCAACGTATGCTGAACGCGTTCCACCCTGTGTTGTTTCGAATCTAATTAACTGCGCAAGGCAGCATCACCCTCGAATCACAGAAGATGCACGTAAAGCCGACACTTCCGCAGAAGGTCGGCTTTCGTATTGTATAAACTTTATATGTAGTTAACTGAGTGTAGTACAGTTACCAACGTATCGTCTTTTACTTAATTTCTACTTCGGCGCCAGCTTCTTCAAGTTTTGCTTTGATAGAATCTGCTTCATCCTGAGGAACACCCTCTTTTACTGGATTAGGAGCTTCGTCTACAAGAGCTTTGGCTTCTTTCAGGCCTAACCCTGTAAGAGCGCGAACCTCTTTGATAACGGCGATTTTCTTGGCACCTGCTGACTTCAGAATTACGTCAAATTCTGTTTTGGCTTCAGCACCACCACCGGCGCCGTCTCCACCTACAGGACCGGCAACAGCAACTGCTGCAGCGGCGGCTGGCTTGATGCCATGCTCTTCTTCAAGGATCGTGGCTAACTCATTAGCCTCTTTGATAGTCAGATTGACTAACTGTTCTGCGATTTCTTTTACGTCTGCCATTTTTTCTCTATTTCCGGCAGCGGTCTCAGCCCAACCAGGCTACGCTGCACATTAAGGTGAATGAATTAACGAGTTAAAGTACCGAAGGAATTAACTGTCTTCCTTTCCTTCAGCAATAGTTTTGATTGCACCAACCAGTGTGCTACCCTGCCCTTGCATCGCACCAACCACGTTGGACATCGGCGCCATAAGGAGGCCCAGGATATCGCCAATCAATTCTGACTTCGATTTCAATGAAGCGAGCACATCCAGCGAATCAGCGCCATAAATTGCACCGTCGATAAACGCTCCTTTCAATGCAGGAAGATCCTTTTTTGAAGCTTCCGAAAAATCTTTGATTACCCGTGCTGGAGCAGCTGGCTCTGTACTGAAGGCTACAGCGGTAGGCCCTTCCAGCTTATCGTAGAGCTCTTCAAATCCTCCAATGCGCTCCATCGCGCGCTTAAGAAGGGTATTCTTGATAACACGGTATTCGATGTTTGACCCCTTAAATTTCCCGCGAAGCTCGTTTGATTCTTCTACAGAAAGTCCTGAAAAGTTGGTCAAATAAACACTATTGGCTTCCTGCAACTGAGTATGAACTTCTTCTAAGATTGCAGTTTTTTGTTCTTTCGTAAGTGCCATGTCTCTATTCTAATGCACAACCTAAACAACAGAAGGCTGTTACTTTAAATTCTATCGGATTGAGTTAACGACTTCTTGTTTGTCCAGCGGAATGCCAGGTCCCATTGTGGTCGACATCGTGATCGACTTAATGTAGGTCCCTTTTGCTGCAGCTGGGCGAAGCCGTATGACTTCTTTCAGGAATGCTTCAGCGTTCTCCTTTATGTGCTCAGACGAAAACGTCGCTTTACCTACAGCAGAGTGAAGGTTGCCGTTTTTGTCTACACGGAAATCTATTTTACCTGCCTTAACCTGCTTTACAGCATCTCCCACATCCATCGTTACCGTTCCACTTTTCGGGTTAGGCATCAATCCTCTAGGGCCAAGAACACGTCCAAGCCGCCCTACTTGCCCCATCACGTCCGGCGTTGCGATCAACACATCGAACTCGAACCAGTTGTCTTTTTGAATCTTCTCTACATAGTCATCCAACCCTACATGATCCGCTCCTGCTTCCTCCGCTTCTGTTTGCTTTCCAGGGCTACACAGCACCAGTACACGAACTTCTTTACCTGTTCCATGAGGTAGGGTTACTGTACCGCGAACCATTTGATCTGCATGCCGAGGATCTACGCCAAGACGCATGTCAATATCTACAGATTCCTCAAACTTTGCACCGGCCATCTCTTTGATAAGATCAGCAGCTTGATCAAGGGAAAACTGATCCCCTTTTTCTTTGATCAATTGTTGTGAGCGCGTGTAGCGCTTGCCTCGCTTTGCCATTTTCAACAGTGTTTATGCGGTTCAGACGCCCGTATCAATACCTTACAGGCTCCCGCTGTTGTAGTTTTAGACTATTGTTACGCTTTGGCAGGGTTGCCAGATACGTTTAGACCCATCGACCGGGCTGTTCCAGCAATCATTGCTGCTCCCGCTTCAACGTCATGGGCATTCAAATCTTCCATCTTCTGCGATGCAATATCTTTGCACTGCTCCCAGGTAACCGTTCCTACTTTCTCACGCAGTGGATCCCCAGCGCCTTTCTCAATCTTCGCAGCTTTCTTCAGCAACACCGCAGCCGGTGGACTTTTTACGATGAAACTGAACGACTTGTCAGCAAACACTGTGATTACTACAGGCAGAACCAATCCCATTCTGTCCTGCGTAGCAGCGTTGAATTGCTTACAAAACTCCATAATGTTGACCCCGTGCTGACCGAGAGCGGGACCGATTGGAGGGGCTGGGTTAGCTTGACCAGCCTTAATTTGTAGCTTAATATAACCGTCTATTTTCTTTGCCATAAGCGAAGTGCGGTTCTAACGCCTTTTCACAAGGCTCCCGCTTGTTTTCTTGCTTTAATGAAATAAAAGTAGCCGCCGTAGTATGCGTTTAGCAGGTAGAGGTTCCTCAGGCAGAAAACCTGGAGGTGCCAAACCTATTCTTCGTGCTCTACTTGCAAATAATCCAACTCGAGAGGGGTCTTCCGGCCAAATATCGAAACCATCACTTTCACTTTCATCTTGTCCGGATAAACTTCTTCAACAAAGCCGGTAAAATTATTAAATGGACCGTCTACCACTTTAATAGCATCTCCTGCCTTAAACGGAATTTCTGGTTGCTCACCCATCTCACGCGCCTCATCCACCTTACCCAGAATCCGATTCATCTCATCAGGCCGAAGCGGTGTCGGCACATCGCCTGTTGTCAAGAATCCAACAACAGAAGGTACACTCGAAATAAAATGCTGGAGCTCTTTATCTAGAATTGCCTGCACCAGAATGTAGCCCGGAAAGAACGTTTTCTCTCGAGTACGCTTCTTTCCTTGCCGCATCTCAAAAACGGTTTCCGTTGGAATCATGATTTCAGAGAGCTTGTCTGCAATTCCTCTGAGTTCTGATTCCCTTTCGAGATACTGTTTTACCTTCTTTTCGTGCCCTGAGAATGTACGTAGTACGTACCACTTAGGGACGTCATTAATTTTTAGAGCTGCCATGGGCTACCTCCTCAGCACACGTAGTGCCTATAATAGCGAGAGAGAGTGGTGACAAATTACCCCGCACTCCCGTAAATCAATCCAAGTATCTCCCCAATTAGACGATCAGCGCCAAAAATCAGTAGGGATATAATTGCAGATGCAATGATGGTTAAAATCGTGAAGCCGTACAACTCTTTGCGAGTTGGCCAACTCACTTTTTGCATCTCTTTATAGACCTCGTTGATGTATTGTATAATCTTGTTCATGTCGGTGTTCGAGTAAGGTCTTTTGTTTTAGCACGGGCGGCAGGACTCGAACCTGCAACCTGCGGTTTTGGAGACCGCTGCTCTGCCAATTGAGCCACGCCCGTGTGCAAGAGGCTGGCACAGGCCAGCCCCTTTTTGATACTCTTAATCCAGGATCTTCGATACTACACCCGCTCCTACCGTCCGGCCGCCTTCTCGGATCGCAAAGCGCAACCCTTCTTCCATCGCCACCGGCTGGATCAACTTCACTGTA
>JAHQVL010000212.1 GCA_019634345.1 Rhodothermaceae bacterium
CTCAACAGATTAAAAATCATTTCAGTTAACCAGCTACTCTTAAAACGCAATCATCTGCTCAACGGTCTCCTGGAGTTACACTATCGGTCCAGATGACCTATAACTGCTGATGTGCTGATAGCACCCCCTCGTTCAAACATGAGCGAAAGGGCAAGGGAGTCGCCGGCCTGGAGAGGGCGTACACCGACCAGCATCAAGTGGTATCCGCCGGGTTCAAAGATGAATTGCTGTTCAGGCGGAATCTCTACAGAATCGAGGGGGTGCATTCTCATAATGCCTTTTTCGTCCGTCCAACTCCTGTGAATCTCAATCGTATCTGCAGAGGGTGAGGTTATCTTGATCAAGCGTTCGGACAGAGCGCCATTGTTGTGAATTGTCATGTATACCGCTGTTCGCGCGCTTGAATTGACCATCGATGAATGGTCGTGCTGTTCAGTACCTTGTTGCGAGCCGGCAGGGGGGCGTGCCCACGCATTTTCAATCACCACAGAGTCTGTAGGCGTACAGCTTTGAAGCAAGCAAAAGAGGGAAAGGCAAATAAGGAGTACGCGAATAAAAGAGCCGTTCATGGGTTATCGATACTTCAGTAGAAATTCCATGTCCTCGACCATTTGTTCTGGTGTTAGATCAAAGGACCAGAGTAAAACAATACCCCCACGCCGGTCCAGCACGATAGATGTTGACGTGTGGTCGATTAAATAACCCGAAGCCGATTCTTCTTGTGATCGTTCATAGTGAATGCCGAATCGGCTCGTAACGTCCTTGATTTGTTCGTCCGTTCCTGTAAGACCTAGGAATGAGGGGTGGAAGGATTGCGTGTATTCCCACACCTGTTCCGGCTTATCTCGTTCGGGGTCGAGGCTGACCATCATTACCTGGAATGGGTCTGCTCTATCTTCCAGTAGATTTACCGCTTGAGCCACACGAGACATTGTGGTCGGGCATACGTCTGGGCAGTGGGTAAACCCAAAAACCAAGATGATAAATTTTCCTTCGTACTCACTGGTATGAATAGGGCCCTCTCCAGACATGAGATAGAAGGGCTCCACGGGTTCGGAAGGCTCGATGAGCGTTCCATTTACAGAAACCGGCTGCTGGGTAATAATTCCTAAAGCAAAAAGGAGGCCCAGGCCCAGCAATGCAATTAAGACGCCTCCTAACATGACGATGTATCTCATAGTACGCTTTGTATAACTTAGCTTAATTCAGGTTTCTACTATATTCCTGAATCGTTATGTAGTGGTAAGTGAGCCTTAGTGGCTGAGGCATGCGGATAAAGGGTTCATCGATTATTGCGCCAAAGGTGACAATAACTCGTAGGTAAAATTAAGGCGAACCTACGAAGGAATAACTTAAATTTATCAGGTACTAAAAACTTCAACACGTTCGAAAGCAATTATATGTCCGAGATTGCAAGTGCTCGCTCTCTGGCTAGAGAGGAATTACTGAAATTTGCTTCCGTAAATAAATCTGTCATAAGCGGTATGCAGCGGCTTTTGCATACGGCTGCCCGTGCTCTAACCATGCCGGCTGCTTTCACGGCATTGTTTAATGAAGAAGGGGTCCTACAGATTCATACCTGGTACGGATTTGATGCGACCAGTTCTCCAGAAAGCGCCTATCTCCAAGCAGACTATTCGTTTTACAATACGGTACAGGTGATTCAAGATGCCTCGCAGTATCCACCCTTTGCTCATGATGTGTGGACAACGAACGGCGGAGTGCGATTCTTTGCGTCCTTACCGATCCTTACCGCGAACGATACCCAAATTGGCATCTTATGTATCTTAGATAGTGAACCACGCCGGCTGACCAATGATCAGCAGCGCCTGTTGCACGATTTCAGGCATCTCGCTGCGGAAGCCATATTGCTTCGCTTCGAGACGTCGATAAACCGTTTTGCCTACAAGAAGATCGAGTCTGAAAATGAAAACATGAAGGAGCAACTCGATCGCGTAATTTCTGGCCTTCCATTGCCGTTCATTACTGTGGATAAGACGGGGGGAATCCAACATTGGAATCGAGCCAGTTCTGATACGTATGGGTATACAAAAAATAAAGCGACGGGTAAATCCATTCTGGATTTGCTTGCACCGGAGGAGACGAAAGAAAAACTCGAAAAGCTGATTCGCCGGGTACACAACCGCCGTCGTTTTTCTGGGGTCGAGTTATTGCTAAAAGACAAAGAGGGGAATACGCATACGATGACGTGCAGACTGTTTCCCTACTTTGATGCAAAGGGGCAGGTAGCGTTTTGCGCATTGGTTACACAATCTATCCCAAGGGTAAATAAAGCGGAGCTTAAATTGAGGCGCACAGAAGCAGAGTACAAAGAGTTATCTGCAGAATTAGCTCAATTAAAGTCGGTCTTTCTCTCAAACATGAGCCATGAGATCCGGACTCCCCTAACTGCAATTATTGGGTTTGCAGATATTCTCAGCAACGAAGTGGATGATTCGAATAAAGAGTTCACTCAGTTGATTGAAGAGAACGCCCAGCGCCTGTTGGACACTGTAGGCTCTGTACTTGATCTTGCGCAATTGGAAGGCCAGTCCCTGGAGATCAATCCCGTACCTCTGGACCTTGAAGAGCATACGCGGACCATTGTAGATTCATTTCAAACCCAAGCAGAAGAAAAAGAGTTGGATCTCGTAGTGGAATGTGATCCCGACACCTACACAACAGCCAAAGTAGATCCTCAAGCGCAAACACGGATTGTCCGAAACCTGGTCAGCAATGCGCTTAAATTTACCCGGAAAGGAAAGGTGCATATCGTAGTGCGGACGTATGAAAGTAACGTGATCGTAGAGGTCAACGATACAGGAGTAGGAATCAGTAAAGAGTTTCTACCCAACGTCTTTAACGATTTTGTCCAGGAGTCATCTGGATTAGCTCGTTCACACCCTGGAAGTGGACTCGGGTTGGCTATTACAAAAAGACTGGTAGATCTTGGCGGAGGCACGATTGAGGTGGATAGCAAGAAGGGGAAGGGGACGACGTTTACGCTTTCGTATCCGATGCATGCGGTGCAGGCTCTGGCTGCTTAGTTTAAAGTTTAATGTTTAATGTTGGTGGGATGGGGTAGAACTATGGGGAATCCTTGGGCGTAGGAGGGGGGAATTTAGCCTTTATCTCTATGAATCCTCCTGTTATTCCAGAATACAATAAGCCTGATTCTCCAGGAATCTGGATGAACTTTGATAATACGGTATCGCTGTACCACATCGTGGAAGAATCAGACGATTTTAACAAAGCCGCCTCGGATATCTTCAACCTGGTAAAATCATCTCAAGACAAGTATCCTGATTGGCCGCGTGTACTGTATCTAGATATTGCCGGCCATCTCGACGAACTAGGTCGATTTGAAGATGAAATGGTCGAACTGCAGCAGGAATTTCTTATCGCTGCACTTGGGAAATTTCTAACGGCTCTGGATATGCCTCTTGTCTCTGTAGTGAATCCGGATGCCCAGGATAACGCGGTCCCGGACTCTCTGGCTATTCAGTAATCAGGTCCATGATAAGTGCCGCTCCTGCCGCTCCGTCGTTATACGGCAGGCGGTAAACAGGGACGCATTCGACGAGGCTACCCAAAAAACGAACGGCCTGCTCCTTCTTGGTTTTTAAATTCAGGCAATTCTCCAGCAGTGTCATCGTTGTGAGAGCAGGAGAATGAGGCACAAGTGCCGTTGTTGCTTCAGGCGTGTACTCGGGTAAGATGATTGCTGCGAGTTGGACACCGGAACGAGCATACGAATCTGCCGAAAGGTCGATTATTCGCTTCGATAAATTCGAAACCTCAACAGGCGAAAGGGATGCATGTGCGTCTTCATATTCGCGCCTCATCGGTGTCAAGTGAAACGGCATAAGAGATCCGGAGGTCATATCTATAGGCACAATATCGTCCGATAAATACAGCGCACCTCTTTCACATAATTCGGATACGATGGTGCTTTTTCCCTTGCCCCAGGCTCCTGAAAGGAGTATGCCTTTTTCTTCAAGCGAGGCGCCTGCTGCATGAAGCCACAAATGATTGGGGGTGAGCTTTATGAACTGGTGAATCACCTCAAACTTCAAATGCTGGAGTGTAGAGCGCTGGGAATCCAGTTTGGACTCCATTTCACTCACTCCATCAATTGCATACCCACTGTCTATTTTTCGGATATTGAGTGTATGAAAAACAGAAGGTGGATTGGTCGTAAGCAGCTTCCCAAAGATTCGATGCACGTCTTCCATGAGATCTGGCGTCTCGAAAGTAATGGCTAGATGATGCCCGGCGTATGATATATAGGCCACTTCCTGGGTAAGCACTAGAGATGTATTAGGCTGAAGCTGTAGGCTCATTTAGGGTAACGAGATTCATAGCAGCTAGTTGTTGGATAGTAATGAGCACATCATCCTGTAATAAGCCAGGATCAAGAGATAGCGGTGCTGCCAACGCACTACAGATGTCTGATATGGTGCGTTGTCCATCACAAAGATCCCAAATACTTCGGGCTGACTGGTTAAGGGAGTAGCCTTCTTCTTTTTCAGAATCGTAAAGGACCATCTCGTCCAGGACGTGCTGTGCGATTACGCCCGAACGTTGAATTGGATAGTCTGTTAGGGAAATATTGGCTGCGTCAACAGTCATGTTGAAAATAGTAAAGATAAAAGTGGACGAACGTCGGTTTGGGATTAGCAATATTCAATCCACTATACAGCAACAGAATAAGAATTCACACAATCCAGGGAATCTCATTTTGCGAGATAGGTACGAACAATGGATAACTCGTTGAGCAAGCTATCAATTTCAGCAGCCGGAAGCGGAGTAAGTGGTGGACGAATAGAGTCCCAGTCAGAATCGTTAGTAAGTCGTGCCATTACCCCCTTTAATGCGGGAATCATGGGTCTTGATTGTATGGCGAGTCGAGCGGTTGAAAGTGAATCCTGCAATGCAAGACCTTGATCTTCCTGGAACGTACGTTTTACTTCAGCTGCTAGAGGAGCAGTTACGTTCACGGAAGCTGAGATACACCCCGCTCCCCCGGCCCGTAACGTGTCTAACAAATACCGCTCTGTTCCGGCGAAAACCCGCAGCGAAGGAAACGATGCGATCAAATGGGATATGTGATCCCAATCTCCACTGGAATCTTTGATGCCGGCAATGGTATTCGGGTAACGATCAATTAGTTTTTCAATGACGGCATCCGAGAAAGGGACCTGTGACATATAGGGGAAATGATAGAGGTATACCTGAAGCCGGTCATCGCCTAATTTCTGAATGACGGTATCGCATGAAGCGAGTACTCCTTCATCGGATACGCCTTTATAGTAGAATGGAGGAAGCAAGAGAACACCGGCAACACCGTGCTCTAGGGCATGACGGGTCAACCTCAATGTGTCCGGGAAGGCACAGCATCCATTGCCTACAATGAGGGCATTCATCGGGATGCCGGCTGCTGCAAGAGCATCCAGGGCACGAATACGCTCATCGATGCTGAACGAATTGGCCTCACCCGTGGTGCCCATATAGGCAATGGCATCGCAGCCGTTGGATAGAAGCCAATTAACGTGCGAGATTAATCGGTCGTGATCTATCGAGAGGTCGGGTTTCATGGGAGTCAGGCTTGCTGCCAGGACTCCTCCTGGGTATGGTATCGTGGAGTTTGTATTCATGGCTTTTGGGGCGGGTAGTGGAGGGACGCTCATTATTGAGGAAGACCTGGTTCTACCAGGAGTACCTCTTCTTTTTCTACTAGCACAGCACCTGCGGCCGCTCCCCTGGGTTTTCTCACGTGTTTCCTTTCCACAATGATAACGGGGACAAGGCTACTTCCCCGTGCTTTGCTATGGAAGGCCGTAATGGATGCTGCTTGTTCGAGGATGTTTTTGGGAGGGATAACGGTTCTACCGGTTCGGCGTAGAACGGCATGAGAACCAGGGACTCCTCGTGCGTGCATCCATAGATCAAATTTTCGTGCGTGTTTGAAGGTAAGCAAGTCATTCTGTTTTGCATTCCTGCCTACCCATACTTCATATCCTTGCCCAAGATCATATCGCCTAAATGGAATTTGATCCTGCGACCGGGAATTCTGTTGCCCAAGGAAAGGTGCTAGCTGATCAGCGTGTGCTTTTTCGAATTTCTTGATGTCGGAAGCGGTCTTTATTTGATTCAGTTTGTGCAGTAATTGGTCGGCGTGTTCGGCCAGTGCTTCAATTCCTTCAAGGCGCTCTTCTGCATGCGCACGAGCTGCACGAGTACGCCGGGCTTTGTCGTAGTATTTCTCGGCGTTTTCAATCCCCGTCAGGGTGGGATCAAGGGGTATAGCAACTTGCGTATTTTCATTAAACAGATCATCCACCTCAACGCGGTCCACGTTAGGGGGGATCGATTTTTGGGCGGCCATGAGGAGGTGGCCCCAGTTCTCGTATTTATCTGCTCTACTCTCCTCTGATAGTGCGTTGAGCATAGCATCCAAACGGTTTCTGTTTTGATCCCGAGCCGTTCGTAACGCTTTCTCCAAAGGCTTGTAAGCAGCATCAAAATGACTTTGCCCGAGCCTTCGCCGGATGAATACACGCAGGCATTCATCGATTGTATCAAACTGCTCTTCCTTGCACTCGGTAAACTCGTGTAAAGTGATTGTTGAAAAGGCAGCTACCCGATCCCCATCCCAATAAATGCGAGGAGATGGGTTTTGCAGTTCAGCATCGATATTTTTGCACTGCTCAAAAAGTAGTACCAGTTCGTTCTCAGAACATTCAGCCGGCAATGAGGCTGTAATGCCTGAACGGTGTATGACCTCCTTAGCGAGGTTGTTGTTGAATAGAGGATACGCCGAAGAGATCGCTTTTGCGATCGACTTTTTATCTGTTTTCCACCGCTCGTTAAATTGCTCAAACAAATCCAGGCTTGGTGCTGGGCGATGCGCTGGGGCTGTTTGGCCCATTAACCGGTCCCTTTGTTGGAAGGCGTCTATTATAATACCCTCAGGGTTCACGTAAAGAACATTTGCGCTATTGCCAAAGAGCATCATCTGGAGGTATGTACCTTGCTCGAACTCTATGTAGAACATCCGGTCCCGCTCAGCCACTTTGATGTGTGTGATCCGCTGATCCAGGGCTGGCTGGAATAAGGTGGCAACGTTTCTTCTCGCTTTATTATAGCCTTCTACCCGGAAAACATATTGCAAGGGTTGACGAATGCGAACCCGCACCATGTATGTACGCTCCTTGGATGCAAATGCCAACGTAATTTCATCCTTGGTTTGTGAGTAGGCATCTCCCAGGATGTACCCGTTAAGATCCTGATTCCATTCCTTGGCCAGGGCTTGCAGCGTATAAAAGTTGGTGATCATCGGAAGGGCATCAGGTGAAAGAGCGGTAGGCTATCGTATAGATTACGCCATTTTTCGGCGTTCTGACAAAGCAGACAAGATCCAAATGAGTACCCATATACCTGCCAAGATTCCGGGTTCCATATGCCGGTGGGCAAAATGTGCGTAGAGAAGAACAGCTACATTGATCGCGAACAGAAGATGATAAAACAGAGAGGGCGGTTCAGTCCTAGTATTCTTTGTCTTAACCTTATCAAGCCCTGTCGCAAACGCCAATATTTTTATTGCAGCAATCAGTGGAGTGTAAATGTAGACAATCCATTTCCCCCATTCAGGAAGAAAGCCAAAAACCCATAAAACGATAATCAGGGTAATAGCAATGTCGATAAAGGCAGATTGTAACCACTTCATGTGTCAATTAATTAGACGGAGAATATCTTCAAACACAGCATCAGCAAAGCGAGGCGAGAGACTATCTAATAATTCATCTTCTAGATCTCTAATGTCCTCCTTCAGTTCGTCTTCATCGAAGAGCCGTTGTTCATTATAGGTCAGGTCAAGGTCCTGGTAATTTCCAGAATAGACGCCTCTTTCCAACCGAGAAGATACATCATATTTGACCGTTCCGCCTTCCACTTCTTCACGCGATTCTATTTTGAAGAGGCTGTATTCAATTTCTGCAGTAAGGCGTGCGGTATAGGTTCGATGTACATAGGTCGTGTCGAGGCTATTGCGGCCGCGGGTTTTCGCATCAACCGTTTTTTCCCGTACGCGCGTTTCGTCCAGTTGAAACTGAACCGTGCGGCTGAGGAGAATATAATCGGCTTCGAGGAGGCGTCCTATTTGGATCCCATCGAGCGGGGTGAGCTCCCCACTATTACGCCGGAGTTCGCGTCGCATTTGTACAGGATCACTCGAGGCGATAAATGCGGGTGGAGTAGACCAGAATTCGTACTGCATGATGTCGTTTAATTCTTGGATTAAACCTTCAGGTGCAGCATCAGATAAGTCCGTTAAGAGCGTTGTCGGAAAAAAGGTGATATACTGGGTGCCTTCAGCTATAGCGCGGTCTTGCAATTCAATAGCTGCTACAGATCTGGGATGGGATTCACCGAGGATCTCCAGGGCATCGGCGCCGTGTTGAAAAGCCGCTCGGAAATACGATCTCTCGATGTCTTGAATGCCCCATTGTACATGCACATTGGCGCGTGCGAGGTTTAATTGTTCTTTCCGCTCAACGGTGATCTCATAGTCTTCCAGAACGCGTTGGTAGAGTTCGAGTGCTTCCTCCCAATTCCCTTGTTGCTCTGCAAGCCGACCTTGATCAATCAGAGATTCAATTGCCGCGCCTTCTAAACCTTCTCTGTATTCAGCATAATTGGGCTCGATAGGCAACTCAACGCCGGCATCGTATGCGTCCTCCCTGAACGCATCGAGTTCATCCAGCACTTTGATAGCTTCATCAAATTCACCCGCGTTTTCCCGTTCGCGAGCGAGATCCATATAGTTACCCACAGCAATCGCTCCCGTGCGAGTGAGCCCTTCCCGAGCGCCATTCATATTGGGTTCTCGTTCGAGGACATCCAGATAATACTTGGCCGCTCTGATATAATCGCCAGCTTCTTCGTAGGAAACGGCTCGCTCAAATCGTTTCTCTGTGGACACGCACCCCATAACAGAAACGGCGATGAGCAACCAGGTAAAAACGAGTAATCTGTTTTTCAACGGATGAATAAGTGTCGGCAAAAGGCCAGGGGTGTTCATGGTGCTGGTGAAATAATCTGTATGCAATGTGTTGTTTTATTCGTCAGGCGTGCCCCCGAAGATATCATCCAACGTGATTGTTCTTTGCTCAGATGGAGCATTCGAAGGCGTCGGTTTGGCAGCTTGCTTTTTGGGAGGGTAGGATTGTTTTAGTGCCCCTTTGTTTGGAGCTGCTTTAGTAGACGGAGCTGAGACCGGTATCTTTTGCGGTGCCGGTTTAGGTCGATTCATCGCTCCAAATCGCTGCTCTAGCGCACGCGCTCTGTAGGTAAAAATTTCATGCAGGCGTTTTCGAATGACGAGGTCATGAAGGAATGTCCCTACGATGCCAAAGGGCACTCCATATAACACGATATCCTCAATCTCTACCCCCTCTTTGTGCTCCCTGAAATGATGCTCGTGGTGCCAGATTTTAAAGGGGCCCACACGTTGCTGAGTTATAAAAAGACTCGGCGCCCTGATGTGGCTAAATTCCGTAACGATCTGCATGGATATGCCAGGAAAAGGGCGAATTTGAGCACCATAAATCGTACCCGGGTGCATGTATTCCGGCGGAGAGATGCTAAGGCGGAAGTCAAGCCAAGGCGGTGTAATGAGACTTAGGTTTTGAGGACTGGTAAAGAAGTCCCATGCGCCCTCAACGCTGATAGGCAATCTCTGAATAGTTTGTATGCGTTCCAGTTTCATGGACGTAATCTATAGAGTAAGTGAAAGGCGGGATGTATACGCACTGCTAGCCGGATTAGCTCCGGAATGAGGTGCAAAGTGCAAAGTGCAAGGTGCAAAGTGTAAAAAAGTAGGCTTATTTAATTGTATCTAGCACTTTGCGTTTAGAATTCTCTCTGCTTGATTCACGGAGCGTTGGTAATACAGGGCGCGTAGCTCTAGCTTTTCTTTATCTGATAAGTCACCGTGTTTTCCTTGGCGTTGGATACGATCTACATACGCATGATAGAAGCCGATCGCGGCTGCAACGGAGATATTAAAGCTCTCAACGAATCCATTCATGGGAATGATACATCGTTGATCGGCTAAATCTAACATTTCCTGCGATGCTCCGGATTTCTCATTCCCAAAAACGAACGCTGTAGGCTTCGTGAAATCAATATCTTGAATTGGTACTGCAGTATCATCCAGGTGAGTAACGACAACTTTATATTGTTTACTGTGTAAATACGATACACATTCATTGGGTGTAGCCCATTTTTGGACGGTTAACCACTTTTCAGCACCTTTACTTGTGCGCTCTGAATGTTTGAAATGGTCATTGTTCTCAATAATATGAAATTGATGAAGCCCCATTGCTTCGGCACTTCTCATCACTGCACTGATATTTCCTGAATTGGCAAGACCTTCTATAACGGGCACTACGGTATTGGTACGCTGATTGATGACCGCTTCTATCCGGGCGCGTCGCTGTTCCGAAACGTATTGCTCAAGATGTTCTACAATAAATTCGGGAGACCAATCCATTAAAATTAAATTTCTCGTTCTATTACTATGAAACTATTAAAGGTTACTACAACGCTACTAGTTTTCCAATTGGTTCTTTGTACCCTTGCTTTTGCTCAAGACGCCAACAGTATACTTAAAAAAGTGTCTGATCAGCACAACAAGATGGTTGATCAGGTGGATGACATGCAATTGGTGATGCGGCCAGACGGCGATCTCGGCGGGTTTGATAAGATGATTTCATATTACAAGAAAGAGATGGTAGATGGAGAGGCCACCTTTAGAACATATACGAAGTTCGAAGGAGGGATGGGGGAACTGGCCAATCAGTCGAGCGCAACGACGCAGTCAATGGATATGTTTGCTTTAGGAGCCAAGATGCACGAGGCCATTGGAGATGCAGCGAAATATGAGGGTGTTGAAGATGTCGACGGAATAAAAACAGATGTTATCTATGTGGCAGACATGACGGATTTAATGAGCGAGTCATGGGGCCAGTTCGAAACGGCCGGAGACGAAACGCGCGTCAAGGATGTGCGCATGTATATCGATCAGAAGAAACATGTTGTAAGGAAAGTGTCCATGACGGCACAGGTGAGCCAGCAGGGAACGATACGGGATATGAACACCACCATTATTATGAGCGATTACCGCCAGGTTGGCCCCGTTTATCAACCCTTTGCTATGAAAACCATCATGGAAAATCCCATGACTGATGATCAGCGAGCAGAAATAGAGCAACAGCGCGAGCAGATCGAAGCGATGTTATCAAGCTTGCCTGAAAATCAGCAAGGGCCCATCAAGAAAATGCTTGACGCATTGGGTGGTGAAGAAATCGAAATATCTATGATTGTTGAAGATCTAAAAATCAACGAAGGCGTACCAGCGGAGTATTTTGAATAATATTCTGCGACCATGGATTTAAAGAATAAAGTAGCAATTGTTACAGGAGCCAGTGCGGGGCTCGGTGTTGATTTTTCTCGCCTCCTGATAGAAAAAGGGGCGCACGTATATGGATTTGCGCGAAGCTCAGACAAGCTTGATGCACTCCAAAAGGAGCTTGGTGATCTGTTTCATCCTGTCACAGTGGATGTACGGGATGAAGCGGGCGTCAAGCAGGGTATTGAACAGGCACTCGAAGAGCAAGGACGCATCGATGTGCTTGTAAACAACGCGGGGTTGGGTAAATTTGGCCCACTGGATCAACTCTCGTCAGAAAACTGGGACGTGCAGATAGACACGAACTTAACAGGCGTGTTTTTATGTTCTCGAGCTGTAGTCCCTGCAATGAAAGCACAAAATGCTGATACAGGTTTTGGTGGACATATTGTAAATATCGCTTCTGTTGCCGGCCTCGTAGGGAACGCCAACCTGACCGCCTATAACGCCACAAAATTTGGCCTCCGTGGATTCAGCGAAGCCCTAATGAAAGAAGTGCGTCAGGATGGGATTAAAGTTACCTGTATCTACCCGGGCTCTATTGCCACAAACTTTGGTGCCGTGGCTGGTACCGGAGGGGCTCCAAACCCGATGCAATCCATCGACATCGCCAAAACCCTCCTGCATGTACTGGAGACACCTGAGAATTATCTGATCTCTGAAGTCATGATGCGACCCTTGCGGCCGAGGGGATAAGAGAAACACATAAGCCTAGAAATACAAGAATATAGCCCTCTCGTCCTTGATGCCAATTTGATCAAGTCAGGGAAGACAGGTATAATTGTTTAGGCGTTGATGAGCCCGTTACACCACCGTTCCTGGCACATACTCATTCACCGGACCCCTGTAGCCGAAGATCGTTTTGACGATCTTTACGAAGCTTGCAGATTGTTTGCGGACATACCATTGGTCTGCAGCACGGCGGGCACCTAATCCGTACGTGGGATACGCATGAATAGTGTCGGCCATTTGTCGCAACGAGATGCCATTCTTCATGGCCAGGCCGTATTCACTGATTAGTTCACCCGCGCTGGTGCCTAATACGTCGGCGCCGTAGATCTTGCCGTTGAATTTTTTGGCGTAGACCTTAATAAGGCCTGCTGACTCACTTTCCGTTACAGCACGGTCCACTTTTGTATATGGGAAGTGATACACTTCGTACTTGATGCCCGCTTCTTTTAATTGCTCCTGGGTCGCTCCCACATGCCCAAGCTCTGGATCTGTGAACGTAACCCAGGGGACATTCTTGGTGTCCATCTTCATCGGGAATTTCAGAAGCATATTCGTAGTTGCGATCTTGGCCATGTGCTCACTCATGTGGGTGAACTGGTAGCGGCCCGTGATATCGCCGATTGCATAAATGTGCCTCCGGTTAGTCCGGCACTTGTCATTGACAGTTATTCCGCGTTTGGTGTATTGAATCCCAGCTGCATCCAGGTTTAGGGTCGCAAGATTGGGTCTGCGCCCTGTTGCGAGGAGGATTTGATCGACTTCCAGGGTCTCCGTTACCCCGTTTTTCTCATAGAACACCGCAATGCCGTTGTTGCTTTGCTTGACTTTATTTACACCTGCTCCTATCTGGTAGGTAATCCCTTCTTTTTCAAGCCTGGATTGGAGCAGAGCAGCCAGTTCAGGATCGTCCTTACCCATAATTTGGGGGCCCCGCTCTATAACAGTGACTTCGCTGCCCAGGCGAGTAAAAGCTTGAGACATCTCGCTGCCGATTGGGCCGGCTCCTACGATGGCGAGGCGATTAGGAAAATTGTCCAACTCAAACAAGGACTCATTGGTGAGGTAACTAATCGAGTCGAGCCCTTCAATCGGAGGCACCCACGCGCTGGCACCAGCTGCTATTGCAAAATAACGGCCGGTTACTCGTTTGGTACCGCTGTCTGATTGAAGTTCAATGGTATGATCGTCTACAAAAGAAGCCTCTGCTGATAC
>JAHQVL010000213.1 GCA_019634345.1 Rhodothermaceae bacterium
CCTGATCTCTCTAAGTAAACGTCCATCTCGGTCAAGGACTTTAGTACTTGATATAGATTCAGACGGATTGACAGCAGAGATCGGCCATAGAAAATAGATCGCTACCATCACAAACAATACCACCAGAATAGCCCAGATTTTATGAGAACTGGTAAATCGGATGATGTTTGACAAAAAATGTATCATGCATTGAGAGTAAGCTTACCTTGAATATACACTTTTTTTCTGGTTCACTATGCGTTGGTGTGATCGCTTTTTTGTTTCCAATAATATGGGCGTATATTTCTCCCGAATTAATGATGTCTGATCCAGGTACACACAAATGATTGATTATTCTCGCTATCTAGTCCAGCCAAATACCTCATTTTCTCTTGCGTCCAGGGTTACGAAGGATACGCAAGGAGTGGATGAAGAAGAAGCCAGAAAAAAGGTTAAAAAGAACCGCAAAAAGATCGTCAAGCTTCAAGAACGTCTTTTTGCAGAAAGAGAACAGTCGCTTCTTATTGTGTTGCAAGCCATGGATACCGCTGGAAAAGACAGTACGATCCGGGAAGTGACAAAGGGGATTAATCCACAGGGGTGTAGGGTGGCTAGTTTTAAAGCGCCTACTAAACGCGAGTTGGAGCAGGATTTTTTATGGCGTGTACATTTTCATACACCTCGGAAGGGATACATTGGTATATTTAATCGCTCTCACTATGAAGATGTTTTGATCGTTAAGGTGCATGGATGGGCGGATCCAGATGTTATTGAAGAGCGCTACGCTCATATCAATAATTTTGAAAAACTGCTTACAGAACGAGGGACACGAATTATCAAAATCATGCTGAATGTTTCCAAGGAGTATCAGTTGTATCGTCTTCGCCGGCGGTTGGAGCGGCCCGATAAACACTGGAAGTTTAATCCAGGAGATTTAAAGGAAAGGGAGCACTGGGACAGTTATATGGCTGCCTATGAGGTAGCGCTTAATAAATGCTCAACCGATTATGCGCCCTGGCACGTAATTCCAGCAGAGGAGCGATGGTTTAGAGACCTGGTTATCACACAACTCATTGCTGACACACTGGAGGACATGGATCCCCAGTTTCCTGAACCCGATTTTAATCCCGCGGACTATCCTCCAGAATCCCTTGTATGAAAATATGCGGACTAGACGATAGCTTATATAGTTGCTTAGGCAAGTTATGTGTTGCTTTATCTTTTGAATTCTTGAGTGCATACGGAAAAGAATCTGTATTCATTTTGGTTTGAATGACTTTTCTTTTGAGAAAGTGGAAAATTCGATTCAGATGCTGTATTCTCCAGAAATCGTTTTCAGTAACTGCTAGAAGAGTCGCATGTCACCGGGAAATACCGACCAACTCACGGCCGCCTATTCGGGGCGATCTGAACAATACGAAGCATCCGCAGCATTTAAGAAAGATGCCTATTTCGGGTCCATGGATGCATACCAGGAGATGTACAAGCGTTCTATCGAGGACCCTGAGGGCTTCTGGGAAGAACAGGCAAAACGGATAGACTGGTTTGAACCTTTTCACACCGTTAAAAATGTGTCCTATGCCAGCTCAAACTTATCCATTAAGTGGTTCGAGGGTGGAAAGCTAAATGCTTCTTATAACAGTATCGATCGCCACCTGGCAAAGCGAGGCAAGCAGACGGCCATGATATTTGAGCCGGATGACCCCAATGATCCCGTTCAGCACATCACGTATATGGAGATGCACGAAAAGGTGTGCACATTTGCGAACGTGTTAAAAAAGCACGGAGTCAAGAAAGGGGACCGGGTAACCATCTATCTTCCTATGATTCCTGAGGCCGCCTATGCGATGCAAGCCTGTGCTCGTATAGGAGCTGTTTTCTCTGTTGTATTCGCTGGATTTTCTCCTGATTCGCTTGCTGATCGAATATTAGACTGTGATTCCACGGTATTGTTGACTGCAGATGAAGGCCTTCGCGGGACAAAAGTAGTACCCTTGAAGAAAAATGCGGATGCGGCTCTGGAACGATGCCCCGATGTTTCAACTGTCTTGGTCGTACAACGAACAGGGGGTGCAATAAACTGGGTAGAAGGGCGTGATTACTGGTATCATGAAGAAATAAAATCTGTAAACAGTACCTGTCCGCCAGAGGTTATGGATGCAGAGGACCCCCTATTCATCCTGTATACATCAGGTTCGACTGGAAAGCCCAAAGGAGTGCTCCACACAACGGGTGGGTACCTTGTGTACACGTCATTAACGCATGAGTATGTCTTTGACTATCATGAAGGAGATGTATTCTGGTGTACTGCAGATGTAGGGTGGATTACTGGTCACTCCTACATGGTATTTGGCCCCATGTTGAACGGAGCTACTCAGGTATTTTTCGAGGGAGTGCCCACATATCCTGATGCCTCCAGGTTTTGGGAAGTGGTAGATAAGCACAGTGTATCGATCTTTTATACAGCGCCAACCGCTATTCGAGCCTTGATGCGGCAAGGCGATGAGTATGTTACTAAGACAAACCGTTCCTCGCTACGCGTACTGGGTACAGTTGGCGAGCCGATTAACCCTGAAGCGTGGCGTTGGTACTATGATGTGGTAGGCGATGGCCGTTGCCCTATTGTAGATACCTGGTGGCAGACTGAAACGGGCGGCATATTGATTACGCCATTACCTGGCGCCGTTCCACAGAAGCCAGGCTCTGCAACGCTACCGTTCTTTGGTATTCAGCCTCAGGTGCTCGATAACGAAGGAAATGTGTTGGAAGGTGCAGCACAGGGGGTCCTTGTAATGAAGGATTCATGGCCGGGCCAGATGAGAACTGTTTATAAAAACCACCAACGATTTGTTGATACGTATTTCTCGACATTTGAAGGGAAATACTTCACTGGTGATGGGTGCCGGCGGGATGAAGATGGGCATTACTGGATTACCGGGCGGGTTGATGATGTATTGAATATATCCGGACATCGCCTGGGTACGGCTGAAATAGAGAGTGCCCTGGTTTCTCACGAATTGGTTGCCGAGGCTGCCGTAGTTGGGTATCCTCATGATATCAAAGGGCAGGGAATTTATTGTTATGTGACCCTTAATGCCGGCATAGAAGCAACAGATGAATTGTTGGCGACACTGGTGCAACACGTTCGAACGCAGATTGGCCCTATCGCTAAACCCGATTTCATCCAGTTTACTCCGGCCTTGCCTAAAACACGTTCTGGAAAAATCATGCGCCGTATTCTGCGCAAGATTGCAGCCAATGAACATGACCAGCTAGGCGATACCAGTACACTCGCAGACCCCACCGTGGTGAACGCACTTGTAGATCACCGCCTAAACCGCTAACTAAATGGCTGCAGAGAAACCTGAACAGGGAAAAGTGAAACGTGAATCTATCGATCGCCAGGCATATTGGCGTTCTCAAATCCGACGGACCATCGGCTTGTTAATTATCTGGGCTGTGGTTGGATTCGGGTTGAGTATTCTAGGCGTCGAGTTTCTAAATGGCTTTACGTTTAATAATATGCCGCTGGGATTCTGGATGGCACAGCAAGGTGCAATCATTGTATTTGTTTTATTAATTCTGTCTTACGCTATCCTCACTCAACGAGCGGAGGCGGAGTGAACACATGAGTATACAAGAATGGACGTGGGTGACGGTTGGGTTGACCTTTTCGATGTACCTGTATATCGGATATCGGAGCAGGGTGGCTTCTACGCGTGGGTTCTATGTTGCCGGGCAGGGAGTGTCTGCAATCGCTAACGGTGCGGCGACGGCAGCTGATTGGATGAGTGCTGCTTCATTCATTTCAATGGCTGGGCTCATCTCGTTTATGGGGTATGACGGTTCTGTATATCTCCTGGGTTGGACAGGCGGGTATGTTTTACTTGCATTATTATTGGCGCCGTATCTGAGGAAATTTGGGCAGTACACAGTGCCTGACTTTGTTGCAGCCAGGTATTACTCGAAGGTCGCACGGTTGGTCGCCGCAATTGCAGCAATATTTGTCTCTTTTACTTACGTAGCCGGCCAAATGGCGGGTGTAGGCGTAGCTTTTAGTCGGTTTCTTACAGTGCCGTTTGAGGTTGGTGTGATCATAGGGATGGCGATAGTGGCTTTCTTTGCAGTATTAGGTGGGATGAAAGGGATCACATATACCCAGGTTGCGCAGTATTGCGTTCTCATCTTTGCCTTTACAATTCCTGCTATCGCTATCGCACTTCTCTTAACTCAAAACCCTGTGCCTCAAGTGGCCATGGGAGAAATTCTGGCTAAACTGGATGGCATTCAGCAAGACCTTGGGCTTTCTGCCTATAGCAGTCCTTTTTCAAATTTTTCGAAGCTGAATGTATTTTGTGTAGCATTCTGTTTGATGGCAGGTACTGCAGGTTTGCCTCATGTCATAGTGCGTTTTTATACAGTAAAGAGTGTGCAGGCGGCTAGATGGTCTGCATTCTGGGCCTTGCTGTTTATTTCTATTCTT
Organism: Rhodothermaceae bacterium; assembly: GCA_019634345.1. Classification (GTDB taxonomy): domain Bacteria; phylum Bacteroidota; class Rhodothermia; order Rhodothermales; family JAHQVL01; genus JAHQVL01. The sequence goes on from JAHQVL010000213.1 coordinate 4,463, forward strand.
TATTTAACTGCACCGGCTGTTGCGATCTTTGCGAAGTATTACATCTTAAACCAGTTTAGTGAGATGGGGCCCGACATTCAAAATGTAGAGTGGGTGCAGAACTGGATTGCAACGGGACTAATAAATTTCCCTGAAGGGGGCATCACTGATGCCCAGAGTCTCCTTGATAGTATAAATCGGGATATTATTGTTCTTGCGACTCCGGAGATAGCAAACCTACCTCCCTTTATTGTTGCACTGGTTGCTGCTGGTGGATTGGCTGCCGCATTATCAACCGCTTCAGGATTGCTTTTAGTGATCTCTTCATCCTTAGCGCATGATATCTACGGGAAGATGATAAAACCTGAAGCTACTGATAAAGAACGATTGTTTGTTGGCCGGTTAATGATCTTCCTTGCGGTGATTCTTGCTGGCATATTAGGGATTTATCCTCTTGGGTTTGTTGCCGAAGTCGTTGCATTTGCTTTCGGACTTGCGGCCGCCTCGTTTTTCCCTGTAATAGTCTTAGGCATATTTTGGAAACGAGCGAATAAACAAGGTGCTATTGCTGGGATGAGCATCGGATTGGCTTTTACATTCATAATGATTGTGCTAATGCGTGCGCAAAATGTAATTCCAGGAATGGATGCACCGATCATCGAAAATTTCTTTGGTATTAATGCTCAGGGAATTGGGGTGATTGGACTCATACTAAACTTCGTGGCGACAATAAGCGTCTCTCTCTTAACTGCTCCACCTCCAGAAGAGGTGCGAGAAATGGTCGAAGAGATCAGGTACCCGGGAGAGGCACCGGAAATGGCTGGAGATGTTCATTAAGGTATCGTCTAAGCCTACTTCCTACTATTAGCGTCGCATTTTGCTGAAGGGAAACTCGTGGATCCAACCCATCTCATGAACGCCCCACAATCCGATGCAGATCGCTTCAGCAGCATCATGCCTTAGTGAAGTTGGGTTTTTAGCTCCCGACCACTTAATGATCTGCCTTGCAAGTTTGTCGGCATGTTTTTTTGCTTCAGGTCCGCTTCGCTGGTGACGAGAGAGTAGCAGATGTTTTCGCCAGGCATGCGCATGCAACTGCAATACGTCAATTCCTTTTCGCTTGGCCTCGCCGATCCAGGGCGTTTCCATGACTCCGCCTCCTTCTATGACTAGAACCTCGATGGTGCCGGCTTCTTTTATTACAGAAGCGGCCGCTTTACGCAAGCGTGCTTTTGTACCGAAGTTTCGAGATCTATACCATTGGAGTTTGCCATCCTTGCTGAATAGAGCAAGGCCCGTTTTAAGCCCGAGATCGACGGCTAGGAGAGACATGGTCTGCTATTTAATTAAATGGGCCATAGGATTCTGAGAATATAAGGGAATAATAAATTGTATATATCATTCGTTGGTTTTGTATCGGGCTGATCGTATTCTTATAAAGGAACTCCTATTGAAGTATGAAATACTAGCCCATACCCCTCATGTTGGAATAATTGGTTTCTTTCAAATGTCCAACAAAAAAGCCCCATCAATTAACGGATTACCTACTCAATGAAAATGTATCTTCTTTTCTTTATTCTGCTGGCTTTCTACGGATGTGATGCGCTCCCATTTAATGATGAATCACAGGGAGAAGTACCATTAGTTATTCGAAGTGGGGAGTCTTTCGGGTTTTGTGCCGGCTACTGCCGCCATGAACTTGAACTGGATGGTAACACAATTCGATTCAAAGCACTTCCCGGAGCCGGAGGCCCCCAACCTGCAGAGCGTTTTTATGAGGGAGAGATAGATCAAGAGCTGTGGAATGATTTGCTCAAAGCGCTTGACGAAACAACTGTTCGTCAATTAGAGGATGTAATTGGCTGCCCTGACTGCGCAGATGGTGGTGCAGAGTGGATAGAAATACAGGACGAATCTGGTACGAAGCGTGTCACTTTTGAATACGGAAAGGGCCCTGACGAAATTAAGGCACTGGTCGATCAATTACGCACCGTACGTGAAGAGATGAAAAAGCAGGTAGGCACTAGCAGGCAGGACTAACACAGGGCATCTGAACATGGATGTTTTCATGTCCATGTGCCAGTGTATGCTCATTTAGAGGCAGTTAATGACCCACAGAAGGTGTTGGATATATTGAGTTATACCTCTCCTTGGTTGTTCATGCGCCTGGCTAAGTGAAACGCTGCCTCAACAGGGGGGTGATTTAGTTTAGTGAACTGTTGCACGTCTGGATAAACATCTGAAAGACCCTGTTTTAAGGCATCTACGTAAAAAGGATCATTAGTCAGGCCGCCCATATACACGATATTAGGAGAAACGTGTGGATGGGAGAGCAGCAAGAACTTTAAACTTTGGGCAAGTGCAGATATTTGGGTATCAATAATCTGCAGAGCGATTTGGTCATTCTGTTTTGCTGCTTCGATCACGAAGGGTGCCAAGGTCGAGATGTGGCTTTTTCGTTGATAGGTGAAGTCCAGTATGTCTGACGGAGTACACAGTCCATAATGATCACAGAGTATTGAACTAAGCAACGTAGAGGGGCCGCCATCGATTTCATGGGATAGGGCCCGTAGGGCGGAGAGGCCTAGCTGAAATCCACCCCCTTCATCACCTAGTAGAGCTCCCCAACCACCAGCTCGTACCATGTGCCCCGTTTTGGTTCTTGCCCAGATAATGGAGCCGGTACCGGTGATAACCAATATTCCACTTCTATCTTTATGAGCAGCATAATAGGCAACGGACGCATCCGTACGCACCTGGATGTTTGAAGTGGGTACTTCCAGGTGGGCAGCAAGTTTTTGCTTCAGCGCTGCTTGAATTTCCTTGTTTCCCGCACCTGCAATGCCTGCGCATAAATAGGTTGAAGTGGGCTCAGAGGGCTGTGGTAATGCATGGATGAGATCAATAAGAGTAGATAAACTCACAGAGAGTCCATCCCGTCTGATATTTGTCCCCGGGCCGTCTAACGAGAACTCAATCGCCTCTTCAGACGTGCTGGCGCAAATTGCAGTTTTTGTACCTCCTGCGTCGATTCCAATATATAGAGGAACGGACATATCTATTCTTGATTCACTAAAGTGACTGCAACGGCATCCTGATTTATATCAAATGAATAGGTGCTGCTTGGAGAGTTGGAAATTAAGTATCTACCCAGAAAAGAAGTAGACGTATCGTGTTTTCTCCACTGGTAAACACTTTTGTCATTTATGGTGGTTGTCCAGGCGTCCCATCGTGCTGATACTTCCAGGTCTTCTTTGGATTTAAAAGAGCCCCAGCATAGTGTTGAGGCATGGCCGCGCCCTGGAAAACGGAGAGGCGCAAATAAGGTATGCGAAAGGCGGGAGATCGAAGGCGAAAATAAGGAGTCCGCATTCCAGGCTGGATAATGCCTGTAAATGGGTTTAGTAAGATCAAGGCGCCATTTGCTCAGGTCATCACCAAACCGATGCTTTAAGGAAGCAATGCTATTCTGTAGGTAGGTTCTGGCTAAAGTGTCTGATGGCGATAATTCCTTCTGGATTACTTTGTTGTACAATGAGTCTGGCAATTCTTGCAGCCAGGTATCGAAAATAATTGCACCAATACTCGAAGGGGTGTAAGAGTAGTCCCAGTTTCTTAAGTAGGTAAGAGCGTCCGAATACTCTTCGTCAAACGAAATGCGCCGCAATAGATATTCTTCGAGCAGAAAGGTTGCTTGCTCTTCAGCCCAGTTATTATGGCAATCTCCAGGCCAGTGATCGGGGCTTGCCTGATGTGGATCAGAAAGCAAGGCATTTAGTCGGGAGGCTTGATACCTGGACCATGGCGTGTTTCCAATTAAAACACCTGATTGTAATTGATGAACAAAAGGCGGGGTGCCTAATAGGGTCCATCCGGCATCATTTGTAATCAATCCATGTCCATCAATTAAGTTAAACGGCTGATTTTGACCCGAAAGAAAGCCCGTATATGCTGCTAAATCAGTTCGAGGAAAAAACCCTTTCCATGAAAGCCCGGGCATTGAATCCGAAAGGGCGACATGGTTATCGGGCAAGAGCCAGCCTTCATAATTTTCAAGGACGAGTAGGACCTCATTGCCATCGCGCCCCCTAATTCGGCCATGTGTTGTTATTGGGGGAAGAGAGTCGGTTTTTAGTGCTAATTCGGCCGTGCTGGTTGGAAGAATGAACCAACTGGAATCATCGGTTTGCCCTGAAGGAAATATAAGTGCTCCAGGTAAGGTGGCGACATGTTTTGCCGGCTCTTTTCCGATGCGGATGCTCGCTTCCTGAAAAAGAGGAATGGCCGAGGAGCCATGAACAAAACGATGAAAGACTGTGGAGTGTGAGAGGGTGTCTGATGGCCATGTACCAGCAATACTGTATTGAAAGCCATGCAGTTGAAGCCATTCTTGGAGGTCTTTGTTGTGTTCTACAACCGATTTCCATTCTGGAATTAGGCGGCCGGTCGAATCTTGAGTAATGCTATGAAGGTCGGTATTCAACCAAGCGAACAGTCTCTCGATAGCCAGGCTGTGCCAGGGCTCCCAGAGGCCTGGGGCAACATCAAGTAATGTGACTTCGTTTTGTTTGATGTGTTTTGCGTCACGTAACACCGCATTTATGCCTGCTGAATACGCTTCTAACAAACGGGCCTGTTCTTTTGGAAGTTGATTGAACGACTCTTGGGCAAGAGAGGCGAGTCGTAAGCGTTTCGAGAATTGATCTACACTGAGCAAGTTTGAACCAAACCATTCTGTCAGAGAGCCTGTTGCCGTTTGCCGCCACAAATACATTTGCCAGGGGTACGCAGACGCGTGGGCTATACCGAGAGCTGTTAAGGCACCCTCAAGATCCTGTGATTGGATAGATACTAACTCGTTCTCGTGCCAGGTGATTTGAGATTCAGAAGGTGAAGTAGGGACCGAAATATGTTTCGGTGGGGTATTTGAAAACCCATATGCCAGGTAAATGGTGAAGCCGACAAAACTGAGTAGGGCGATACATAGAATGATGCTTACTACCAAAAGTGCAGCCCAAGAGGTTGCTGAAAAGGAGCGAATTGCATCAATCCATCCTGAACTATCTGAGGAAATTCGCTTCTGGTTTCTCATCGATTTAATGAGAGGTTAGCCACGATTCGAATGCATCCAGAGGCATTGCATTGAGGCATTGATCAGCAGATAACCATCCTTTCCTGGCAACCTCAATGCCCCATTGGGTATCATACAATCCATCCAAGGCATGCGCATCAGGATTAATTGAAATGAGGATTCCACGGCTCGTTGCCTCCTGGATCCAGCGCCAATCCAGGTCGAGTCGATATGGGTTGGCATTAAGTTCTATCGCAACACCGTTAGCTGCGCATGCATCGAGAACACGTGTATAATTTATGGGATAGCCCTCACGAACAAGCAATATTCGCCCTGTGGGGTGACCTAAAATCGAGGTGTACTTATTTTCAACGGCCTTGATGATTCTTTCGGTTGCTTCGTCTTCAGTCATATTCATGCGGGTATGTACACTTGCAACTATAAAGTCAAAGCTAGCTAATATTTCGTCTGGATAGTCAAGTGAGCCGTCGGCAAGTATATCGCTTTCAATTCCACTAAATATTTTGAACGGAGTGGCCGAAGAATTTTTGTACGCAGCATTGAGTTGAGAAATCTCTTCTTGCTGATTGGCGACTCGTTCAATAGACAAGCCATTAGCTATTACCAGGGATCGGCTGTGATCGCATATCCCAAAGTAGGATAATCCCATAGAAAGCGCGCGATCGGCCATTTCCTTTAGCGTATGAGCCCCATCACTGTAGGTGGAATGGTTGTGTAACGTACCTTTCAGGTCTTCGTTAGTAATCAGGGTTGGGAGAGTTTGTTGCTTTGCATGGTCCAGTTCAGTAGTGCCTTCACGCAACTCCGGAGGTATTAGAGAAAGGCCGGCCAGTTCAAAAATGGACGACTCATCGGATACCTCGCCGGGCATTCCATAGGTGTCGATAAACGAGGAGCAATGAGATGCCGAACCGGTAGTTTGCCATAAAACTGTTCCGGCATTATTGGGAGAGCACAGATACACTCGGAGTGGTAGGCCGTTTGAGAGCGTTCCTTCAATGCGATTATCAGTCAGTATAAAGGGTTCAGCAGGTTCAAACACAGTAGTCAGAATGTCCATGACTTCACTGGAAGCCTCTGATACTACGACGATGTCCATCCAATCGATGGTCTCCATTTTTCTTCTTAAATCTCCCGTATAAAAAACGGCGGTTATCGGCTCATGAAGACGAATAGCATCTAAGAAGGGATCGAGAAATGTAATTACATCTGCGTATCTACGTTTATTCGAATAGGTTTTTAATAGCTGAATATTTTGTAGGATATTGGCAGCTGTTTTTTCACCGAAACCGTCGAGTGTAGCTAGTTTCCCAGATGCAGCAGCATGTTCTAGTTCACTGAGAGAAATGATATTTAGTTTTTGCCACAGAGCGCGTACTTTTTTTGCACCCAGTCCCTTAACACGCATCACATCCAACACACCAACAGGAATTGCGCCTAGCAATTCTTCACGAGCTTCAAATGTCCCAGTTTCGATAATCTCTTTAATTTGAGCTGCTAGCCCGTTGCCTATTCCACGAATGGAAGTGAGGGTATTGGATGCTACGAGATCGGGGACGCGCTCTTCCAGGCGTTCAATAGTTCTTCCTGCATTACTCATTGCACGCGATCGATGTGGATTTCCTCCAGTGAGATCAATCATCGCAGAAGTACTCTTCAGGATGCGGGCAATTTCTTTGTTAGTCATACAGCCGATTTAGTGCACTTGGTGGAAGGATAAATCGAATGTACTGAAGTACTAGCCTTAAGTTCAAGGTTCAGGATGGTCCTTGAATTCGAGGTTAGGATTTAGACTTGGAAGTATTCAGGAAGGGTTAATGAGCCCTGAACAAAAACTCTGGAGCGTTTCCAATATGGAGGTTGTGACCGAGTACCTGGACAGCAGGATTGGCTTCTTCGATTTCGAAGGGGGCGTATCGTTCGTTTAGGCTCGAGATGCGTAAAACACCTCCTGGCATACGCTGCACCTGTTTGATCATTTCGCAGCCGTCAATGACGATTACATAGATCCCATCATAGAAAACATGATCTGTTGGAATGTAGTTATAAACCTCACCAGGGCCATAATCGGGTAGCATACTATCTCCAAGAACGCGTACAGTATAATTTACGTGTCTTGAAAGTGCAGATGTCTGTCTTCTATGTTCCATTGAAATGCTAGTTGTGGACGAATAGCGATAATCTAGTATAATAATTTAGATACCCTGTAGGTATTCTGCGCAATATTAGTGCGCTTTTGTTGGATTGTATGTGTCGTAAAGTTTGCACGTGTCCAAATAGAGTCGTTTCATCTCGCTTTTTTGGATAAAACCCGAGACGCGATACGAAGTGGTTTTACGAGGACATAAAGAAACGAGAGTTGGGAGGGGAGTTTTACAAAGGCTTCGTCTTTTTTACTTGGGAAGAACCATAGCTTTATTACGTGGCTTATATACGGCTTTTTATCTTTAAAGCGCTCTCTCATTGAAAGGTGAAAAGAAATAGGTTTAAGAACACTTTTCTTTTTTTCTGGGGGGACAAAAAGAGCGTTAGTGACACGATTGAAGAGGAAAAGCACATTCTTGTCTTCGGAAGCTTCTTTCAGAATTTCTCTTGGAACAGGTGCATTTAGGAGTTCGTGCGCCAGATAAATGCCCAGGTGTACCATCCGGACACTGTTATACGAAGCGGCTAATTGTAGTACTGCAGACCACCACGATGATACTTCAGGCCCTTTTGATTGCAAGGAAATCATTTCAGCGATATCACTGATCCATCTTAGCCTGGCCCAGAAGCTCTTGGTCCCATGAGCACACAAATAAATGAATAGATGTTTGTCGTCTAATGTAGGAATAAGTTTATTTTGGATTTTGAGCGCTTTCTTACTGTTCCACAGGTCATTATCAGGAATACTAAATGCATGAACTCGACTCAGTAACGACCAGTGAATTTCTATCACACATCGCTCATCATTGCGAACAAATTCATATCCCATTTGAGTATCCAGAAATGCTGCTTCTTTTTTCTTGGATAACGTTCTAAAGGGCAGATATCCCATTTCAATGAGGATTTCTTTGACCTTAAAAAAGTCCTCCCTATGAATTAAGATGTCTAAGTCACCAAATGCTCTGTAGCTAAGTTGGCCGTAGAGATGCATACCCAAAACAGGCCCTTTAAAAGGGATGGCATCTATGTGTTCGCTTTCCAATCGAGTTAGAATGCGCAGGAGTTCGTTTGTTTGAAAGATGTTCGCAAGTGCTTGTCGATGGACGTATTGATCAATTGCGGTCGTTATCTTTTCTGGTACTTGAAATTCGGGATGCTTTTTTAAGAAGTATTGTAGAAGTGGAACGGTGCGATGTTGAATGGCTTGGGAGTAGATATACTGCCAATCGATTTGAGTTTCGAGTAGTGAAATAGAATCCCACTGATCAATTTGATGCAATGCTTGTGAGCTGGCAAAAAGAAGTTGGTGTTCGTTGCGTACGCTGGCAGTCATTAATGTAGAAGTGGAATACAATCTTGTAGTTGGAATCTACTATGGTATTCGTTACGAATAAGTGCACTAAATAACAGTGCATATGAAATATTCTGAGGATAGTGTTGTTATGGAAACACCACAGAGCTGTGACACATAAAGCTACATGCAATTCTAAAATAGATCTCAATAATTATGCCCCCCCACTGAGTAATACGAACTCGGAATCCTTTCCGAATAAAAGGAGCACCAGGTCAGTAAAGATGACACGGATCTGGTGAGACAGTCTCACAATGAGAAACACGCTCGCTCTGTTCGTTGGCATATTGAGGAATAAACAGACCCTTTTAATACCGAATTATATTTTGCGGTGCCCTTTAGGATGGGTATGTAGATTAGAAGGATATTCATTCCAAGATTTGTGGGCAAAAAGCTACTTAAATACGTAATTACTCAGTTCCTCTTATGAAAATGGTGGAAATGCCGATCTATATAGTACGCATTCCACCGACTATCACAACGTGTATGTTATATACGTATTTCGTATAGGCTTATACATAAACGATGTAATAATGGCACAGGCTTTGATTAAAGAGGAAAAGTTAATGGGAGGGGTGGTCATAAATCAGGTTACTCTTCTTGGCGTTCCAAAGACACATAGTGTTTGTTCTATTTCATATTGAAAGTTGCTCATGCCAAACACCATGCACGATTGGGCAGTTGATTCGGAAGCGGATCAGATGGAACGAGTATGCCCTCCTGGAAAAGTACAGGCATTGATATCTTGGGGGTTTTCAGCCGCCCAGTTTCAGTTAGCGATTCACCGCGGAACTATTGCAGGATTTCGTGCGGCTTTGGGGACGATTGGAAAGGCATTGCAGGTGGATCGGATCTACATGTCGCGCTTCGCCTCATTTCGTACCTGGGTCAAACAGTGTCAGATTGAAACGATATGTGAATGGCGATCTTCTCGATTTAGAGATGTGGGTCGCCTTTCAAAAGATCCTTATATCTTGTATCGTTATTATCCATTCTGGCATGCGTTGCTGGAATCAGGCCACATAATTGGCGGGCATTCGTACCCTATAAAGAGAGAGGTGTTTGAGGAGTATTTCGAAGCAGGAATAAAGTCGCTGCTTTTGGTGCCGATTTTAGTGGGTGAGCAATATTGGGGTATTTTAGGTCTGGAGAGTATTCAATCATCTATTGGACATACATTCCAGAGTGAACAGGAAATAAGGAAATTCTCTATGGAGTTGGGTCGCATTATAGAAAAGAGTGATTCAATTATGACGGAATCAGATACTGAGCCGATCTCTGTACCAAAATCAGAGATTGATCGATTTGGGCTTGAATCAAGTATCCTCTCTCAAGTAAGTGAGGCTATTGTAGCCATTGATCAGTCTGGCACTGTTCAGTATTTCAATAAAAGTGCTGAAGTGATTTTTGGGCTCAGAAGAGATGAAGTGTTAGGGCAACCTCTATCAACATTGACGCGCAACCGAACCATAGAATTTGAAAAAGATCACGTCATTCGCGCAATTTTAAAGGATAAAGGCGCATGGTCTGGTCGTGATAGATTAACATTGAAGGATTGGCGGACACGTGAAGTTAATATGTCTGTAACATCGTTGATGAATGAAGGCGAGGAGCAAGGTTTTATTGCTGTGTATCGTGATGTATTGCGAGATGTTACCGTGAACCGGCAGCAAGAACTTCGTATCGAGCATAGATTGCGTGTCGAGAGCGCACTGGTTGAGGCCTCGCAAAAACTCGTTTCAGATGCACTCATCGACTTCGAACAGCTGCTGGGATTGATGGGAGAGGCGGTTGGAGCAGAGTCCGTTTACTTCGTAGAAATTCCAGCTGACAAACATTTGTTGCAGGAAGTCCCTTTTAAAGAAGCCGCGAATACGCTGCCCCGGGTATGGAAGAGGGACTCACCCGTTACGGATGAAAATATATTCATCGATCTTGGGCCTGGTGTTGACAGTACGGCGCAACGCCTGGTATGCAAGTGGAATGGAAAAAAACTTTCTAGAACCTTAGCGAGCAAAGAGCAAACTGCGCTAGCTGTACCCGTCCTCTCACCACAAGGACGGCTACATGGGTATTTAGGCGTCGAATACGGCGGCCGCCCAACGGAGTGGCAGGAAGCTGACAGCCGGGTTCTAAGTGTTCTAGGAGATTTATTGTCTACGTATTTTGAGCGTAGAATATCGGAAGAGGCTCTCAGAAAGAGCGAAGAGCGGTATCGTACTTTTGTCGACACAACGTCCGAAGCTATCTGGCGTATTGAGCTTGCTCATGGTGTTGCTATCACTGATGACTCTCGCGTTCAGGTGAACGATATTGCTAAACGAGGCGTGTTTGCAGAGTGCAATACAGTGATGGCCGTTCTATTGGGAAGGAAGGTACCTGAAGAGCTAGAAGGAAACAGTATAGGTGAGGCGATGCCTCATCTTGAAGTTGCGCTGATAGAACAATTCGTTAGCTCAGGGTATCGATTGTTAAACTATGAGTATTCGGTAGCTTGTGCTGGTAAAGAGAATAGATATTTTGTTATCAACGCAGTGGGCACGAAAGAGGATGGACATCTTGTTCGAATTTGGGGCAGTTGTGTAGAAGTTACAGAGCGTATTCGGCTTGAGCAGCAAATGGTCGAAACCCTTGAAGATCAGCAGCAACGAATCGGCCGAGATCTTCACGATGGTGTTGGACAGTTGCTTACCGGAGTGCGAATGTTGAGTCAAAATCTAGCAGGGAAACTTCCTGATTCTGATGAGAATTATTCACACGCGAAGAAAATATCTAGTTTTGCTGAGCAAGCTTCCACTCGTGTTCGAGAGATATATCGAGGATTAACGCCAACCCAGCTTTTCTATGAAGGGTTGTCGACGGCGCTCAATGAACTAGCACATAATACAAACGCTCTCCCAGGGATTAGTTGTGAATATAGATGGGGTGAGAAGATTGACGTATGGGAGAGAGAAACAAAGATGCATTTGTATCGAATTGCCCAGGAAGCGACCAATAATGCATTAAAGCATGCTGAGGCTACCGAAATCATTATCTCTCTTGCTCTGGAGGGCGATACGGTTAAGGTGAGGGTAGAGGATAATGGGAAGGGATTCGATACAACGATTCGAACAGGTAAATCTCTAGGGCTAAACAGCATGGAGTACCGATCGCGCACAATAAAAGGACAATTTGAAATCACTTCAGACGTAAGGAATGGAACGACTGTCCAGTGTACGATCAGAGATAATCACGTTCGTCAGGAATTGACCCAAATTGTTCACTAGACAAAATCATCAAGATTTTAGTTTATAAAAATGACAGTTATCCGATACGTTCGGTACGAATGAAGAGGATAGTGTTAAATATTTGAAAGCATAGTTTAACTGATATAGAAAAGAAGGGAGTAGTTACTCCCTGATATGAGAGGTAATTGAATGTATTCGCTCGATAGCAACGCAAATATTATGGATACGAATAAAGCTTCCGTAGGTCGAATTCGAGTTGTAGTTGTAGATGACCATCCTGCTATTCGCGAAGCGATAGCAGATATCATTTCAGATAAGATGGGAATTGAACTTGTTGGTCAAGCCAGTACTGCTGACGAAGCATTTCAATTGGTAGAGAAGCTACAGCCAGATGTCGCAATCATTGATATATCTTTAGAGGATGCGCATGGCTTGGACCTGGTTCAAAATATTAAAGCACAGTATCCAAATGTACAGGTTGTTGTGTTTTCAATGTATGACGAGAGTGTGTATGCTGAGCGAGCGATTCGTGCAGGTGCATCAGGTTATCTGATGAAAAGCGAGCCTACTCAGAGTGTAGTTGAAGCAATCCGTAGCGTCATGCAAGGTGAAGTGTATTTGAGCCGGCGGATGGCCTCTAGAATGTTAAGCAAAATCGCAACCGGTCGTTCATCTAGTCCAGGTTTTGCTATAGATCAGTTAACAGATCGGGAAATGGCTGTTTTCCAAATGTTAGGTGAAGGTTTTAGTGTTCAAGAGATCACGCAAAGATTGAATCTCAGCCGTAAAACAGTAGAAACGTATAGACGTCGGGTGAAGGAAAAGCTTGACTTCGATACGGTTGCAGAATTGCTTCAGTATGCTGTACAATGGAGATACGGGCAGGGAGAGGTCCCAGGGGAAGGTCAATAATTATCTTGATTATGTCATTGATATTTCAAGGCTTATAGCATCTCCATTACTTACAGTACATACACATGCGCTAAAACTACATAGGACCTATCCACAAAAGGTGGAGCGATAATAGATTTCTGTATAATAGTTTCTTAAATCGCCTGGGCCTGAAAATGTAACAGTGCCTAAACCTGTTGTAGTTACCCCCGCAGTTCCAGGCAGATTTTCTAGGAATTAGAAAATCTCAAGTCGAAGAGTGCAATCTGTCGGTACTTTATCTTAGCACATGTAGCAAACGCATGTTTTGACAGTGTGCATAGAGTCCTGACGTATTAAGTGCAAATCGTGTGAGTGTGCAAACAAGTTATGGATCATTACCCCCCACGACTGTCAATAACGTCTTTTCCAGGCAAATACGTGTTCTGGTAGTGGACGACCACCCTGCAATTCGAGAGGCATTAGCTTTTACCGTTCGTGACAAGATTGATATGGAAATATGCGGGCAGGCTTCATCGGCTGCCGAAGCCATTCAATGCATATCAGACACTACCCCAGATGTAGCCATTGTCGATATCTCCCTAAAAGATGCGCATGGATTAGACCTCGTTCAGCGAATACGTGCCCAGTACTCAAGTGTACAGGTACTGGTGTATTCTATGTACGATGAGTTAGCCTATGCCGAGAGAGCTATTCATGTTGGAGCATTAGGCTATCTGTCTAAAAGCGAACCTACTCGGAATATTGTAGATGCTATCCGTTGCGTGATGCGGGGAGAAGTGTATCTGAGCCGTCGCATGACGTCTCGTATTCTGGGCAAAGTGGTAAAAGAGCAGCAAAAAGGGTTTATCGTCGGCAAACTAACAGACCGCGAGATGGCCATCTTCGAAATGTTAGGAGAAGGACTGAATATCAGGGAAATATCTTCTCGGCTTAATTTGAGCAGAAAAACCGTTGAGACCTATCGCAGAAGGGTTAAGGAAAAACTCGGTCTGGATTCTGTGTCTGCTTTGATGCAGTATGCCATTCAATGGATGCATGGAAGAGAAGATGCTATTTCCGCTAACCCCATACCCTAAGAGTTATCAGCAGCCCCAATGTAGCTTTAGTAAGTGAATTCTATATAGAATCTATTTACTCAATTAAGGGGATGTATATATGTGCCGAAATAATAGGTTACTTTTGGCTCATAACTCTTCATAAGATAACTCCTGATGGGCGTTCCCCTTGTTCCATTCGGTGACAGTGATCATTTAGATCTGGTTGTACCTTTTGATTGTGTCGTAAGGAAAGGTGTGCAGAGTGAAAGGACATAATACTGGCCCATATGATGCTGCTTTCATCCCGGAAAGGGGAAGTGGATAGATGCTAGAGGAGGGAGGAAGAAGCATATCTAAAATGATCACATTTTCGTGACATACAAAGTATAGAATCGAAACCGATTTTAGTTTAGTGAGCCCGAATTTTGTACTACTTTGACAGCACATCGATAAAGGTACATTAATCATCCTTAGATCTATTAACGGCTTCTATTCTAAAGGCTTACTTTATGTACAGCAATGTTCGCGTTTTACATCCGCCTCATTATCAAGAAGAACCTGGTTCTTCTGATGCTGTCGTACAGCCGCTGCCAAATCATGTCAGTACTGCCATCGTGCATGATTGGTTACCCGTATATGCGGGAGCAGAGCGTGTATTAGAGCAGATGATTCACGTCCTGCCCGAAAGTGAGCTGTTTAGCTTGATCGATTTTCTCCCGCCTGACCAAAGGGATTTTCTGCAGGGCAAGTCAGTGAATACATCGTTTATCCAGAAGCTGCCACTTGCGCGGAGTAAGTATCGATTCTATCTCCCATTTGTCCCATTTGCAACAGAGCAATTTAATCTCACTTCTCACGATATCGTTGTTTCGTCGAGCTATGTAGCTGCAAAAGGGGTTCTCACTACTGCAAATCAACTTCATATAAGCTATGTTCATAGCCCAATTCGCTATGCATGGGATTTGCATTTCCAGTACCTGAAAGAGGGTGGGCTTGAAAAAGGGCTTAAAGGCTTGATGGCGAAACTCATCCTGCATTATGTTCGGCTCTTCGATGTGTCTACGTCAAACAGAGTCGATCATTACGTAGCTAATTCAAAAACTGTAGCTCGTCGGATCTGGAAAACATACAGAAGGCAAGCAGAGGTCATTTATCCTCCTGTAGATACGAGTGCGTTTACACTCTGCGAGGATAAAGAAGACTTTTACCTGACTGCTTCGCGGCTGGTGCCTTACAAAAAAATTGATTTGTTGGTTGAGGCTTTCAGGGATATGCCAGACAAGCAACTCGTCGTAATAGGGGATGGACCTGACTATGACAAGATAGTTGCCAGGGCTACGCCAAATATCAAGATGCTTGGGCATGTGCCCTTTGAGGACTTAAAGAATTATATGCAGCACGCAAAAGCGTTTCTATTTGCTGCAGAAGAAGATTTTGGAATTGTGCCTGTTGAAGCACAAGCATGCGGCACTCCAGTGGTCGCATTCGGAAAAGGTGGAGCAACAGAAACAGTAATCCCTGGAGAAACAGGGTTGTTTTTCTACGAACAAACTGAAGCGAGCGTGCAGGCTGCTATAGAGCAGCTAGAGCGCGTTTACCCCCAACTCAGTCATTCTCGCATTCGAGAAAACGCACTCCGATTTTCAGGAGAGCGATTCAAAACAGAGTTTCAGCACATGGTTAGTCGTGTTTACAACGACTTCATGTCAAGTGACAGCAACTAGAAGAATAGATTTGTGAAAGTATACGTCGAAGACATACTAGCTGCTCCCAAAGAGGTAACCGCGCAAGGTCAGGTTCGAACTTTAGCAAAAGATCTTACCGGATCCGAAGGTGAGTCAACCATTGCTTGGCTTACGCGATTAACGCTTCTTTTTTCAGATATCGTCGCTTTATGCTCGGTAATCAATATTGTGATTATTATTGGTATGGCGACTGATTTAACCTTACCCGACTTAAGGCCGCTTGTTTTATCGTTTCTACTCTTTCCTTTGGCCTATTTGAGTTTTGGTTTATATCGTACCGTGTCGCTTAAGCCGGAATACGAGATTTCCTCCTTTACAAAGGCAAACATAGCGGTAATAGGCGGTTTATGTGTGCCTGTATTGTTTATCCCTCATTTTGAGGTTGGGATGGTTCTCTGGCTTTGTATAGCCACTCCACTGGTTTTGGTGTTGGTGCCTTTTCTAAGGGTGTTAACGCGTCTCCTTTTCTCAAGAGCGGCCTGGTGGGGGCAATCTACCTTGATTATCTCAGATTCAGAAGTCGGTAATCAGGTGATTACGCTATTACAACGGCGTCAAGAATGGGGCATTAGCCCAACCCATTTGCTTCAAAATACGGAAGGTACGTTTACGCATTATCTCCCTCTTTTAGAAGACGACTCTTTGTTGCAAGCAATTACCAGGCATCATGGAATATCCAGTGTCGTGGTAGCTTTGGAAAAAGAGCAAAGGACCAGATTCGTTTCTTATCTCAAAGAAGCAGATGTATTCCAGCAGATCTTCGTGCCTTCAGTCGGCGCCGATGGATTCATCCGGCTAAGAGAAGCAGGTGCCAAAAGTGGCACTGTAAACAGAGTCGCAAAAGATACGCAGTGGGATGGTGTGCGGTTGATATTTAAACGTCTCATTGACCTGGTAGGGGCTACGATAGGGTTGATCCTGAGCGCTCCACTTTTCATTGCTATTTCAGTGGGAATCAAGTTTACGTCAAAAGGGCCGATCTTCTTTAAACAGGAGCGGATGGGGAAGAATGGTAAGTCATTCAAAGTGTTGAAGTTTAGAACCATGCATTTGGATGCTGAAAGAAAGCTTCAAGAGCTTTTAGCAGCAGATCCTGTATTGAGACAAGAATACGAGATTTTTCACAAGCTTCGTAATGACCCACGCATTACATCCATCGGAAAAATGCTCAGACGCTACAGCCTGGACGAATTTCCACAGCTTTGGAACGTAATTAGAGGTGACATGAGTCTGGTTGGTCCACGTGCCTACATTCCACGTGAGTTGCCCAATATGCGAGGTTTCGAGACTGAAGTATTAAAGTGTTCACCAGGAGTAACAGGACTCTGGCAGGTTTCTGGGAGAAATCAATTGAGTTTTGACGAAAGAGTGACCATTGATGTGAATTACCAGCAGCGATGGTCGTTAGCGCTAGACATATACATTTTATTAAAAACTATCCCGGTTGTGTTAACTGGGAATGGGGCTAGTTAATAAGAAACGAGTATTCGTGGCCTACTGAGAGAGTCATCTTTAGATAATTAAGTAGATCAAGAATATTGGTCAAAACCAAATTTCAATACTATAACCCTCGGGGTTTTGATCTCAAACTATGAGCAATCTGGATACAAAAAAACGATCTAATCAATCTATAGTACCCGCAGATCGTGCATTTAATAACGCTGTCAATCTACCACCCCTTCCTCCTAGCAATGAGGAAGGTACTTCTATTAATTTTGGTGAGATTGTAAGTACAATACGTGAAGGAAAGTGGATTATATTATTCACTTGTATCCTGGTCTCGGCTGGGATAGTAGCGTTTAAATTAACTGAAACTCGTCTTTATGAGGCTTCTAGCCTTGTTTCGATCAATACGGGCAAACAGCAATCATCTCCTTTAGATCGTATTTCAACCATTACCACTGATCGGACGCAAGCGGATGAACTGAGTTTTCTGATTAACTCTGGAGAGTTAAATCGCCGTGTTGCCCAGCGCCTGAGAGATGCCGCAAATGGGCTTGGGTCAGATACCCTATTTTCTGCTCTTCATGGATATGGGGCTCAGCCAACGATGGAAGAAGTTGCGTTGAGGATACGTTTGATGGTTCAGTTTATGCCGGCTGAGCAGAGTATGATCAACATGAAAGCGGTCAGTCCTTCAAAACATGAAGCAGTTCGGTTGGTCAATATTTATGCTGAAGAATACCGCTTGATGGAGCAGGAGCGAAGCCGGGCTCGCCTTGCAAATGCGCGTGATTTCCTGAGAGCACGTCTTGACGAACGCCGGAATGAGTTGACGCAGTTGGATTTTGAATGGGAAGCCTCTGTGAGTTCCGGTGAAGCCTTGTTAGAGGGGAGCCAGGGAGAGCTCTTGATTCAGCAATTTGGTCAGCTGCAGGCAAAATTAGAAGCTCAGCAACTACAACTAGAAACTGAACGAAGCAACCTGGTGCATTTGGAGGGCGAATACGAGCGGGTAGGAAAGAACCTGGTTCAGCAAGTAAGTTCAGGCGTAGAAAAGGAGATTGAAGCCCTGCAGAGTAGAATTGCTGAGCTAAAGATAAAGGCCGAAGAGTTTTACATCTACGACCCTACGCGTAGGGGCAGAGAAGATGAAATCCCCGAGTTAAAAGATCTTGTAGACAGCATTGATCACCTAGAGAAACAAAAGAATCAGTTGGCCGAGCAATTGGTTAGCGAGACGCTGGCAGGTGGTAGTAGCTCAACTCCTGGTTTAGAGCCATTAAGTTATGCAACTCAGATTCGGGGCAAAATCGTTGAGAAAGAGTTGCTCATCAATGAGCTTGTTCTCAATGTCAACGTACTAACCAGGCGTGTCGCTGAAATCAGGAATAAGCTAGAGCTGATTCCAAGCCGAACACTGCAGCAACAAGATATCGAACGGCGGCGTGCGGTTGTAGATCAATGGTATAGAACGCTACAACAAGAATTGCAGAAGACGGAAATTGCGTTAGAATCTGAAATTGGGAATGTTTCGATTGTCAGGCAAGCGCGTGGTGCAATGTCGGTTGGTAGCGATCTGTCTCAAAGCCTGGTTATTGGGATAATTATCGGAATTTGTTTTGGTACTGGTATCGCCTTTGTGCGGAAAGCCGTTGACCGAAGAATTAGCAAACCTTCAGACATAAAAGAGCTCGGATTCAACCTGGTTGGTGTGATACCTGAAATGCAGCAGGAAATTAAGGCTTCATTTGGTGGGAACGAACTTGTAGAGTATCACGGCAGTTCGTTGAGCACCAACTTGATATCGGTATTACAGCCGGCCTCTTCAATTGCAGAGAACTACCGGTTGACAAGAACGAATATTGACTTCTTGTACGAAGAAAGTCCACCTCAAGTGGTACTTATTACCAGTCCTGAGTCAGGAGACGGAAAATCCGTTACTTCGGTAAACTTAGCCGCTACTATGGCAGAGAGTGGCAGAAAAACCCTCCTGGTGGATCTTGACTTGCGAAGGCCATCATGCCATGAGTTGCTGCGTGTGAGTAGAGCTCCTGGATTGGTTGACCTTCTTATGAATCCAGGCGAGTTTCTACTCGAAGAATTTGAGACGAGTATTAGAGATCTTCACTTTATACCCGCAGGCTCATCCTCTGCAAGGCCATCAGAATTGGTTGGGTCTTCCGTTCTTAGAGATGGATTACATAGCTTGCGAGAAATATTTGATACAATAATTATTGACTCACCGCCGGTTCTCGCTGTAACCGATGCGGTAGTCATATCCACTCTTTGTGATGCTACAGTAGTTGTGTGTAATGCAAATTCAACGGACAGGCAGTCACTAAGCGTCACGAAGCAGACCCTAGAGGCAGTTGGTATAAATGTTGCCGGTGTCATTCTGAATAAATTTGATGCACGGAAAGCAGGGATGAGGGGATATTCTGTTTATGGATATGACAGTGATTATGGCTATAGCTCCGAATTATCTACTGCATAGAATTACTTCCAAGCCACGCACTGTGTAGATTTTAATCAACGGTCTGACGTCTGAGGAGAATGCCATTGGCGTATTAATAATGATTTAGGCAATTCACGAGGCGAAGGATGTCAATTAAAGAGAATGAATAATAAAAAATTATTGAAGTGTTTGTGGGCCCTATTATTAGTATTTACTGCCCTTCAAACTGAAGTATATGCACAGGATGAGGGACGGATCACTGATTTTGCCCGCCCAGGACGCCCTACCATGTTAATCTATGTATGGGGTACAGCTTCTACACCAGGCATATGGAAGGTAGAGCAAGATGTAGATCCAGTAGAGTTGTTATCAGCGGCCCAAATTGCCAATTTTGGGAATATTGATGCCTCTGTTAAGCAGACCATGTATCTCAGTATTTATAGAAAAAGAGGCGAGCGCAGAGATGAGATTTATAAGGCACAGATGACTGATTTTTTAACAGGAGCTGCCCCAGCGCCTCCCTTAATGGAAGAAGATCTATTGCTTGTGGAGACTGTGACAAAAGATAAGTTTAATCTTCAGACCATTTTTTCCGCGATAGCGGCAGTAGGATCGATAGTTTTACTGATAATTCGCGTCAGACAGCTCTAATTCGCCGCGAATAGTTAGGTTTGTATTGGATTTAGCCGAATACTCTAAAAGAGTAGAGCCATGTAGTGATTCAGCGCAGGCTTAACGAACAAAAGGTGTAAGTAAATCGCTCACGCTTAGCCTATCATGGGCACACAATGTGTGAATTCAAGTGTAGAATACCTTCTAGGGTAGCATGACCATCCGTTCAGTAGCAAGAAGATCAATCAGTAGAGAGAATCGTGTTTTACTGGGTGTATTTCGGAAGTATTGGTACTTTCTGGGAATCACCCTGTTTTTTTCGATTTTAGCTGCCATTTCAGAGGGATTCAGCATAGGTTTGCTGGTTCCTTTCTTAAGAAATATAGGAAGCGATTCTGGCGAGTCCTTTCGAACCGGATGGGATTTTGTAGATGTATATATCTTAGGTTCAGACAAACCACGTCTTGAACGGTTATACCGTATCTGTGGTATCATTCTGCTTGCTTCTTGGAGCCGTTCGGGATTTAGCTATCTATCTGAGGCCTTTGCTACAATAGCACGAGTTAAATATGTGATGGAGTTGAGAAATCGCATCGTACATCAACTCCTTTCAGTATCACTTAGGTACTATTCCAAAACTCGCTCTGGAGAAATCATTAATAGCCTGACGACCGAAATCAGTAGGGTCATTCAATCATTTCAGGTAATTAATGTGGTGATCATTAGGGGGACGCTAATGATTGTGTACATAACATTCATGCTTTATGTATCCTGGGAGCTATCCCTGATCATCCTGGTTTTCTTTGTCGTTCTTTCCTTAACGCTTACACGCCTTATCAACAAGATTACAAAGGGCGGGAAAAAAGTGACATCGGCAAGCGGGCAATTCACATCGGCTCTTACAGAGCTAATCAATGGTGTGCGCACGATCACTTCATTTAATACGCAAGCCTATGAGCGTAAGCGATTAGGGGTAGCCATTGATCGGCTTGCAGATGCCATGATAAAAAACGGGTGGGAGCGTTTGAAAGTAGGGCCGCTTTCGCAGGGCTTTATAAGCACTATTCTAATCGGAATTATTTTGGTTGCCACCCAGTATTATGTGCTTCCAGGGAAGCTTGATATTGCGCTCCTATTGGCCTTTCTCTTTGCACTGCTACGTATGATGCCATTAATCAATGAGCTCAACAAACAGCGTGGCATGTGGGCTAGTTTGCGTGGATCACTCATCAACGTAGCCGATCTGTTAAGAGTGGATAACAAGCCTTATCTCAAGGACGGTGATCAGCCCATAGAACCACTAAAAGAGAGCATTGAGTTTAAAGACGTATCGTTCGCCTATACGGAAGATGCAAAGGTTCTAGCAGATGTAAATATCAAAATCGAATGTGGCAAAACGACGGCGATTGTTGGAGCATCTGGAGCTGGGAAATCAACGTTAGTGGATTTGATACCTCGATTTTATGATCCTACAGAAGGTGCCGTTTTGTGGGACGGGGTTGATCTAAGAGATGCAAAGATGAATACGTTGAGGGAGAAAATTGCAGTGGTTAGCCAGAGTACATTCATCTTCAACGAGTCTGTATGGGCAAATATAGCCTATGGAATGGACGATGTAGAGAAAGATCGCATTTATGAGGCGGCTCGTCAGGCAAATGCACTAGACTTTATTGAGGACATGGAAGAAGGGTTTGATACCGTTCTGGGTGATCGAGGAGTACGCCTCTCCGGTGGACAACGGCAACGAATAGCCATTGCTAGAGCACTCCTACGAGATCCGAATATTTTGATTCTTGATGAGGCTACGAGTGCTCTGGATAGCGTCTCTGAACGCCTGGTTCAGAATTCACTCGAGAAGTTGATGAAAGGGCGTACGGTTATTGCGATCGCGCATCGGCTCTCAACGATTGAGAATGCGGATTGGGTTGTAGTGCTGGACAAAGGGGTTGTTGTTGAACAAGGAATTTATAGCGACCTGCTTGATCTCAAAGGTAAGCTGTGGGAGTTTCATGCCTTGCAATACCAACTGAGCCTGGAGGATAAAGCCGTATTACCGTTAGAAGTATCTTATGATCTTGAGGACGGTAGCGTACAGAATCAAAATAAATAGCCCGTCTGGTTGAGCGACATTTGAATACTTTATGGAACCACTGACTAGACAGATAGCACGTAAGGCCAATAAAACTCTCGATCAAGTTCAGGGGCGTTTGAAGCGGTTTATTGAGCAGGAGAATCGCTCAAAAAAGAGGGAGCTAAATCTTACGCTTGGGAGAGCATATGAGAGAGAATGGGAGGGGATGAAGTGTGTTTTTGCATTGTCAACGGGGAGAACAGGTACCCAAACATTGGCTGCCCTTTTAAGGCTTTCCCCGCACATTGTCGCCCAACATGAACCTGCACCCAGGCTTGTCCAGGCATCATATGATGCTTACATGGATAAAAATTCGCAAGGCTGGATAGAGAAGTGGGGCCCCTTTGCACTCGCCACCAGAGATGATTTTGTGTTGGGCGCAAATGCGGAAGGGAAGGTGTATGTTGAGTCTAATAATCGCCTTACGTATTTGGCAGATGCTGTTAAAGTAGCGTTCCCAGCCAGTAAATTTATCTTTTCCCATCGCGATCCTTACAAAGTGATACGGTCCGGAATGCAAAGAGGGGCCTATCAGGGGCCAGGCAAAGCGTGGAACTTTGCTCGTATTCGCCCACGACCAGAAGAGCCCTTTTTCGATACGTGGGAATCTATGGAGCCCTTAGAAAAAGAAGCCTGGCGTTGGGCAAGAATCAATAAAGAGGCGAAAGATTTTTTTGATTCGCTACCTGCCGAAAGAAAATTAGAGTTGCCGGCAAAAGCTTTTTTTGGTGCAAACGAGAAAACCTATAAAGAAATCTTTGAATTTGTTGGGGCACCTTGTCCTACTCTTGAGGAGATACGTCAGGTGATGGGACGAAAAATGAACGCCCAAGCCCACTTTAACGGCTTGTCTTTCGAGTGGACAGAAGCCAGCAAGGACAAGGTTCGTCCATATATCAAGGACGTTGCTGAAGGACTTGGGTATGACGTTTAGCCCAGAAGTATGCCTACTATGAGTGTAACTCATCTACATAGCTTATCCACCCTATCTGATACCGATGATGCTCCCATTTTCATCATGGGAATCATGCCACGAAGCGGCACAAACTTTCTTCATCGCTTATTATGCCAGCATCCAGTTTGTGGTGCCATAAATACGACGCCTGTACGGGAAGACTATGTATTGCATCATGGTTACTGGTTGAGCACCTTCACAAAGAGATTGAAATGGCAATGGGGCCATTGGGGAGCAGATTCTGACTTTGTAGCTCCTCTTTCCAGTAACATTGGTGTTGGGATATCCAATTTTTTATCCAATCTGACAGAAGCGAAACGCTTTGTTACCAAAACCCCAAGCGTTGCGAATATTGATTCTTTTTTTGAGTTCTTTCCTCATGCGAAGCTTCTGATCATCGTTCGTGATGGAAGGTCGGTCGTTGCTTCAGGTATGTCCGGTTTTGGATGGAATTTCGAAACGGCTTCGAGAGAATGGGCTAAAGCAAGCAGAAGTATTCTCAAATTTGAAAAGAACAATCAACAGTTTAAGGATCGGTTTAAAATTGTACGGTATGAATCACTGAACGTGAATACCGTTGACGTGCTCAATGATGTTTTCGACTTCTTGGCGCTTGATGCGGGTCAGTATGATTTCGAGGCTGCTCTCGACACACCGATATATGGCTCTTCCTACATGAAAGAAGAGGGCGATAAAGTCACATGGACTCCAAAAGAGAAGGATACTGAGTTAGTAGCCAAGAACCGCTGGGATTCCTGGTCTAACTTTGAGCATCAGCGATTTAATCGATTAGCAGGAAAAGAGCTTAAGCAATTAGGTTATGAGCCTGCCGAGACCTCTGTTTCATTCGTGCAAGGATGCAAGCATGCATTGTTAGACTATACAGTGAATGCCCGCCGCACAAAAAGCCTGTTGTTTAAAGCTGCGAAAGCTGGAGCTCGAACCTTTCGTAAGGAGCTTAGAGGGGAATCTCAATCAAAGGTTAACCTCAAAAAATAAGTCAACTAATCAGGAGTAACCCATGGGGGCACCATTTTTTATTGTTGGAGCAAGCCGGTCCGGAACGACCATGTTGCGCTTGTTACTAAATGCTCATCCGAATATCGGAGTGCCCAAAGAATTGGCTTATTTTGAACGATGCGCTCGATTTACCGACCTGGAAAATTGGAAGTCTCTTACACTTGGGACAGATGACTACAGAACGTTTGTAAGAGGGTTTTTGCAGAAAAAGAAAGTTGCATTGGAGGGGATCGATGTTGAGCAGTTAGAAGAAGAGATTGTAACCTCAGGCGCCCCAGATCTGGCCAGGCCTTTTCAAATGACGATGGATGCCTGGGCGAAGAAAGAGGGTAAAACAGTTTGGGGAGAAAAAACGCCTAAAAACCTCTTTTATGTGGATATTATCCAGGAGATGTATCCGAAAACCAAGTTTGTTTACATCGTCCGTGATCCACGTGCTGTTGTGTTTTCAATGAATCGCTTTGCCCGGTTTCAGGACGATAGTGTATTAAATGCATTCAACTGGCTACAAGCAGCAACGAAAGGGTATCAATTGGTGATGAACCATGTGCCTGAAGAGCGGCGCTATATTTTGAAATACGAAGATCTGGTTGCTGATGTAGAAACAACGACGAAGAACCTATGCGCATTTCTGGATGAGCCTTTCGACGAGGAAATGCTTGAGTTTTACCAAAAGTCCAGATCTAATATCCATCCTCATTCTAAGGACTTGGGAGGCGTAAAAACGCTGACAAAACCGATAACAACGGTGAGTGTGGATAAATGGAGAAACGGGCTTGCTGCAAAGGACATCGCAAATGTAGAGGCCGTCTGTGAGAAGGAAATGAAGCAGTTCGGGTATGAACTTACAGGAAAGCGAATGGCCGGCATAGATCAGGCCAAGCTGTTTCTCAAGATGTCCTATTGCCAGTGGCAACAACGTCGAAATAAACATTTGCGTGCTTATCAAATAGCATTTAAACCGTTTGATAAAACGAAACAGCGATTTCGGAAGATATTCTCGAATTAGAGTTAGAGCTGCATTGATTGGACCATGAAACGAAAACTGTTGTGCATATCTTTTCGATTTCCACCAGAGACGTATCCTTTAGCTTCTCGCATCACATACATGTTGGAGAAGTTAGAGCACGATTGGGACATAGAAGCAATTACAGCTGCTGAAGAAGCGGCAGTTGGTGAATCTGTTACCATTCATCACATACCAGCTCGAACCCCTCAGGGGCTCATACAATGGTTTCGTAAAGTACGAATGGCAAAACTGGTCAATTTGTTCATGTGGCCAGATCAATATGTCTTCTGGGTATTACCCGCTTACCGCAAAGCGCTCGAATTGATCAAAGAACACAAGCCCGACCTCATTCTCGTTTTCATGATGCCCTATTCAACGGGCCTGATCGGATTGATGCTGCAGCGCAAAACAGGGCTCCCGGTGGTCTTTAACCTAAATGATAGTCCAACTTGTACGGATATGAATCCGAGCTTTCCTAGCAGGATTCACTTTAATCTCGCGCATTGGCTCGAAAACTTGTTCGCTCGAAAATCCGAGGCTATAATCTACGTGTCAGGACGCAATTTAGAGCGTGTACGGATGAGGCAGAAGGAACAGGATCGCGCAAAATTTCACTTGATCCGCAGAGGCGCTAAAATGCTACACAGAAATGGTACAAGGCCTTCTGCAGATGCCTTTAAGATTGTATACACCGGAGGCATGAGTGGCTGGTATCAATTCCTTGAACGCGACAAGAAAAAGTCGTTGTTGAAGAAATTGATTAGGACCTGGGAGCAATTCGGACGATATGAACTCGTCAAGCTTGATCACCGCAGTCACAGTCCTGTTTACATAGGAAAAGCCATTAAACGGGTACTGGAGAAGCACCCGGAATGGAAGGACTTGATCAATGTTTCAGTATATGGCAATCGGTACCCCAAGCATGTTGTAGATCAGGTGCTTCGCAAGTTTGAGCTAGAAGATATCATTGATGTGCATCCACCAGTAGCTCATGAAAAGGTGCGAACGTATACCCTTGAGGCAGACCTGTTATTTATGGCTCTTCCTGAAAGAAAGGATAAAACACCTGGAGGGCGCATCTCTGCAAAAACGTATGAGTATTTGATGTCTGATCGACCTGTACTCGCAGCAATACCCGAAGGTGAAAACAGGGAGTTTTTGGTGGACAAAGCCGGCATTCACATTGTTGATCCAAAGGGGGTAGAGGCTATGGCTGAAGTCATTGAGGGGCTTATGGCCCGTAAAATGGCTGGTGAGGATCTTTCCGTAGATAGAAGCAACATCCAGTCTGGATTAACAAACGTAGCGCGGGCTAGCGATTTCTCCAAGGTACTAGATGAGGTCCTGATATCGTGAAGAGTCCAATTTTCATAGTAGGGGCTAATCGTTCTGGTACAACACTTCTCCGTCTTATTCTAAATGCCCATTCTCGAATCGCAATTCCTGAGGAAGTGGTTTATTTCGGATCATTCATGGCCGGAGTCCCGATTGAAAAATGGCGATCACCTGGATTGAGTGAAGAAGCATATAGTGATTTTGTGCATGACTTTGTATTCAAGAAGTGTGCTCCACTCGAGGGCGTAAATAATCAGGACGTTATAAACCAGATCTTGCAGGACAAGCCGTACGATTTTAGCAAACCTT
The DNA here is from genome assembly GCA_019634345.1 of Rhodothermaceae bacterium. Lineage (GTDB taxonomy): Bacteria > Bacteroidota > Rhodothermia > Rhodothermales > JAHQVL01 > JAHQVL01. The sequence goes on from JAHQVL010000213.1 coordinate 31,202, forward strand.
ACAGGTATATGCTAGAGAGCTGGGCGGTAACGCATAAGAAGCAACGATGGGGTGAGAAGACGCCAGGGAATTTGTTTTATGCTGATATTCTGTTAGAGATGTTTCCCGATGCACGGTTCATACATGTTGTTAGGGATCCGCGAGCAGGAGTGAGTTCGATGATGAACACGACCTTCTTCCCTAAAGATATTGTGTTTAATGCGCTGAGTCGTCATAAATTTATGACAGAGGGGAGGGCGATTCTGGAAAAATCGGTACCTGCAGATCAGCGAATGTCATTGAGGTATGAAGACCTCGTCATCAATCCTGAAGAGACTATTCAGGATTTATGCAGCTTTCTTCAAGAGCCGTTTGAACCATCTATGATGGCCTTTTACAAAGATTCAAGTCGCTACATGAAGCAGGATGCTGCCACATCATTTAATCAAGCTGCGACAAAACCAATATCTGTGGAGATGCTCAACAAATGGAAAAAGAAGCTGACCGAATCAGATATAGCACAAATTGAGTCGTTGTGTTCATCGGAGATGAAAGAGTTTGAGTATGAATTTGAAAACAAGCCACTCAACGTAGGAAAACGGAGTGAGATAATACTAAAAAAACTGTACTGGGATTGGCAGGTAAAGCGTCATCGCCATATTCGACATTTTACTGTGAAGTCGCTCATGTTTGCCCGTTTTCTCAATCGCATACAAAAGGTGTTAGGTGTAGGCGAAACCAGCAACCCAAAGCATGCAAAGTCTTGAAAAATGAGACAGAAACGGCATAATTGTTTTTTCTGCGCCAATTTTAGTGTGCAATGACTTAAGATTATTGTGAAGGGCATCCAGTACGTGAGTTATCTTGATTGGCTGTCAATTCTACCCCCTCTGACAATCTCTTTCTCAAGTAGAGTTTAACTCAAATTATTGGCTAACCGATAGTACAAAAGAATGAAGCGAGAGGGACCCAAATAATGAGAGTAATTGCTTGCAGATCAGCATATGGACAAGGGGGGCTTGGGCAACATTTTGCTCAACTTGTTGAAGAGTCTCGTATGCAAAACGAGTTGGCAGCCTATTACTCTCATACTATTAAGCCTGGTGATGAGCAGGTTGGTCGTCTTATCGATTATATCAAATTAAAAAAACTCAAGCGCTATACACCGCTTCGTTTCTATCCATCTTGGTCCGGCTATATAGGCGAGAATATTTTTGACAAAAAAGTAGCCAAAGAGCTCGACGTAAAGGCAGATGCCTTCATGGGATTTGTTGGTAAGTCCCTGCACAGTTTTGCCCAGGCCAAAAAACTAGGATATAAAAAGCTCGAGCTTATTGCAGCAAACAGTCATGTACGTAATGTACAGCGCTTACATGATAAAGCTGCAAGGGATCTTGGGATGAAAGATACCTGGCTAAATGAAGCCTTAATCCGCAAGACCATTAAGGAATACGAACGGGCAGATTTTATTTATACGCATTCTGAGTATACACGGCAATCACTTATTAATGAAGGGATAAGCCCGGATAAACTTAAAAAGACCCATCTAAAGGTCGATGATAAGTTTATTCCTCCCCATGACAAACCCAATGATGGCATATTCCGAGTGGTATATGCTGGGCGCGTAGATACGACGAAGGGCATTCCCTTATTGATTGAGGCTTTTTCTCATTTATCCATCAAGAAGGCCCAGTTAACCCTTGTAGGAGGGTGGTCGTCCTCTCGCATGAAGCAGACTATGATGGCTTGGATGGCGAAAGATAACAGGATCAAGATGGCTCCCGGTGATCCTCTGATTCCTTTTCAAGAAGCAGATGTCTATGTACATCCAACCTATGAAGATGGATTTGCTTACGCGCCTATGGAAGCGTTGGCGTGTGGAGTACCTGTCATTGTAACTGAAGATACTGGAATGAAAGAGCACGTAATTGATGGAGATAATGGATATGTCATACCAACAGGAAGTTGGCAGGCCATTCATGAGCGGATGGAGCATTTGATAAAGGCTCCCTTGGCAAAGACGTCTTCAATGGTTGCCTCTGAATAATCTGCCGACGCTAACAATGATTAAACTGTCTAGAATTCTATAGGGTATTTCATGGCTGATTCAATTAAACGAGTTGCGCATTACGCACCTTTTCTTTGGGCAAAAGGTGGTATAGCCAATTACGTCGAGCGATTGGGGCAGGCGCAAGAGGGGATAGGGCTTGAGGTGCATTACCTCACTCAAAAACACGGGGAAGATGTATTGCCTGAAAATACCACTTTGGTAGAAAGTGAAGCCCATCTTTTTCAATTAGCAAAAGAGCGGCAAATCGATATCCTGCACTTGCATAAGCCCGTTAAGCACCTCCCCGAAGATAGGGTTACGACAGTAAGGACAATGCATGGAAACCAGGGGTCTTGCCCATCAGGGACTCGTTTCTTAGCCAGGTCAGAAAAACCTTGTGATCGTAAATATTCGGTGGGGGGATGTTTTTTTACTCACATCACGCAACGATGTGGAAGTTTGAAGCCCTCGAAAATAAAAAGAAATTTTAACGGGATTCGGATAGAGCAAGACTTAGGTACTCAGCTGCACACATTTACAGTGAGCCGGTTCTTGCGAACACGGATGATAAACAGTGGCTATTCCGAAGATAAGTTACATGTTCTGCACTCTCCCGCGCCCGATGCTCCTTATACACCAGGGCCTCCGCCTGCTGGAGATGCGCCACACTTTCTCTTTTTGGGACGTCTAGTGCCTCACAAAGGCCCCCAATGGGTATTGAGGACCATGACCAAACTTGATATGCCCATCAAGCTTGATATTGGCGGTGAAGGTCCACTTCGGGCTGAACTGGAAGACTTTTGCAATAAGCATGGGTTGCAGCATCGTGTCAAATTTCATGGGTGGGTCGCGCAAGATAGAGTAAAAGCTTTAATCGCTCATTCGAGGGCGGTCATTGTGCCTTCATTATGGCATGAGCCGGCCGGCCTGGTTACACTTGAAGCTGCCGCAGCTGGGCGTGCAGTAATTGCTTCTCGCGTTGGAGGAGTACCTGAGTATGCCCTTGATGAATACTCTCTCATGGTAAAGCCTGGGGATAAAGCACAACTGGCACAAGCAATTCAGAAGTTGGCGAAAGAATATGAAAGAGCTGTTCGAATGGGTGAATGTGCGCTAAGGAATGCAAGGACACGCTACAGTATGGCGCAATTTGTAGACCGGCAACAGGCTTTATATCACATTGCTCTGGAAGAAAATAAATACCAACTAGCATAATCAGAAAAATCGTGGAAGTAACGGAATTGATCGACCTTCAGGATAAAAAAGGCAAGACATCGACTATTGATCATTCGGTGGTTCTTGGCTCTCCTCGTTCAGGTACCACCTACTTGATGCGTCTGCTCAACACATTGCCTTATTGCGAGTGCTTGATTGGTACCTTGATTTCCAGCTCTATACCTCAAATTGCGAAGCAAGATATTCCTCAAGAGATCTACAACTCGCTTGCTGTAGGGTTTGAGCGTTCTATAGATGCATATTTACATTCTGGACGCTTTTTATCTAGAGCAGCCGCATTACAAAAGTGGATGAATGCACCAAGCGGTTTTGGTGGACTTGTAAAAGCTATGAAAGGGAAGAGAACTGTGAGGCGCATGATTTATAAAGAACCCTTTCTAAGTTTTGCTCCAGATTTTGTTGATAAAGCGTTACCTGATTCTCAAGTCATACATATTTACCGTGATGGCCGGGATGTGGCTAATTCGTTAGTACGCACCTATAACGTATTAACGGATGAAAGCCTGACTAGTCTCAATGCATCTGAGATGAGATTAGGCAGGAAGTACGATCATCGGTATGTGCCCTGGTGGGTTGAAATTGGAGAAGAAGAACGATTCTTGCAGGCACCTCCTTATGTCAGAGCGATCTGGATGTGGAAGTATATGGTAGGTTGTTGTCGGGATTATTACGAGAGCGAAGAAGTAAAGCGGTCAGGTCGAGTTATGCTTTTGAAATACGAGGATTTGATGCATGATCCCTTTAAGTACGGCATGGCCGTGCTGGAGCACTTCAATGAAGAACCAACGCCTGCCTACAAAAAAATGCTTGAAAAAGCCCATGCAAAATCAATCGGGAAGCATAAAAAGCGAGACCCAAAAGAAATAAGTGAAGCTGAAGAAGTAGCCCGGGAAGAACTAGAGTTTTACGGATACCTCTAGGCATTTTAGGTATTCGCAACGTTAATCATTCACTCAGCAAGACCACGCTAATCCCATGAGCACAGTGGGAAATACATTAGACTCAACGAACTCCGTGTTATTTTCACTGGGGGTGTTCTTGCTATGTGTATGCACCATCTCAGCATTGTATTGGACTAACAATGCTGTGTTGTTAAACTACTTATTTCCGTTTCTATCTATCGTGGTTGGGGGTCTCCTGTACATCACTCGTCCTGAGTTGTACATGAGCTTCACGTATTGGATCTGGTTTATCACTCCCTTCATGAGGCGCCTGGTTGACTATCAAATGGGGCAGTTCTCTGCGATAAGTGTGGTAATGTTAACTCCTTTTCTTGTCACAGCCCTATCGTTGTTCTCCTTCTTCCGTTTTGGGATGTTGCTGAAAAAACGCTTATATCAGCCCTATCTCTTCATGATGGCAGGCGTTATGTATGGTTTTGTGATCGGGTTCATGAAAAACGGTGCATTCGGGGCCGCATTTAACTTGATGGAGTGGCTGTGTCCTCTTCTGATCGGTTTTCACATCCTGGTTCATTGGAGAACATATCCTCAACACAGAACCATGATAAGGTCGACGTTTACACTAGGCGTGTTAGTAATGGGGGCCTATGGTGTGTTCCAGTTTATTATGCCGGCACCATGGGATACCTTCTGGATGGTACAATCCGGAATGACATCTATCGGTCACCCTGAGCCGTTTCGAGTACGGGTGTTTAGTACGCTGAACGCCCCAGGGCCTTTTGCAATGACGATGATGGCAGGGCTGATGATTCTTTTCGATGGGCGAAACGTGCTCTCCAAGATTGCAATACTTCCAGGGTATGCTGGGTTCTTATTGGCTATTGTTCGTGGAGCCTGGGGAGGGTGGCTTATATCCCTGCTTTTTGTGATAACCAAGATGTCAGGGCAAATGCGTACTCGATTGATAGGGCTCTTGGTGTTTGGTTGCGTCCTTATCATCCCATTGCAGTTTTTTGGTCCTGCATCCTCTGGAGCAGAGGTGGTTGGTAACCGTATGGGAACGATTGGGAAGATAGGCGAGGATGGAAGCTTTAAGCACCGTGTTGCTATGTATCAGACTAGAGCGGTAGGCTTTATCCTTAACCCGTTAGGTGAAGGCCTTGGATATATTGGCGGTGGTTCTAGAAATGAAGACGGTAAGACAAGAAACTTAGATAGTGGCATCATTGCACTTTTCGTAGCTCTGGGTTGGGTTGGCACCGCTCTTTATATAACAGGAGTTGTAAAGTTTTTACAGGCTGTTCTCAGGAACAGGCGTTGGTACAACGACCAGTTTGCCATTATTATAACTGGGGTATGTATATCCTATCTGGCTTTGATGGTATTTGCAAATCAAGTGATCAGCCTAAAGGGGATGATAATTTGGCCGTTGCTTAGCCTTTCTCTTTGTTCTCGTACTTATAATGAGATGCATCATGCACATCGATAATGCTTTACATAGTATCGTGGTGCGGATGCAAGTTCAAGGGGGCAGGCTATGAGAATTGCTCTTTTTCATACAACCCTTCCCGAAAAAGGGAGAAAGCTTGGAGGCGTTGAAATTGCTGTTCATCGGCTTGCTAATCAACTCGCATTAGATAAAGACGATGAGGTAACGGTATTAAGTTTAACTCCATGCCCCGATGACGCTAAGTATTCCCACAAGCACCTCTTTTCTGCTCGTTCAGCATTAAAGGATAGTCAACTGCTTCGGTTATTCGGTTTACCTTTTTTGATGAACTTCGTCGATTGGAGTTCATACGATGTCGTTCACTTTCATGGTGATGATTGGTTTTTGTTGAGACGTCCGTTTTCGTCTGTTCGAACGTTGCATGGCTCAGCATTATTTGAGGCTCGTTCAGCAACTTCGATAAAACGAAAAATCGCTCAATACTGCGTCTTTCCCCTTGAGTATTTGTCTGCTAGGCTCGCAACAATTCCGCTTGCAGTGGGGCCCAAAACAGCGGTCGTATACAACATTGATAGGCTGGCGAATAATGGCGTGAACATAGACTTGTTTAAGCCTGGAGAAAAAGCCGACCATCCACAAATATTATACATCGGAACATGGGAAGGCCGTAAAAGAGGGAATTTCATCTTTGAGCAATTTGTTGAGCATGTCTTTCCGAAATTGCCTTCGGCTGAACTTATTATGGTATCGGATCAAGCCCCCGACCATCCAAATGTGAGGCGTGTTCATTTTCCGGATGATGAAACGCTGGCAGAATTGTACAGGAGTGCCTGGGTTTTTGCCTATCCGAGTGTATACGAAGGATTTGGAATACCCTACATAGAAGCAATGGCTAGTGGCACGGCTGTCGTGTGTTCTCCCAATGATGGCGCTTCTTATGTGCTAGATAATGGTAAATACGGAGCTGTAGTTGATGATGCGGACTTTGCTCAATCGTTGATTGAATTGCTTCAAAACAAAAGCAGAAGAGAGGATATGGTTCAAGCAGGGCTAGGTAGGGCGCATTCATTCTCCTGGGAAGCCGTTGCCCGGCAGCACAAAGAAATCTATGTACAATCCCTGCTAAAGAAAGGTGATAGAACCCTATTAACCGATACGGGAGAGGAAATACATGAATACTGATTCGAAAATAAATCTCATATATATAGCCAGTATTGGTCGAAGTGGATCTACGTTACTTGAAAGTATGTTGGGTGCGCATTCCCAGATCCAAACAATGGGTGAATTGCACATTTGGCCCCACGAAATTGAAGGGGGAGGAGTAAGGCCATGCAGTTGTGGAGAATATGTAGAGGCTTGTACTTTTTGGTCTGAAATGAGGCGGAGGGTAGATCCAATTGCTCAACGTGGCCCTGGCGTTAGCTTCTTTAGGGAGAAGCACAATGCAGGGAGAACATTGAGAGTCGGGCGTTTGAAAAGTTTTAATCCAGAGTACAAACCCGATCCAAAAGAGCAATCTGAAATTGATGCATTCGGGGAAAATAATCTCGAGATCTTTCAACAATTCCTTAAGGTGATGAAAGAGCAGGAAGGCCAGGAGCCTGAATGGATTGTTGATGCTTCTAAAGATCCTTATCGCCTACTCTGGCTCATTAGGTCGGGGCTATTTAATATCAAAGTAGTCCATATGGTTAAAAATCCTAATGCGTTTATTTATTCTGTAACGAAGCATCTCATCAATGAGAGTAAGGGCTTTAATCTCCATAAGCGCCTCTATTTCACGGCTCGCCAGTCTGTGGCTTGGATTATTCAAAATGCACTCTTCTCAAAAATAGCAGCCAACTTCCTTAGCTCGGAAGACTACCTTCTGCTCACCTATGAAGACTTTGCAACCTCTCCTCATGGCACGTTTGAGGCAGTCTGCGAGACGATCGGGTGTGAGTATGAGCAACGGGCTGTCGATTCCTTTAGAGAGGGAAGCATTCATACAATCGCAGGAAATCCAATGCGTTATGAGAAGCGGGGGATTGTGCTAGATGAGAAGTGGAAATCAAGATTACCCCAGTCCAGCAAGACCCTTGCAAGCTTGTTAACAGCGACTGTGAAATCAAGATATGGATACTCCTAGTCTCTGGATCCAACCCATTAACCTATGATCAAGGTATACAAAACGTGGAATTAACAGCTCTTAAAACAATCAAGTCATTACAAATCGGTGTTGGTTGGTTACCAGAGGAGAAAGGAAATGGATTGGATCGGATGTTTCATGCGCTCGCATGTTACTTACCGGACTCGGGGGTTGAGGTAAGCGGTCATGTAATTGGCTCGGATAAGGTACATGAAAATTCAGGCTATCGCGTAAAAGCCTTCGCACCTAAGAATACCCCCTTACAACGGAGAATTGGGGCATTAAGAGAAGGTATTCGAGAAGATGTAAAGAGCGGCGATTATGACCTTGTAGCCTCTCATTTTGCCCTATTTACATTTCCGGTATTGAGATCTATCCGGAAGCTTCCACTAGTCGTTCACTTTCATGGGCCTTGGGCGGCAGAATCTAAAGCAGAAGGGGAAAAAGGCCTCGCTGTTGGGACCAAGTGGTTTATTGAAAGAAATGTCTACAAAAAGGCAGAACGGTTTATCGTTCTTTCAAATGCTTTTAAAAAGGTTCTCATCGAAAATTATAAAATAGATCCGGATCGAATCCGTATTGTTCGAGGTGGTGTTCAGGCAGACCGGTTTGATACAGGGTTATCGATCAAAGAAGCGCGTGAGCAACTGGGTTGGGCACAGGACAGGCCAATTATACTCGTGGTTCGGCGACTGGCTAGGAGAATGGGCCTCGAAAACTTAATTGCGGCTGTTGTCCGAGTTAAACAGCAGATTCCAGAAGTTCAATTAATGATCGCAGGAAGCGGGCCATTACGAGCAGAACTCGAAGACCGTATTCAGGCGGCCTCTCTGGAATCGCACGTAAAATTACTCGGGTTTGTACCTGATGAGTTACTGCCCGTTGCATACAGAGCTTCGGATTTTTCAATTGTACCCACTGTGTCCTTAGAGGGCTTTGGGTTAATTACTATTGAATCGATGGCAGCAGGAACACCTGTACTCGTCACAAATGTTGGCGGATTACCCGAAGTTGTAAGTGATTTGTCTGAAGATATGATTATTGAGGACTCAGAAGTTAAAACACTGGCTGCTCACATGAGTAGCGTTTTATTGGGTGAGATTAAATTGCCCGATCAGCATGCTTGCCAGGAATATGTACGAAGCCGTTTTGATTGGCCTGTGATCGCTCAACATGTGCGAACGGTCTATGAGGAGGTAGTATCTTGAAGCCACGCGTTTTATTTGTTGACCACGCGGGGGTTTTGGGTGGGGCCGAACTCTATTTGCTTGACATCGTTCGGGCAATGAAAGAGCAATCGCATGTCGTCTTGTTTGAACATGGGCCTTTTTACGATCGATTAAAGGAAGAGGGGATTGAAGTTACCGTATTGCGTTCGTCTGATTCAGTAATGGGAGTAGAACGAACAGGGGGCCGGCTAGATGATCTCAAAGCCATACCTGGTATCTTCAGTATGGTGATGCAATTGCGCAAAATGGCAAAAGATTTTGATGTCCTGTACGCCAACTCTCAAAAAGCATTGGTGATCGGTTCTCTTGCGGCGAAAGCAGCCGGTAGGCCCGTTCTTTGGAATCTCCATGACATTCTTACGGCGGACCATTTTAGCGGAGCGCACAGAAAGCTAGGCGTTTTCCTTGCAAATCAGTTCATAGACCATGTAATCGTAAACTCGCAAGCAACCAAAGATGCCTTTGGGGAAAGCGGGGGAGACCTGAACAAAACAAGCATTATCTATAATGGTATTGATGCATCTCGTTTTGACTCCATTGACGATCATGAGGTAGCCGAACTCAGGACAAGCCTCGGGCTTGCAGATCATAAAATAGTCGGTGTTTTTAGCCGGCTGACTCCCTGGAAAGGACAACACATTTTATTAGAAACACTTGGCCATTTGCCGGAAGTTCATGCGCTATTGGTCGGTGGGGCCTTGTTTCAAGACGATCATGCCTATGAGCGCTCGTTAAGAAATTTAGCGGAACGAATGGGAATTACAGACCGGGTCCACTTCCTCGGATTTAGAGATGATGTGCCAAGGCTTATGAAAGCAGTAGATATTGTTCTGCACTCATCGACCTCACCCGAGCCCTTTGGTAGAGTGATTGTAGAGGGTATGCTGGCAAATAAGCCAGTCATTGCTACTGGTGCGGGCGGAGCAAAGGAGATTATAGACAATGGGGTAGACGGATTACTTATTCCACCCAATAACCCTATGGCTATGGTGAATGCTATCAATCAATTGGTAGCAGATCCTGTATCTACAGAGAAAATGGCACGAGCCGGATATCAGATGGCGCGCAAGCGCTTCTCTGTGGAGAATATTGTACTCGATGTACAGAACCAAATTAGAAAAGCAGTTGGTGATTTAGATGTCCTTACTTACACTGAAACGTCCACTCCTTCAATTTAAATTTGAGGTGCGGTCTCTGTTAGCCAGAGAACCCATGTTGGCACCGTTCAACTGGCCGGTTATTTGGTGGACCCAGCACAAGAATCGAGGAATCATTGATGTAAGTGAGTGCCTGGTAGGTAGCGACACCGAATTCGTTATAGATGGCTTTCAAGGTTCTGGGAATAGCTTTGCAACTGTAGCTTTTAAAAAAAGCCAAACGAAACCGGTTCGTTTAGCCCATCATCTGCATTCGCCTGTTCAGATCATCAAGGCAGCCCGCAAAGAGATTCCCGTGTTACTCACAATTCGAGAGCCTAAAGGTGCTGCTATTTCACTAACGAGTCGTTGGCCATACGTATCATTAACTCAGGCGGTTCGTGGGTATTGTTATTTTTACGAAAAAATAGAGCCTCACGCTGATTCGCTTTTAGTCAGTCCTTTTACGTTGACCACTAAACATCTGGATGCGGTAATCAAGCGCGTTAATGAACGATTTGCGACAGACTTCGGAGTCTTTGAGTATTCGGACGAACATATGAAAGAGCTCCGTAATCCAGATGCTCTGACCTCTGAGCAAGAAATAAAGCGAAGCGCCTTAAAAGCTGAGCAGAAGAAGAACTTTGAGAACGAAGTAGACCGTAGCCTGATAAAGCGAGCGCAAGAGGTTTATGAAAGATTAAACCAGAAAGGGATTACTCTTTAGAGCTACTCTAATGACTCCTGGACGCTGTCGTTTTAAGCGCATAATTGTACCTGGGAAGTATATTTTCCGTTATGAGACCAGCCATCAACGACAGCAAAATATCCATCACTTTGATAAAGGGCTAGGTCATCTCTCTAAAGGAATACGTTTCGTTTACTTCTATCGCCGTGAGAATACTCTAATCTCTCTTTGAGATTACTAAGATGCAGTCCAGAAATACATATTATGTCTGTTTAGGCAAGAAACCGATTGCTTGGGATCTGCATGATTCCGAGCAGAAAATAAACGTTCATACTGATTACTTCAGGAAAGCGTTTATTGCTATGGAGCAAGCACTCAAAACAGAAGGGTGGACCATATACTTGACCTGGAATACGTCCTGGTTACCAAGTTATGGTCCCAAAGTCATCGCTGTTCTGCTTGGTGACGAGTTGGCTCAGATGCCTCTCTACAGGAGCAAAGTAGCCATGATTTTTAAATGTTATGGGGTTCGCCCACCTTTAGGATGCAAGCCTCATAGGCATTGGACCTACCAAAATGTACTCACTCTTCTGCAGCATGGGTTCGCTAAGGCCAAGTATGTGCAGAGTTTGATGAAAGAAAAGAGGAGTAGAAGAAAAAAAGCGAGTGCAACAAAGACTCCGATATATCCTATTCCTCTGGGATATGCTAATCAAGTTGAAGTGCCTTTTATACCCTTCCACAAAAGGACCATCGATGTTTCATTTGCGGGTAGTGTGGTACATAGGAAGTACAAGTGGTGGTCGATACAAAAATGGTTTAAGACACCCAAGAGCTACTCCAGGAGTAAAATGATCTCTGCATTGCAAAATTTTGCAGATAAGCATACCTCTCTCAATGTGAATCTTAAAGTGACACCTAGCTTCAAGGCGATTAGAAGTGAAGATCCAGTAAGTTATTCAGATCGGGTGATGAGCACCCGTATTTCTTTAGTACCCCGTGGTGCTTCTTATGAAACGTATCGATTTTTTGAGTCCATACGTTTTGGTTGCCTGGTGGTAGCTGAATACTTGCCCGATTTTTGGTTTTATGAAGGAGCCCCAGTGA
>JAHQVL010000214.1 GCA_019634345.1 Rhodothermaceae bacterium
AGTCGCTTTGCCCGATGATACGGCCGTTGCGGGTCCACTGAGTCCAGACTCCCCATTTTTGTCCCTTTTTGTGGTAGGTTGCCCAGCGTTTTTGTCCATTGTTGTACCACCAAATGGCTGGGCCATCGAGTTGCCCCGCTGTATAAAAGGACGAGTACAGCACGTTTCCTTCCTGATCCCAGAGAGTGCGCTTGCCATGGCGCTGTCCTTGAAAGAATTCTGTTTCAGATTGAGGAGTGCCTGATGGATACCAGGCGCTAACCATACCGTCCAGGCGTCCCTTCGAATAAGTGCCTTTAAATCTCATGGTTCCATTTGGGAAATACATCGCGTGGTAGGTCATTGCATTTGCTTCGAAGTCAGACTCAGAGGATATTTTCCCGTTCTCATGCCAGGTTGTCCAGCGTCCTTCACGATGTCCATTTTCGATTTTCCCTTCACGGACGCCTTCATCCCGCAACTCGCCTGAGAAGGGAGTATCCGAGCCTACGAGATACCACCGGTTATCGCGTTGCTCCAACTCTTCGGAGCTAACAGATTGGGTGTATGCTGTGGAGGGAATAAGAAGCAGTAGTAGGAATAAGAGGGCGTATCTCATAGCAGGTAGCCTACATGTTTGCATGATTCTTTTGGGCAGTTTCGATGAAATTGGCCCATTGATCGAGCGAGTATGGATCCCATATTTTAGCAAGGTCTTCTTTGGCCTGCTCTTCTGAAACGTCTTGATGAAGGGTGCGATATAGGTAAACGAAGGCGGAGACGCGCATATTGGCGAAACAGTGGACGTACACCTTGCGGTCTTTGTTGACTTCCATGACGTCAAAAAAGAGCTTTAGGTCGCGCTGGCTGGGGTTTTGCCAGGAAACGGGAATATGGACATACGTCATCCCTTCTTGGGTAACGAGAAATCCTTCGAGTCCGTTACGCGCTTCGTCGGCAGTGGCCAGGTTGACTACAACCTCAAAGCCGGCTTCTTTAAGTAGAGCAATTTGATCGTAACCAATTTGCCCGGAAGTCGAAAGGTCATCTGATATTTTTACATATGCCTGTATATCTTCAAGCATGGTATCGGTGGATTGAGCCCAAAGGGGGGCAAGTGGAGTGAGAAGGAGGAGGATGGCTGTAAAATAGTATTTCATTGTGGTTTAAATGTTAAGGTGCCCATTTACGAGGGTATACCAAATTGGATTACGTGTTTGATCACATCAGTAAATTGACTCAGTTCCCTTAAGGTAGTCTGTAATCCTGGCGAAACACGAATCCCTTGCACGGCAGGGTGGTTTATGGGGCGCACAACAATTCGGTGGGTATTCCAAAGGTAATCTCTGAGGAGGGTACTGTCTATACCCTCAATTTCGAAGGTAGCCAGGCTGGCTGAAAACGCCGAATGTGTACTGGTATGAAGCCGTATACGGTCCAAAGGGATCAATTCATCCTGCCAGCACTGCCTTAAATATCGCAGGCGAGCCTCTTTGTGGGCAATACCTATTCGATTGTGAAAAGCGAGTGCTTCGGAGATCGCAATAAACCTGGACATCGATTGGGTGCCCACGTCTTCGAATTTACGAATATCCGCCTTTAACTCCTCTTCTGCTGGCATCAGGGGCCAAAGGGATGAAATGTGAGGTTGCTTGACGAATAAGAATCCGGTACCTGGTGGCCCCATTAACCATTTGTGCAGGCTGGTTGCGAAGAAGTCGCATTGGAGATCTTCGTAGGTAAAGTCTATCTGGCCGAACGTCTGTGCTCCATCCACCAGAACAGGGATTCCATGTTCTTTCCCGAGCATCGCAATCTCCTTTACAGGTAACAACTGCCCCGTTAAGTCAACCATGTGGCAAACCATGATGAGGCGGGTCCGCGGCGTGATGTGTGCCCTGAAAGCATCCAGTAGAGATTCGGTGTTCTCCATGGGGACCGGCAGTGGGATTTGCTTGAGTGCGATACGATCCCGTTGAATACGTTGGTTCCAGGTATTCAGCATACGAGGATAATCCTGATCGGTGGTCACGATCTCATCTCCTGCCTCCAGGTCGATGCCCATCTGGCAGGTTTCCATGCCTTCAGAGGTGTTTCGGGTCAGGGCGATCTCTTCACTCGAACAACCAAATGCATGGGCAATCCCTTTTCTTACTCGCTCCCACTGGGGTTTCAGTGTTCTGCGGTGCATATAGAAAGGGACATTGTAGGCATAACTTTGATGGTCCTCAATGACGCGTTGTACGCACTGAGGCGTAGGGCAAACGCCCCCGTTATTGAGGTGAATCAAGCTCCGGTCGACTGTGAATGCCGATTGGATCTCTCTCCAGTATGATTCATTTCGCGCAATTGAATCGGGATCTCCTTCCGGAGGTGCGGCCTGTGTAAAGGGCTCTATTAAAGAAGGAAAAAGGGGTGCCATTCCGAGGTGCCCAAGAAAATGACGGCGTGTTGGCATATTCAGCTCTTCTTTAACATATAGGGTGACTTGCTCAGAAGGTATGTTGCCTAGGAGGCCTCTACAACGTAATTGGGATGGTTTGCCAGAGGACGGGATGAGTGGCAGGTGGTAGGGATGAAAGGAAGGCGTAACGTAACTGTCATGCCTTGTGGTTCATTGCTTCCAAAAGACAGGGAGTACGCATCTCGAAATAACGTGTCCAATCGTTCTCTGGTATTGGTGATTCCTGTGCCCGTTTCCAACCCATTGGGAGAGGCAAGGCCTGGTCCGTTATCGATTACTTTGAGAACTAACTGGGAATCATCGCGCAGTGCATGGATGGAAATTACACCGGTAGAATGCATGCGAGAAACGCCGTGTTTAATGGCATTTTCTACCAGGGGCTGTAGAACCAGGAAGGGAATGGATGCGTGTTCGGCATCGGGTGAAATGTGGTAATGAACGACGAGGCGGTCCTCAAATCGAGCTTGTTCAATATCCAGGTACTTCTTTATGAAGTCGATTTCTTCATGGAGTGTGACCTCGTTTACATGGGTTTGATCGATCGTTTTGCGAAGCAACTCGCCTAGCTGAGCGATCATATGATCCGCCTTTAGAGGATCACGGTGGGTGAGCGTTGAGATCGCATTCAATGTGTTAAAGAGAAAGTGTGGTTGAAGCTGCATTTTTAATGCGTCGAGTTGAGCACGGTGAAGAGCGGCTTCCAATTGGGCCGTCTTAACTTCTCTTTTTTTGAACTGGCTATAATAAATTACCGCATGGGATGCGCCAACAACACTCCAGTAGATGACCACATTTAGAAAAATGCTGGTGCCTGCATGATGGGACACGGCATGCTGCAAGGTGGGGTGGAGTTCTGAGTACACCGGTAAACTCATCGAGAGAACCTGAACACCGACATGCGCGATGTAGATCACGATACAACCCACCATGTGAATGAGCAACGATGACCTCCATCGCTCACGCGAAATAAGAAACCGCGAAGAAAGTTGAAAAATTGGGACAGCAAAAAAGGCCCAACTGTACCACCATATACTGGCCCATAGAATCAGGCGAGGTACATTGGGCGCGTTGTTATTGTGCATCGTGATGTGGATGTAGTCCTGCCCTACATCAACGAGGACGATCAAGCTTGCAATCGCAAAGGAAATAGCCCAAAGGATTTGTTTTCTTACGGACATGGCGGAAATAGACTCAGGAGAAACGTTCTAAATTATGCCTGTAGGTACGGCTCATGGTGAGCTTGGTCCCATCGGTTAGTGAAACCTCATATTCTCCACTGGCCATAGGGTATAAATAGTGAAGGCGGTCAATATTGATTATGGTGGACCGGTGGATACGCATAAATTGATTGGAATCCAACTGGGATTCCAGCGAGTTCATGGTTTGGCGCAGCAGATGATGTTTTCGTTGAACATGGATTTTAACGTAATTACCGGCTGATTCAATCCAGTCTATATCCCGAATACGAATAAATGAAATCTTAGACCGTTCTTTGATTAGGATGCGGTCTTTTTTCACTTCAGGAAAAGGTTCTTTATGAAGTACCTCGTTTAGCAAGCTTGAGAGGCGAGAGCTTTTGGTGTTGTTGAGCCGTTCGATGGCATGGTCTACAGCTTCATTAAACCGTTGCACGCTATAGGGTTT
Organism: Rhodothermaceae bacterium; assembly: GCA_019634345.1. Lineage (GTDB taxonomy): Bacteria > Bacteroidota > Rhodothermia > Rhodothermales > JAHQVL01 > JAHQVL01. The sequence goes on from JAHQVL010000214.1 coordinate 4,088, forward strand.
GAGTAAATAATCAAAGGCACGGAGCTTAAATGCTTCTATGGCATGCTGGTCATACGCTGTAACAAAGATAACAGGCGGCATTGCCTCGATGCCCACTTGATGAATCACCTCAAGCCCCGATTTTTCTGGCATCTGAATGTCAAGGAATATGAGGTCAATAGGGTTAGATTCCAGAGCTTCTATTGCTTCCTGCCCGTTTGTGCACTCTGCAATGACCGTGCAGTCGGGCCGATTAGCAAGCAATGTAGACACTCGTTCTCGCCCTAGAGGTTCATCATCGACCACTAATATGCGGATAGATTCCATAGGATCTGGCTGAACAAGAATGGGATAAAATACGATCTACCTAGAATGCAATCTACGATAGATGATATCGAAAAGGTGCTTGTTGATCAGCTATATATGGTGGAAGTACTGCCTTTCTGGGACGAAGTCCCAAAATAGAGGGATGAATTACAGATCTGTGATGTGGTACGTGGGTTGGGGGAGGTTTGGTTTTGTATCTGGAATGGGCGATGAGGTTCAATCAGGTCTCCCCGGCCACCGAGCCAATTGGCTCAGGGCCGGGAAGACCGGACGAAACGTCATCGGCAACCTGCCAGTACATGACAATTTCTCTAGCACATCTATACGGCTACATATCACCCATCTTCCTCGAACCAGAAACGGGCATTTCACCTACGCCTGGGACTGAGATGGCGCCATTAAACGAATTACCGTCAACAGTCACGTTGAGGTCAAGAACGCCATATTGGCCACTGTCGAACTTGAAAGAAAGCTTATTGTCTGCAAAAGCTAGATCAGTAAGATCCATGGTGCCGCTAAGTGCATCGCTGGTGATGGAGCCGACCAGAGAACCTTCTGCTTCGGTAATTGAAATAACGCCGTTATAAACGCCTTCCGGGGTATCAACTGCATAATCCCACATACCAGATAGGGGGTGCTCAGCGGCTTTTTTAGTACTTGCACAACCTGCAAGAAGTAGCACAGAAAGCAGTAGGGTAAAAACGGTATTTGGTCTCATGAACGTATGGTTTTTGTGAATAGTAGGACACGCTTATTCTAGCGAATCGCGGATTAATATTCAATCAAGTGAAGCTGAATAGAATTGAGTGGGGCACATCCAATTGATTGTTTAGAAAATGCCTAAGAAACCGATATGATGATCATCATTCTTATGCACATTCAAATCCGCCCCAGTATTCTTGCAGTATGGCAAACAAATAGAGCGAGATGCCATCAATCTTAAGCTGATGAGAAATTTCAGCTTATTCGCAGCTCCGGTCGTTCTGGCATACAGGTTTATCTTTCTGTATTCAGACCCTGATGCGATAGATCCGATGTATCTACGAGTGGCAATTGCATGCCTGTTTGCTGCCTTCTCGGGCGCAATTTATATAAGTCCATTTGTGAAGAAGCACGCAACGCGCTTCTTTTATGGCATTCAGTATACAACCACAGCATGGCTGGCGTATTTAACCTATCTGAATAATCTCTCGCCCTCGGTGACGCTGGGCTTTATCGTCGTAATCGTTACCATAAACTTTGGGTTTCATACCAAACGGGCCCTAGCAGTATATGCGACTGCGGTTACGTTCAGCGTAGGGATCATCTCTCTGATTGCAAAAGATCCGCAAATAGTACCGCTGTTTTTCTTGAGCACCATCGTTACTATTGCATTTTTTACTTATATCGTGCTCCATTCTCGATTGCAGGCCATGCACGAACTGGATCGCAATGAAGCCATTATGGAAACGGTCTTTCATGAAAGTGGTGATGGGTTCGTTGTGATCGATCAGGATACTCGATCCGTTAAGAGTCACAATCTGACGGCGCTTGAATTGCTGGATGTTCGCCGAGTGGACGATATCGTAGGAAAGCTGCATGCGTTGATGTGCAACGAGAGGGAGGGAGAAGAATTAGATGGCTTAATCAGTGCCTCTCCATGCGAGCAAAAGAAGGAAATAGAAAGCAGCGGCCAAATACGTTGGATTGATATCCAACTAAAAACGATCGAGAGCCGGGGGCAGCACATGCTGCTTGTAAAGATTGATGACGTTACCCAGGACAAGCAAGTTGATGAGTACCGTATCGCAAGAGATGCAGCCGAGCAGGCAAATCAGCTGAAAGACGAGTTTTTGGCCATTATGAGCCATGAACTCCGAACGCCGATGAATGGCGTTATAGGGATGGCAAACTTACTCTGCCACACTGATATGGATGAAGAGCAACAGGAATATGTCGATGTGATTCGATCCAGCGGCGACAATCTATTGAATATCATCAACGATATTCTGGACTTCACGAGGCTTGAATCGGGTATTACAACAACGGATGAACAGCCTTTCTCGCCGGTTACGGTAGTAGAGGAAGCATTGGATGTTGTAGCAACCGACGCATCTGCAAAGAAGATTGAGCTCGTGGCATTGCCTGCCTTTCCCAAGGATGAGTTTGTAGTGGCAGACGCAACTCGCTTTCGGAAGATCTTGCTCAATATCCTTGGTAACGCGGTTAAATTTACGCATACGGGTGAAATCGTCGTGTTGATGTATAAGCACGAGACCATGGAGGGCGATCATGAATTGCATGTCTCTGTTCGGGATACGGGCATTGGGATTCCTAGAGATGCACTAAACTCCATATTTAATCATTTTACCCAGGTCGATGCCTCTCTGGCACGCAAATTTGGAGGTACAGGGCTGGGCCTAGCCATTACGAAGCAGCTTGTGCACTTGTTAGGGGGCGAAATTGAAGCAGAAAGCGAGTTGGGGAAATGGACGGATTTCCACTTCTACATAAAGGTGCATCCCGATACAGAGCAGACGTTACCACCGATCAATATTTCGCTACCCAGTCCATTGCCTGTCGCTGTCATTGAAGACAATAGAAACACGGCTCAGCGGATACGAGGGATCTTAGAAGAATGGGATGTTGATCATTATATCACTGAAAACCCGGATGAAATACTGGCTCGTATCGAAAATGGTCATGAGTTTAAGGTGGTGTTCTTGGACCTCTTTATTCCAGGAGTTAATGCGATGAAAGTCGCCCGGTCCATAAAGAACGCTTCTGAGGGAGACATTAAAATTATTCTAATGGCTCCCCTGGGGGTCAAGGTAGATTTTACGGCAGCGATGGCTGATGCTGTTCTGTCCAAGCCGTTTTCAGAAGAGTCATTGATACGCCGGCTTGAAACCATTTTGAAACCCGTTCATGGTTCTCCAGACAAAAAATCGGACCAGGGCAAGTCCGCGAAGAAAATACGTCTTCGTACGCACGAAAGGGATAGTGTTTTACTCGTGGAAGATAATGTCATGAATCAGCAGGTAGCATCGAGCACATTGGCACTGCTTGGTTATACGGTGGAAATAGCCAGCAACGGACTTGAAGCGCTGAAGATGATGGGGGAGAAAAAGTACGAGTTGATCTTTATGGATTTGCAGATGCCGATTATGGATGGGCTTACTACAACCATTAAGATTAGAGAGCGATTTGTTGAGGACCCGCCCTATATCATTGCTCTTACAGCCAATGCCATGGATGATGATTATGAGAGATGCATGGAGGTCGGAATGAATGACTTCCTCGCAAAGCCGCTAAAAGCCAGTGATTTAAAAAAAGCATTAGAAGCGTTTGCAGGTAGTGAGATTGTAGATTAAGTTCATTGATTGTTTCTAAATAGGCTGAATCATTTCATTCCGAGCGTACATAAGAATGACATGAAGGACATAGCAATGAACGTATATATATCTTTAACACATCCTCCATGTCATTTCTAGAAAAAGCGAGCATTCTGTGTATTTGTACCTTGACGCTTATAGCTTGCGGGACCAAGCCTGGCGATGGTGAAATACCCCCTGGCGACTTCTCAGCCCGCCATCTTGTTGCAGAGGAGTATGTTGCTGAGCTAGACTCCTTACGATCTACATTGGTGCAAGGTGTTGCGGGGCAGTCTGTGGATGCGGCGTTGTTTTCCGAAGTCTGCAAACCCGTGGGCGCACGAGCGATCGCGTTGTCTGAGCAAACCGGGTGGGACATTAACCAGGTCGCCTTAAAGTACCGCAATCCTTCTCATAAAGCAGACGAACAAGCCGCCGTAATTATGGAGCGGTTTATTGAAGTACCAGAGCTTCAGGATGTCTGGGAGCGTATTATCACCGGAGATAAAACAGGGTGGCGATACTTCTCACCCATTAATGTAGAGGCTGCCTGCCTGGCTTGTCATGGCGATAAAGAGAGCCGCCCTGACTTTATTTTGGAAGCGTACCCTGAGGACACTGCGTATGATTTTAAAGTGGGAGATCTGCGCGGGCTATATACCGTATTTGTACCTGATTCTATAGATACTGCTCTCTGAGATTGGGCATCGTGCTTTAGTTACTTTCTTATAAAGAGAGTAAAACGTTTATGAGAGGTGGTCCTTCAGGCGATATAGTGTGTACACATCTATGCATACTCAGGCCTAAATATCAAACCACGATCAGCATGTTTAACTTTCTGAAGAAAGATCCGACCAGCAAACTGCAAAAAAAATACAATGCCCTTCTGGAGAAGGCCATGAATGCCCAACGCTCCGGTGATATAAAACTATATGCGCGTTTGACTGCAGAGTCTGAGGAAATCTGGAAAGAGATCGAAAAGCTGAAATCCATCTAGGGCGTGTGGACTTATAATGCCTTTTTAAACACAGGGGCAAACTCGCGCAACGGCATCGTGCTTGAGTTCTTGCCTGGCTCGTGCTTGTCTCTTGCCAGTTCTACTTCATATTTAACCCGATCCGTTCTATAGAACCTTCGTTGGAAGTATACGGGCTTTTCTTTTGCACCAATTGAAAGACGTTCGATCAGAAATAGGGCTTTGTTAACGGGGACTTGTAAATGCCCTGCTATATGTTCATCCGCATTTGTCGCATCAAGGCGGTATCTACCCATAAGGATCGGAATCTCAAACTCCTCTTCTAAAATCCTGTAAATCGTATCGTTTTCCAGGTCATATCCTTCAAGCAATTGCGCGTAAAAAGGGGGGAGCCAGGTAATGTCGAACGCAATGGGGAAACCGTCTCCCAGCCGTAGCCGATCAAGGCGAAATACCTGCTTGCCGGGTTCTACGCGGAGTTCGTGGGTAATAGAGTCAGGACAAACTACTTTCGTAAAGTTGATGATGTGTGAGGAGGCTTTTAATCCGGCCAGCTCCATGTCCTCTACAAAGCTGTTTAACCGGATCATGCTTTGAGAGACGCGTTGATCCGAGACGAACGCCCCCAATCCTTGCCTTCTGTAAATTAAACCCTCATTCTCGAGGGTTTGAAGGGCTCTTCGTACCGTAATTCGGCTGACCTGAAACTGTTCACCAAGCTGGTTTTCAGAAAGAAGTTGATCATTAGGGGTATAGGTTCCTTCCTCGATCCGCTCCCGAATCCAATCACTAATTTGTTGATGCCTGGGTTTACCCGATTGTAGCATATACAAGATTTTTTCGGTTAGATGATATCACAGTATACGAAGATTACATAATACAAGTGGACATGTTATTACAAGCTCGGGCTCAAAGCCCCATGGTATCCGCTGTTGCTTCACTTAGCTGTACCGCTGGATCCATAAAGCCTTCTCGAATCAACAAATACGCTGTAATTGACCAGTATTGATCAGGCAGCAAGGTGTTGCCTGCCTCGTAGGGCATATTGGCCTTGTTGTAGTTATAGAGGTATCGGGCAGTAACGCGCGTGGAAAGTACCTTTGAGGTGAGTATAGGGCCTATTCCACCCTCTATTTCGTGGCAACTTGCACAATACGTCGTGTAAAGCTGTTCTCCTTCGGTAAATTGATCGACATTGGGGGTGCGGTCGGTATTCGTACATCCGCTGACTAGAAGAAGTGCAAGACCAAAAAGAGTTGGAATACTGGGCATATGGGAGGAAAATACAGGTGGGAGGGAGGATGAAAAATAATTCTATTTTATCCCCCAAATATACATTCCCAGAGCGGCTGTTCCTCAAGAGGGGTTACAAACACGGTAATGATGAACGATAGAGGTAATTGGACCAATACGCCCATTAATGTTTGAAGCAGTTTATTCTTAATGCCTCGGCGTTCGGAGACAATCATAATGATATATGCAGGTAGGCTCAGAACGCCCGTAACCGGGGGTACGATGCCAAGAATAAAGGGGAGCCTCATAATGCCCATAGAACAACCAGAGAAGGGACCTATTTCGTAAAGGGCAAAAATCCAAAGCACAAAGGCTGAAATCAGAGTACTCGTTATAATAGGCGAGATTTTCATGTACGTGCAGTGAGATGACGCATATCAGACGGGAGGTCTAGTAATACGTTTATTTAAAAATCATCACAGCAGATGGGCGCTGCTAAAAGCGCCTTCTTATTGTAAAACTTGAGTTTAGTACGTTTTTCGCGCTTACTTGTTTGATGTGCTGAAGTCAGTGGTTGTTTTACTCCGGGAGTACTTGAAAATACGCAGCACCTTTTATGACTTTTAAGGGGGTCTCGTAGAGCGCACTCAGCCATTCATCCGTTAAGATCTCGTCCTTCGGGCCGTCGGCCAATACCTTGCCTTCATTGATTAATACTACCCGTGTGACTTCTGGCGGGATTTCGTGAATATGATGGGTAACCAGGATGATGGTTTTCCCTTCTTCTATGAGAGATTGGATCGTATTCAGATACTGATAACACGCTTTGAGGTCGAGGCCACTGGTGGGTTCATCCAAGATCAATGTATCGGGGTTGTTGATCAATGCACGAGCGAGCAATACTCGGCGTTGTTCACCCGTAGAGACCGTGGCGATTTTCTTCTCCGCCAGATGAGAAACGCCTAATTCATCAAGCATTGCATGTGCTTTTTCGTGATGCTGCTCCGTAAATTCCTGATGAGGCCAGATGCCGATGCTTGAGTAAAATCCAGAGAGTACTACATCGATGCACCGAACGATGGGGCGGTAATCGGCCTGTAGGTCTTGAGAAACAATGCCCATTTGCTCTCTGAGTTCAGCGATATTCCAGCGGTCCTTGCCATATAACTTGACCCAACTGCCTTCTTCCTTTACAGGGTAGATTTCCCGAGTGATGAGCCGCATAAAGGTGGATTTTCCGGCTCCATTTGGGCCTAGAATGGCCGTGTTTTCGTTAGGTTGGATCGATAAGGATACCTTGTCAAATACCCGTGTACGCCCTCGATAAACGGTTGCATTATGTACTTCAATGATGGGGGTCATAGTTGATCTAGGAAATAATAAGGACACCTTCTGCTGTTATTCGAGCTTTTTGCCCGCTTTTTAGATTATTAAACCAGTCCTGGGTAATATGCAAAACAGGAATAACGTATCCATACATTTCATCTGCAACTACTGAAGCCAATGTCAAGAAGGTATCTTGGTCGGTGACTACAAAACCGGCAGGAGCAACACCGTTACGGATGGCTTCCAGGAGGACAGCCGTTGTTGTGCTTGAGCCGCGCGTACCAGGTATAGCAAGGATGTGCGATGTCCCGAACTGCCCGGATAAAGGGTGCCGACGATCAATAATTTCACCACTCACAGGGTTATAGCCACCCCAGAAACTCAAGGGCTCTTGTGAAACAAGCAAAGGTGCAGTTGCTTCGCCTGGCACCAGCGGAGTGCCCTTAATCTGTGTATCCATTCAAGTTGATCATCTTTGCTGGCACCGTTTCTATCTCCACAGGCTGTCATTTTGGATAACTCGTCCTTCTACAGCAGAGTATACACAATCCTCCAGAGAGCCAAACACAACGGCCGTCTCCAATAAACCAGGAGCATAATACGCGTATTTGGCTGAATTTGTCATGATTGTTTTTACGCTTGTGGGGAGCATAGGAGACGTCAAAATACAGGTGTCAACCGTTATGCGTCCGCCAAAGTCTTCGATCATAGACAGATATCCTGCAGATTTCGCTAGCTCTCTCACAATTCGGTTAGTAGTAACTAGAAATTGAACATCGGGATGACGGGACTTGCCTTGGAGAAGGGGGGCTAGTTGTTTGATTTCATCAAACGAGAAGTGGGGGCTTCCTAGAACAACAAGATCCAACGTGGTTGATGTTGTTGTGGTCAATGCAGTAAACGCTGTTCGAAGGACGTCCCGTGTAACTTTGAGGGTTTTTTCAGGTTCTCTGTGTTGGAATGCTGCTGCGCGTGTGGGGGCCTCAGGAGTGCAACCAATGAGATGAAACAGCGCCACTGCTCCCGAAGAGGCCATAGCGGCGCCAAGTGCCTTGAGCTGATCCTCGTTAGGGGTATACTCAAGGTTCTCAATTACAGGAATCCGGGCCTGGCTAATCGAACCAATATAATGGCCCAGTACAGGATAAAACGTATCGGATTCTTGTACCGCATGGGGAATATCGATGAGTTCAACCAAGATTTGGCCTGCACGATGCTCTGTAAGGTGTAGGCCTGCCGCAGGGGCCCTGCCGGTGATGGCTGCGCAGATATCTAATAGGTCCGGATACCGTTCTGTCCGTGCGCCGATTACGGAGTTGGCAAATATGATCGCATTGGATTCACCCCACGCTATTTGTTGCCCAAAGGTAGGTTTGTGGCTTGTCTGGTAGGGAGCACAGGTCCAGGTAGGAACGCAGCCCATTTTTTGATAGGCTTGCATTTGGCGATGTGATTTCTCTGCCCATTCTGCAGGAACGCTCCAGTCTTTCCATCCATGAATATCAACGCCCCCAACATTCAGCGTCGTGGGAACGGATACGTTAGCGCCAAGAGATACCAGCTTTTCAGCATATTCCAGCGTAGCATCTCCCTGGAAAAGCGAACTGTCGATGTGCGCGCCAGAGATATCCAGAAAACGATCGGTCCCAAATACGGGTAGCATTTTAGCCAAAATGGACAGGGCCATCTTTGCAGCATGGCCCTGCTCCCCAGCGAGGATAGATTGATCGTATTCAGTAAGGACGAGGTCGTTCACTGTATAGCGCGTTAATTACCGCCTCCATAGACCTCAGGATTGATATACGTGCCTATAGCATCACCTTCTTTCGCCTCCTCAACCTCTACAGGATTTGATTGCGCATAAGGGTCATTTCGGACGGCGGTTACTTGCCACGATACTTCCATGCCATTGCGTCCGCCAGCAATCTTAAATTGATTGTTGTTAATCTTTTCTGCTATATAAACACGGGACCATTCGCCAATGCTGGTCAACTGGTAGCGAAAGTCTTTGTTAAGGCTTTCAAACCATTCTGGGAGTTGAACGGTTGCCTCACCCTGGTTATTCAAGATTACATTGCCCGAATAGACGGTCATGCGTTCAGCGCTGATCACTTCTGAGTGGCTCAGGACTTTGTTCTCAGGATCCAACGGGTGGTCCATGGATGATGTACCAATTGAATTGGTAAGATTCCCTGTGATTGCAGCGTCTCCACGTACAAAGAGTGCGACCCCTAGTTGTGCGGCCGAATCGTATTCGGGTTGAGTCAACCCAATTCCTACTCGGCCTCTGGTTCTGATTTCTTGTTGATCCCCGCCAATCGAGATATAGCCTTCATTGTCATTCAGAACAATCATGTGCCCTTTTCCATCTTCGCCACGGAAAGCGAGCGTAGTGAATGCATCGTTTGCGTTATTCGGGTCAGGTTCGCGGAATAGCATTCTGCCTCCCTGGCTGCTTCCATCTGCAAAAAGATGAATGGCATCCCAGTTTTCGTTGGCGCGAAGTTGAAGCTGTCCCCCAAATGAAGAGCCGTTAAAACTACGTACAGTCATGTTACCTGCAATAAAGTTACCATCGGACTGGGTGATTTGTACACCTCCGCCGCCTTCCCCAGAATTGATGCTGGCAACGAGTGAGTTCGAGCCATTACCAACAGCAACTTCACCATTGGGGCCTAAAAGAATGTCATTTTCGAGAGCAATCGTTGATGTAGGACCATCGGTATCATCTATGGAAATTCCATTACCTGCCACGAGAGTGGAAATACCGCCTCCACCTCCGCCGCCGGTTGCATTGATAGTGAGCGTTTGACCCTGGGTATCAATGGTAACGTTGTTACCCCCTTGAAGCGTAACCGCATCACTGAGTCCGTTAAGGTTTCGCACAGCTGTACCCGCGGCCAATTCACTGGTCCCTACAGATCCAGGTCCAAGGCTCGATGCTGATAAGGAGTTATCCTGAACATGCGTATCATTTATCCCATTTTCCTCTACGGCTACTACTACGAGCGGGCCGTTGGGGTTGGTGACTTCGATGCCGCTGCCGCCGCTCACGGTAGAAACGCCGCCGCCGCCGCCAGTACCAGCTGCTGCTGCAATAGTGATCTCCTGGCCATCCTGGGTAATGGTTACATTAGCCCCTTCGCGGAGCACCACGTCACCATCTAACGTGTTAAGGCTGTTAACAACGCCTCCTGCGATATCATCAGCAACGGCGGAACGGAGTGCATACGATACACTTGTAAGTTGAAACCTTGGAGAGAGTACATCGCCATTTATATTCAGTTCAAGGTGCCGTTCTCCATCCGAGGAAAAAAGGTCGCCCGGAAAGGCTGTCTCTGATCCTAAAAGGACTTGTATGACTCCATCAGGAGACGTAATGGTTTGCGTCTCCGACCAGAGTGCGCTGCCATCTGTAGGTGAGGCATAGATGGAGAAGGTAATTGGAGTGGCTGTTGTTGGCAGGCTATTTACCTGGGCCTGAAAGTTGATAAGCTGTGGCGCTTGTGCAGAAGCACTACTGGCAGCACAAATCAACAGGAAAGCAACAAGAAGGAAGCGGAGTGGCTTTATCATTGGTATATATGAATGCATCGACATGGTATAAGCAAAGCGAACGTTTATTTGATCAGCATCATCTTGCGGGTTAGCACCGTTGATTGAGCTGACGTACCACTCTGTGGTGATACAGATAATCGGTAGAGGTACAGTCCACTGGATACAGCAGAGCCGTCGTCGGCGAAGGCGTCCCAGGTGGCAGAGTGGTATCCAGCATCTTGGGATACCCCATTTACCAGCGTTGAGACGACTTGCCCCAGTGAGTTATAAATTTCTAGTGTCACAACCGAAGGGCCGGTTAATCCATACCTAATGGAGGTAGTCGGGTTGAACGGGTTCGGGTAATTTTGGTCGAGGGTCGGTGAGTCCGGCAATAAGTTCTTTGATTCGACCTGTTCTTCGATATATCCACTTTCTCCGATATTGACGGTAAGAGGATATACCTGGCCGGCTCCAGCAGACCGGATTGTATAGGTTGATTGATCTCGAAGGTCAATGATGGATTTGTTGAACTCATCGATCAATTGCACGCTGAATGTAGGCGGTACATCTTCGAGACCAGCAAACGAAAGTTGAACGACTTGCGGCGTGCCCGTGATTACATCGAATTGCCATTGGTCGCCATAACTGGGGATGGGGCGAACATCCACTTCATACCGGCGATGGACCTTGCCCCAGTCTTTATGAGGAAACGAGACGGAAACAAAGTCTCCAATAACCGGGGGCTCTGGTCGATCAAGCTCATCCCACCCTGTAGAGGCCTGGTTACTCACAGCTATAAAATTGTTGAGATCAGAAGCGACATTACTTTCTGCACTGATCTGAATGCCCCAGGTAAACGCATTGATTTCCACAACAGGCTCGCTGTTTTTACCACTAGTGCCGCCTATACTTGGATCGATGCTCAGCACCACGTTGTCGGTTTCGCCGGCATCAACAGCATATCCAACAAATGGGTTGAGGGAATTGGAATTCTGCCAGCCTTGCTGGTACACTTTTACTTCAGGGGTAGTCCCGGAGCTTAGCGTGACATTTTGTACTGGAATCGAGAAATCGAACGGACTACTGACAAAGTTCCAGCCGGGATTCAGTGTTTTAGTAAAGGGCTCAGTTGTTGAAATACTGGTTGCCTGTCCGGTTTGCAGCATCCAGTTTGCTCTGGAAATAAGCCAGAAAGCATCTCCTGGATTAAACGATGTGCCTGATCTCAATTCCTGGTATTGTTCTTCTCCTTCAAATTCAGCGTAGTTGTCCTTGAGTCGCCAAAGCCGCCAAAATCGGTCATCGTAGTTGCCCAGGTCGCTAAGTACATTGCTGGACGCAGCATTTGTCAACTCCATTGGGACGGCAATGAGGCGATATCCGGTAAGTGTAGTATCGCCGGAGAATGACTGCTCGAGCCCTGGAGCTTCAATGCGAACGCGTACATCGTGGGCACCGGCGATGGGGCTCCTCGAAGCGTTGTTTTCTGTGTCTTGAGCGACGATGTAATATTCAAGCCCTTGCGAACCCACCATCGATGCATTGATGGTGCCTGTATAGACATCGCCAGCGGCATTCATCGGTTGCTGCGAAAATGAAGGCATGCCTCCTTGCCGGAAGAAGAGCGTCGCCTCTGCTACGTTTGACCCTGCATCAGTAATTTGGGTAGCTATGGCAAGCTCGTTGTTTTCTGGCTGCACAAAAGGAGAGGGAGGGAGTTCAGACAGCGGGGTAATGGGTTGGCCGCCAATCTCTACAAAAAATATGCGCGGACCCTGATTGTCCATTCCATCGCCACCTCCTTGAATGACAAGATAAAAGCCAGTAATGACGGTGTCTTGCCCCGAAGTTAATGCAAACCCCTCTACCGGTTCGCCAACAGTGGCACGAGTAGAATAGGAAGCCGATGATGCAAAGCCACCAGCAGAGCTTTGGATGGCTCTGTATTGGCTTTGTGCAGGGAGCACAAAACTGAGTAATAAAAAGGAAAGTAATACAAATTTATACATGAGCAATAAAGCAATTTCGACGGAGAAGAGGTGTGTTAATTGGGGAGTGGGGGAGGGCCGCCAAGCGTAGTTTCCCCACCATTACCACCAGGAGGATCGTCCCCTCCACCTCCACCACCGGCCAGGATAGCGGCAAGGCCGCCAGCGACTACACCACCTCCAACAAAGACCCAGGGAGACAGACGTTTTCTTTTAGACTGTGGTGACTCAGGGACTTCCGCAACTTGAGCTTCCGTTGTGAAGACTTCCTCCGTTATGGAGCGAGTGCTTGCGTTACCGTTGACCCCTATCGCTTCAAGCGCATAATAATAGCTGGTTGCGTACTCGGCGTCAGAATCTTCATAAGACGTCTGAATTGAGTTATCTGCTTGCGTAGAAAGTGATAGTTGGTCTACTTGTAAGGTCGTAAGGAGTGCTAAAGAGTCAGGGTGAGGGCCCTTGTAAACAGAAAAGGAGGCCACCTCAGGGGTATTTGTATAGCTCCAGTTGATCGTAATGGACAGGTCCTCAGCGTCAATGGATGTAATTGAAGGCGTGGTTGGTTTCAGGGCAGCACGCATTTCATTGACGAGGAAGACATAATCTGATCTCGATTGATCAGCGTCCGGTTGATAGTTTGGCGCGGCTTCTAAAAGGCGGGAAATGGCTTCTCTTGCCTGGGCCTCATCATTAATCGCAATATATACATTGGCCAGGAGCTCGTAGGCTTGAACCAGGTCTTCAACGCTGCCGTACGCATCGGCATCAATACAAGGCTGAATTAAGGCTGTTGCTTGATCAAAAGCTCCTAAAAACAGTTGATTGCGGGCTTCTGTAAGCCCATTGGCGCAACTTTGGGCGTCAATGTCCTGTGCAAGCAGGGAGTTCATGGGGAGCAAAGCTGCAATCACCAAAAAACTCTTTACGAATTTCCAAATGGAATCGTTAGGGGGACAAAGCATGTTGGGTAGGATGAATTGAGGGTTGCTAGAAAATGAGGCCTTATGAGAAAACCTCCGAGAACGGATGGAAAAGCTCTATCTCTGGCAATATACACAAAATGATTTATGGAATTAAGAACAAACATTTTTTATGTCCTTTGCTCACTGAATTTCATAGGGGAATAATGAGTACACCTATCACCTGGTTAATTAGGAATCCCGTTAGGCATATTGTAATGTGCGCAGAACGAACTGAATATCCGACACCCCTGATAAAAAAGAAATGTTATTCCTCTTTTGTTAATTGAAAAGCGAATTGGAGGGGAGAAGATTCGCTTCCTTCAATGAGTTGATCGATAAACGGAGGATCAGCCGTGTAACCCTCTTTACGCACTTCAATACGACGAACACCTACACCGACACTGAGCTGTGCAGGGGTTTCTTGCTCCGTTTTAACGCCGTCGATATAAATAGAGGCGCCAAATACATTGGCCCCAATATTTGCCTGGACTTGTTGAGTGAAGTCGATTGCAATTTGCTGGTCGCCCTCTCTAACCCGAATGCTTTTTTCCCAGGTGCCGTACTCAGGATGGGATACACGAAGCGCATAGCTACCAGGTGCAAGGGTGGTTTTCAGTACGTCCGAATTATTTGGGAGGCGCTTTTTGCTGTTGTCAATAAAAATATCTGATCCAGGTGTGGCTTCCACTTCAAGCATCCCTTGCATTTGCAAAGCAGCAAGGACACGCGCATCATTCCCTGACTGAATGCGCACTTGCGTGCTGTATGTGGAGTGTCCATTTGCCGATACAACAATCATGTATGCACCACGCGGCATAGGTTCATTTAAAGGTGTTCTACCTACTCTGTTGCCGTTAACGGATACTACTGATCCAGGCACGCTCGATTCAACGATGAGGCGTCCTTGAGGGAGCAATTCGATCGAGAGTGTTGTGTCGGATTCAATAGCCACAGTATTAGAAAATGTGTCGTAACCATCGGCTTCTACTGTAAGTTGGTATCTGCCGGCGTTCATCGTGCGATCTGTAATGGGGGACTGAAATTGTGCATCCCCCAACGTAATGGTGCTAGTTGTAGGGCTAGAAATAATCGACACGGAGGCAGTAGCTGGTGGAGTATTCGTTTGCCCTTGAGAGCCGTCGGGAGGTGGGCTGATAGGAGTGCTTCCTTCGGGGTCTTGTGGGTTCTCAACCTGGATGGTATTGCGAGTTTGCTCTGCAAGGGTTGGGGTACTTTCCCGATTGGTATACCAGGAAGCAAATGCAGTAATGGATACGAACACCAGCAGTGCGGCCGCTCCTATCGCCAGGTGCTTCTTTGTGATCGGAATTTTTGACAGTAACGAGGCAGAAGGCCTGGGGATTGTGTACCCAGTACCTGGATTAGGCGACGCCTTGGTATCAAAATCAGCTAAAGCCTTATACATCTCTCGCGCACTTTGGTAGCGTTGCGAAGGATCTTTTTCGAGGGCCTTCATGATGATTTTGTCCAGCCCTTTTGGGATATCCCTGTTGTAATGGCTGGGTGGTTTAAATTGCCGCTCTATAATGGCCTTTAAAATGCTGTACTGATCGGACTCACTGGCATCAAAGGGGAGGCGTCGCGCAAGAATGTGGTAGAACGTCTTTCCAATCGAATAAATATCGCTGAGTTGAGAGACATGCTGAAGGCCTCGAACCTGCTCAGGAGACATATAGCTGATCGTACCTGCCTGTAGACGAGTAACGGTCCGGTCCTGGTCTGGAGTTTCCACTTTCGCTAAACCGAAGTCCATCACTTTGACCGTGCCCGCTTTCGAGACCATGATATTGCTGGGCTTGATATCGCGGTGTATAACTCCCGAGTTATGAGCGTGCTCTAGTGCCAAAAGAGACTGCTTCATGACGGGGATGATCTCCTGCACGCTCTTGTTCATGTATTCGTGCAGCGTGCTACCATCCACAAACTCCATGATAATGAAGACGCCTTCCTTTGACTCGCCCATGTAAAATACATTGACGATGTTCGAATGGTTGAGTTGCCCAAGCGCCTTCCCTTCCCGTAAGGTGAATGCCCCTAAATTATTGCGCAATAGTTTTAACGCAACGATACGCCCCATCTTCTCATCGCGCGCTTTATATACGCAACCCATACCACCTTGGCCTACAACTTCGAGGAGCCGGTAGTTATCAATCACTAGATCGATAAGTGGTTCGCACACTTTAGGGGCACTAAACTGCATAAACTATAAACTCAAGTACATCGCTTGGATTTTTTTGAGTTTTGCTTCGGGTTTCTGGTTTCTTTTATTGCAATCAGTTAGGTGGGACACCCATCTAATGACAGGTCTCGGGTTTTACGGTATACGGCTAGTTGAGCTTAACCAGTTGCCTGTTGTGCTTCGGAAAGGAGTAGTTGACACGAAACCCGAAACACGAAACCCGGAACCAACCTAATGATAAATCCAAATTTATCATTAGGTTGCGTGTGTATAGTATCGCACATTTTCTTTACTTCGACAAGTTGTCAATGTACATAATATTGATTAAAAATGTATCTTGTCGTGTTCCCCAACCAGACAGAGGTATGTAGAGCTTTATGACCCTGCGGTTCTTCTTAGTAGATGCACCTGATATTCGCGAACGAAGCGAGGCGGATAAACTATTTGAATTCGCTGAATTCCCCGTATCTGTAGGGCGAGGGGCAAACAATGGAATCTCCTTGACAGATCCCACTCGAACAGTAAGTCGAAATCATATAACGATCTATCAGAAAGAGGGAAGGGTTGTCATTGAAGATTTGGAAAGTAAAAATTTCACATATCTAAATAACGATCGGCTTGCACCTCTCAAACCGAGTGCGTTAAGAGAAGGGGATATGATTCAATGCGGAGATTTTACGCTCAGGGTAGATGTGTTAGACACGCGTGTTCTTGAGGGCAAGCAAACAGTAATCGACTACACCACATCCGATACGGAACTGCTGTATGAAGGATTTGACAACAATCCTTTTGATGATATTGTACTGGAATTGATCGAGACGCTTGAGCAACTCAACACCATTTACAATCAGGTCACTCCGGCTCTACGGGAAGCGATGCTGGCCGAGTCAATCACGAAGACTGTGGAGAGCGTCGAGGATTCAAATGAGGTTGTTCAACTCATAGCTGATTCAATCTCGAAGACCGGCCTGCTCGAAAAAGAGCTGGGTATCCCCACATCCAAGGAATGATCAAATTGTTAACACTTCTCGATTAACTTTTACCTAATAGTAAATCAACGATAGGCTTACGAAGCGATTGTAAGATGGGCGAAATATTGCGCTGTGCATCTCCCACGTAAGGGATGTACATGTTCTGAATCCCGCCTTGACCCCACTTGAGTAAGCCTCCCATGAAACTAAACCCCTTCTCTTGTGCCGGAGCACTTCTGCTTTGGTCTATACTTCTCATTTTACCTGCATTCGCTGGCGAAACGGGTAAAATTGCAGGTCGTGTTACTGACGCTCAAACGGGTGAGCCGTTACCTGGAGTGAATGTTGTACTTGTTGGGAGTACTCAGGGGGCTGTCACCGACGCAGATGGGTACTACTCAATCATAAAGGTAAAGCCAGGAACGTATTCGGTTCAGGCTTCTATTGTGGGTTTTGCTCGGTACACCGTCCAAAATGTGCGAGTCCAAATTGACCGTACCACTGAAGTAAACTTTTCAATGAGTGAGGAAACGATAGAGGCCGGAGAAGTAATCGTAATTGCCGAGCGAGATGTCGTTCAGATCGATCGAACGACCACGACGTCTTATGTCGATTCCGAACAACTGGATGTACTTCCTGTAACGAACGTTCAAGAAGCCATTGAACTTCAAGCAGGCGTTGTGCAAGGGCGATTTCGAGGAGGACGGGCTGGAGAAGTCGCCTACCTGGTGAATGGTGTTCCTATCAATAATGTATACGATCGAGGGGCTTCGTTTCAAGTTGAGCAGAATATGGTAAACACCATTGAGGTGATAAGCGGAGTATTCAATGCTGAGTATGGTCAGGCACTATCTGGTGTAGTCAACATCGTTACCAAGGATGTGCC
>JAHQVL010000215.1 GCA_019634345.1 Rhodothermaceae bacterium
AGAAGCAACGTAGTCAAAGCTCAAGAAATCGATTAAGCCTGGCGCATTAAACGGGATGTTGAAGAACCGCCCGATCGTTGGGTTCTTAAGGTCACAATCGATGACCAGAATTCTCTTTCCGGCCAGAGCCAGTAGGAGAGAAAAGTTGGTTACAACGGTTGATTTACCCGTGTTCTCTTCGCAACTAGTGAAGAAGATATTGTTCTTGTTAGGGCTGCGTTTTGTAGAGAGAATAAAGGAAAGTTTTGTGCGAAGTATACGATAGGATTCCTTGAACCCATGCCGGGTGTCTGTAAGGAGCTCCAAGTGCTCCTGAATGGACTTCTGCTTTCGCATGCGATCTTTGATGCCAGCAGGGAAGGTTGGCATAATCGCAAGGATGGGCAGCATCAAGTCGTTTTCGATCTGGCTGAGCTTGGTGACCATCTTACCATTAAACTCTCTCACTAACCCAACGGTTACGCCAAACATGAGGCCCATGATAAATCCTATGATTACATAGATCTTCTTTTTGGGCAAAATAGGCTCAAGGGGTATGACCGCTGATTCGACAAGGATGATGTCCTGGATATTCGAGAGTTCTGCAATACGCATTTCCTCCCGTTTGTCCGATAGAAGCACGTAGACCTTTTGATAGGTATCACGCTCCCTGGTAAGTTTCATCAGCTCTCCTTCACTGGCTGCCATTGTACGAGCTCGCTGGCCGTAGTTATAGATTAGTTGCTGAAGATCAGACTGTTTTTGCTCTAGGGATCGAATGATAATCTCGTAGGAGCTTATTGTGTTCTGGTTGTACTCCGTCAAGCTCGTCTGAATTTCCGTGATTCTGTCATCGACAGCAATAACGTCTGGGTGATTTGGCGTACGTTTTTGCAGCAATTCCAGCCTTTCAAGCTCTGCATTTGAGAGTTGCTGGAGCAGAGAAGAAAAAGGGGTTGTTGAGTTGCTGTTTGATTCTTGCTGAGGAGTTAAGAACGTTTGATCGAAGTATCCTTTCTCGGTAAGTTGTGAGCGGAGGTTGATTAGGCGGGTGTTGTATTCGGCGAGTTGAAGATCCGTCCCAATCTTTTCAGACTCCAGTTGACTCAGGAATTCGAGCGTTCCTCTCATCGATTCATCAACATTTGTAAGTTGATTTTCCCCTCGGAAGGCGCTCAGGGCTTCCTCTGCATTCGAAAGCTTCGAAGAAATATCGTCAAGCTGATCATCAACAAAGCCGGCCGAATACCGGATAGTCTCTCTTTTGTGCTCGAAACGGGTTTCACGGAACGCGGCTGCCAATGTGTTAGCAAGCCGGGAGGCCAGAAAGGCGTGGGAAGACTCTACCGAGATGGATAACAGTGTGGTATTTATCGGTGTATCGACACTAATGCTTTCTCTGAGGCCCTGATAGGTTTCTTCATGGTTCTTAATCGTGAAAAAGAAGCTACTGCCTGGGTTTGGATTAGGCCAATTTACGTTAAATCGGGCAATGGGAAGCGTAAAAGTGGCAGAAGGGATGGAAGCCTGGGAGTCAAGAAGTTCTTCCTGTTCTTCCAGGTATAGTTCTAATTGCTGTTGGTCATTAACTCGAATAACATACGATGTTGCATCAATCTCTCGAAACCCTTCAGGGGCAAGAAACTCAGTGACATTGATCCGAGGCGCACTGCTTTGAGGGTACTGATCTAGTTCGTGGCGGTACACTTCAAGTGGCATGTCGAATGAGTACGAGATCACATCGGGTACCTCGATGCGGTCTATTGAAAAGTACAGGTCCAGATCTTGA
Organism: Rhodothermaceae bacterium; assembly: GCA_019634345.1. Lineage (GTDB taxonomy): Bacteria > Bacteroidota > Rhodothermia > Rhodothermales > JAHQVL01 > JAHQVL01. The sequence goes on from JAHQVL010000215.1 coordinate 1,769, forward strand.
ACCACTTTTTCGATAACAGCACGAGAGCGAATGAGCTCGGATTCAGTTTCGATTACATCGTTCATGGATTGCATGGATACGATCCGCGCAAACTCGTCAATAGCCTGGTTATTCTGAGGTACAGTCACCTCTTTTTTGAGAACGGTGTTTGTTTTGTATACAGGTGTTGCAACAAAAGCGTAGATGCCGGCCAGGAGGGTGATAAATAAGGTGCAAACGATGATGGGGAATCGTTGGCGATTAAAGATGTCCAAGACATCTTTCAATGTAAGCGCCGCTTCCGTTTTTGTGTTACTTTGTCCGAAAGGATTAAAGTGGCTGCCGTTTTCTATCATCAGATTTCTCTTTTCTAGAATAAAGAAGGGTCGTGTTGCTACGCTTTTATTTAATTACGAACGATGAATATGGCCGCAATAGTGGCTGCAACACCGATTCCGGAAATCAGGAGAGATGCGTTTCTGTAACTTACAAGCCCTGCTCTTTCTATATAAACTTGATCTCCTGAACGCATACCCAGGTCCTGTAAGGATTTTCCTTCTTTAACAATTCGCTTTGCATTAATGTCGATCCGCTCGTCATCTCTGAGGAGGTAAAGCTTGTCAAGGTCAGCTTCTAGGGTCTCGCCTCCTGCCATAGCAAGCAGATCGGTGAGCCTTTCATAACCGGTTACGAAATAGATACCCGGCGCCTTGACTTCACCCAGTACATTAATGCGGAATAAGGGTTGAACGGTGAGTTCTGGCTCTCGATAGATAGATTTATACGATTTAATAATGGACTCTTGAATAGACGGAAAGGGTTTCTGCTGCGTATGAATGAGTCCTATGTATGGGAGTTGGATGGTGCCGTCTCGCATCACGAAGTAATCTCCTGAAACGTCGTCTTCTATATTATAGAAGGTCAAACGCACACCGTCACCCAACTTTAAATCTTGTGCATGAGTGTCAAAACCGAAAAAGGTTGACAATAAAATGATGAAAACAGGTATTCCTTTCAGGTAAAATGTGTTGATCATGGAGGACATTTTATGCTTCATGGTGATTAACTTGAAAGCAGTTCGTTAATAACAGATCTCCTGGTTAAGTCAGCTAGATCGTGTTACACGTTTTTAGGAAGCACGTACTTACCGCAAGTGTATTGGATGATGGGGAATCATATTCTGTGTGAGCATGCGTTGCATCATAAAATATAATGACGAGCTAGAGCCTAGCTATTAGTATTTATTATCTTTATATGGCTCTTTAAACGCACAAAGAGATGCGCTTTTTACTCTTTAGACGTGATAGCTTTAACTAAATGCCAATCTCGTGAAGTGAAGGTGATTGGTGGGATAATGACTCAATTATCACTCAATTCCTTCCAATAGAGCTGTATAGTGATCTGAAGGTGAGAATAAATTCTCATTGTTGGCATAGAAAGAAGGCGACAAAGAGAATACACCTTTGGTGCTATCGACCCATTTTGCACGAGGGTCGGGGAGGTAGGTCCTCATTTGTCCCCAGTTTGTGTAATTCTGGTGCCCGTTGGTTTCTACCATGGGAAGTTGAATACCAGGAAATGCGTGAAGCCGCGCCGCAATCGCCTTGTTCCATTCTACAAGCAATGGATTCACTGTAAGATCTGCACAAAAACAGGGGATGTTACGGTTGTGTGCCGCTTTGGCAATCTTGAGCGTCATGCTCAGGGTTTTTGCAATGGGTTTCAATGCGATGGCTGAATACCCCATTTCAATGCGCTCGATAGCATCGATGTCGGTATGGGCGCTTTCATCTGCAGCGATACACACCGGGAGGTCGGATACGTCGACATCAAGCGATTCAGGAAAAGGCTCTTCCAAAACGATGATCCGTTCGAGCGCACCAATGGCATCGGCATGATCCAGCAGACGCAGAAGCGTCTCTTTGTCTTCATACCGTCCGTTGGCATCGAGATAATAGGGGATGTGCCCATCTGATGTATGAGGAGTAGAATGCTGTTTTAGGAAGGCATGAATCTCAGTTAGCCGCTTTTTGTCCTTCGAAAGCATTTCTTGTTGATTGCCCGGAGCTCCCAGCTTTGCTTTAAGAACAAAATAGCCGGCGTCCAACAACGCTTTAATGCCGGCCTCATCCGTATTGTATGACAAGAGTGGTACGCTGACCAACTTGTCGTGCCTTTGGCTGAACGGTTCTTTATACTCCTCGGGCAGCAAGGTATCGACGTCATGAATACCGTGCTCGTTTGCATAAAGCAGCCAGAGCGCAAAATCGACAGCTACGAGTGCATTTAAAGCAAAAGTGGCTCTAAGGGCCTCATTTTTTGTGACGGTTATACCATAACTGAGGACCTCGGAGAGCAATTCGTCGATGAGGTCCATGGGATGCTTAAACGATCGCCCCTTCAAGTAGCTCAGAGCGTGTTCGGTCAGCATCAGCATAAGTGTATTGCCACCTGCTGGTGTATGCTGAGCAAATACATTGGCATCAGACCACAAAACACTCTGTGTGCCGAGTCCGATGCCAGTTGATCCAGAACGGCTTTTTAATCCAACAACCGTATGCCACACCGTAGAGATGTATCCTCCTTTAAATCCAAAGGGTTTTAGTAGAGGTTCTCGCTCAAAGTTGAGTTGTGTTGCTTCAATGGCAATCATTTAATGCGGGGGCGTTCAATGGTGGGGATTCGGCGGCGTCAACCTATGGTAAGCTGTGTGTGAACATTCACAAATAAGACTTCTTTATTTTTTGGATGGCTTTTGAACGTTTCACCACGGCGCTCTCTCAGTCCTTCCATATCAAAACCAACCACCAGCAGGTCTGCATCAGAGGAAAGCCGTTCAACCCGCTCTCTGTAGGCTTCTACCGAGTTTACGGGTAGAAAACGAATGTTCTTATCCGAAACAGGGATACGACCATCCTTCATGAACTGTTGAAACTCTTTCCGTCGTTCTGCCAACTCATTAACTGGCATCGCTGCAAACACTTTTATTTCCGCTTCCGCCCAATCAGGATGGGCGAGGAGGATATAACTAAACAAGATCATCAAGTAAGCATTCTCTCGATCATTCCAGGTTAGCCAAACATGGATTTTTTTGCGTTCTCCAAAATAGAAGTCGCCATGACGTAATACAAGGCGCGTCATCTTTGTACTAGACGCAAATATACAACTGGAGGCGACTTCCTCAAGAATGGCATCTTCATCATGGACGGAGAACTCAAAGAGAATCGTGTTATTGCTCAGCCCAGAGACACCCGGGATTTGGAGACTTTGCGCGAGTGCGGAGGTCATCGACGGGCTCACCACGGTATCCATATATAGAGG
>JAHQVL010000216.1 GCA_019634345.1 Rhodothermaceae bacterium
ACCCTCATTCCAAAGGAGGTTTGTTGGAGGCTTTGCAAGATTTTAAGGGTGTGCTTATTCGTAGGCTTGCTATACTTAACAATCGCGTCTGATCTCTAGGCACGCTCACCCTTCATAATTCCCTAAACAAACTCCCAACTCCAGAATCCAGCACCCCCCCAACAAAACCCTCCTTCCCAAGGAGGGTCGTCCGGCAACAGCCGGACGGGGTGGTTCACCTCGCCTGCCTCGTATACAACTCGTAATAGTGCCCCTTCTCTGCTATCAGCGCATCGTGATTCCCATCTTCGATCACATCCCCCTTACGTATCACCAAAATCCGATCACAATTCCGAATCGTGGAGAGGCGGTGGGCGATGATGATGGAGGTCCTGTTCTTGATCAATTGCTCGACGCCCTTCTGAATACGAGCTTCGGCAAGGGTATCCACAGAGGACGTGGCCTCATCCATAATTAGAATCTTCGGATCTTTTAGAATCACACGGGCAAAGGAGATGAGCTGTTTTTCGCCCATCGACAGGGTGCTGCCCTCCTCACCAACCGGTTCATCTAGCCGATCAATCATCTCTGGCGCTCCAATCAGGTGAAGCACCTGCGCAATTTCTTCGCGTGACGCCGCTCGGTTTCCATAAAGAATGTTCTCAGCAATGGTGCCGGAAAACATATGGGGTGTCTGTAAGATGATACCTAGCTGCTTGCGCAGGCTTTCCAGGGTTCGATTCTTGTAATCGTGGCCGTCAATTTTAAGGGCGCCGGCAGTCGGCTCATAGAAACGGGATATGATGCTGGTGAACGTAGATTTCCCCTCCCCACTAGGCCCAACGAGGGCGACGGATTCCCCGGCATTAATCTTCAAGTTGAGCCCTTGCATGATCGGCTTGTCTTCGACGTAATGAAAATGGACATCATCGAACTCGATGTCGCCTCTAATCGGCTCGTAATCGCTGACGCCGTCGCGGTCGTAGACTTCGATCTTTTCGTCGAGCAACGAAAAGATCCGCTCACCGGCAGAGAGATTACTCTGGGCCATCGCATAATAACGGGTAATATCGAGAATCGGGTCGTAGATGATGCGAGCATAGCCAAAGAAGGCAGCAAGAACCCCAAGGGTAATCCCCGTGCTTACTTCCAGCGTCATGTGTCCACCCCAATAGATCACGAGGGCAGCAGCCACCGACCCTACCATTACCACCAACGGCGTGTAGGTAGCCGAATAAAAAGAAGAAAGAAACGAGGCTTTGCGCATCCGGGTGCTATAGGAGCTGAACGTTCCTAGTGCACTTTCTTCCTGGGCCGTGGTTTTATTGACTTCTACCCCGTTCACGTGTTCGGCAAATACGGCCGTCATCTCACTCCGAATCCGACGCGCCTCTCGCGAATACTTCAACACCAGCATGCGGAGTTTGACGGAGAATAACAACAGGGCAGGAATCGTGAAGAGAATGATCATCGTTAGTTGAATGCTGTACAGGGTCATCACGATCAAGCACGTGATGATCATGATGACACCCCAGATCAACGACAAAAATCCCCACGATATCAGGTCCGTCACGCGGTCCGTATCCGACGTGATACGCGAAATCAGCCAGCCGATTGCAGAGCGATCATAAAACGAGAACGACAACCGCTGGTACTTCTCGAACAGGTCCATGCGCAGATCCCGCACAACATGCTCTTCGATTTTACCAGCGTAATAAATGAATACCCCCGTGGCGGCAATCTGCACGACAGACAGACCAAGGTAGATCAAGCCGTACTTGATCAGTAAATCCCACTCGATCTCGGGCGTGAGGCCCGATGCGATGGCGTCTTTATATTCTCTGACCAACGGCGTGATGGCGGTATCGATGTACTCCAGCCATACCAACGGCATGACGGCCTCGATGATGGCCACCAGGACGATGCCGACCGAGAAAGGCAAAAACCATCCGCGATAGCGCATGGCATACGTAAAGATCCGTTTAACAAACGGCCACAGGGCACGCGGCTCATGAAACGCCTCGTCCGAACGCTGCTCGATCATAATTTCCCTCCCAAAATCTCGGCCTCCAGTGCCGACTGTATGGTGTGAATCTGCCGGTAATACCCCGGCTGTTTCTCTAGCTCTTTGTGTGTCCCTTCCTGAATGATTGCACCGTTCTCTAATACAAGGATACGCTGTGCCTTCTGGATCGTGTTAATACGGTGGGAGATGATGATCGTAGTTTTGTCTTGCATCACGTCCTCCAGGCCTTCCAGGATCGCGTGCTCTGTTTGCGTATCCACAGCTGACGTTACATCATCCAAAACCATCACATCCGGATTTGAAATCAGGGTGCGTGCTATCGAGACCCGCTGCCGCTGCCCCCCCGAAAGCGATACTCCTTTTTCACCCACCATGGTATCGTATCCATCAGGCAACACGGGCTCGATCTGCGTTACTTGCGCAATCTCGGCCGCTTGGAGGACGTGCAGGTCCTCTATCTTAGGATTCGTATACGCCATGTTTGCGCGTACCGTCGTTGAAAACAGAAACGAGTTCTGCATCGCAACACCAATCCGCTTACGGAGTGCTTTCTTCGACAGCTCACTAATGGGTTTCCCATCGATCAAAATATCGCCTTCGTCCGGATCGTATAGCCCAACCAGCAGATTGATGATCGTCGATTTCCCCGACCCCGTGGGGCCAATGATGGCTACTTTTTCACCCGGCTCGATCTTAAACGAGATATCTCTCAGCACATGCTCGTCGGTCTTGCTTTCATCCGAGGCATACCCAAAGCGTACATTGCGAAACTCGATGGCGCCACGCAGCGGGTTCTCGAGCGTATCTCCTTTTAAAACTTCCTCTTCTGCGAGGAGGACTTCATAGATACGCTCGATGGCTACGAGTGCCATGCCCATTTGTGAAAGGACCCGGCCGATCTGGCGCATTGGCCAGGCTACCATCATCGCGTAGGAATAAAATGCCAGCAATTCACCCACGGTTATCTGCTGGGACAACGCAAAATAGCCGCCGGCGACAACAGTCAGCGTCGTCTGGAGATTCACTACAAAGTCAGATCCTGGCCAGAAGAGCGTGTGGAGTACCGTCTGCTGCATCCCGATGTCTAGCTTGCGGTCGTTTTGCTTGCCAAATCGCTCGATTTCATAGTCTTCATTAGCAAACGCCTGAACCGTTCGGATGCCATTGAGATTTTCCTGAACGATGGTGTTCAAGCGGTCCGCTTCCTTCTCGTGCTTCCGCCATACCTTACTTTCTTTCTTGAAGAACAAAAAACTGCTGATCATGAGCACCGGACTGAATGCAACAGCAATCAAGGCGAACTTCACATCGATCAGGTACATCATGTAGAAGGAAAAAATGAAGATGGCCGACATTCGAATCAAGTCAACCACTTGCCCCAGAATAAACCCTCTTACGGTCCGGATATCTCCCGTACTGCGCTGGATCAGTTCCCCCTTGGAGACCGTCGTGAAATAGTTCATCGGCAGTTTCTGAATGTGAGAGAACAGCCGGTCGCGCAGTTTTTTAATCGCCTTCTCCGTACTGGACGATGTTAGGGCATGTGCTGAAAGCAAGAAGCCCCCTCGCAGAACCGAGATCAACAAATAGATGCCTCCAAGCGCCAGCAATACGCTTCCGACATTCCCCAACTCGATATCGGGCAGGATACGGTAAAAAAACTGCGATATTGCATCATCACCAAACTGCCCATCAACACCGCCTGATGCAAAAAAGGCGATGACATTATCAACAGCAATCTGCAAAATCTTCGGCTCCAGGCTTCGCACAAACAACGCAACAATCATCAACGCGCTTGCAGATACATAATGCATCTTCCATCGGTCAAGGATTCCGAAGAGTCTCTTCAGCTCTTTCATGGTGGGGATTATTAGTTTCGGGTATCGGGTATCGGGTTTCGCGTTCATTGTGGGTTCGCAGAAGAAAACGCGAAACCTAAAACGCGAAACCAATCAAATATTTTTTATATTTGATTGTATAAGTACCTAAAGCGTAAAGTTATAGAAAAACCGAAACGGGAAGATGAAAAAATCGACCGGGCCCTCATTTATCCAGCGCGTACTGGATCTTTTTCGCGATGAAAAGGACGACAGCACTGTCCAACCTCTATCCGATGAGTCGCCTGTAGAGAAGGATACGCCGTCTCCCGATTGGCATCCAAACGCACAACGCACATCAAGGGCGCATAACACGGTAGACAAGTCCTACGAGAGTAACCTGGATCGGTATAAACACCCATCTGATTTGCACAGAGGCAGGTAGCTTGCGATTTAATTACCCACCTCAGCCCTCTTTCTAACACACCATTCTGCTAGAAAGAAGAAAACCGTAAGGGATCCGTAAAGACAATACAGCGGTCCTTTCTGGATATTTAGTGTCAATTGGATCCCAGCACTCTGGCACTAAATCATGCTTCGCAGTTATATCACCATCGCCTTACGCAACCTGTGGAAATACAAAGGGTTCACAGCTATCAACTTCCTTGGCCTCTCAGTCGGGGTTGCCGTGTGTCTGTTGATCGTAGCGTATGTTCGGCTCGAATGGAGTTATGACCAGTTTCATGAACAGGCTGATCGTTTGCACCGGGCGTGGGTGCTGGAAGACTATGGGGAAGATCAGCGGTTTTTTAACACCACCACTCCTATCCCACTGGGGCCGGCCCTAAAAAACAGTCTTCCAGAAGTCGAACGCAGTATCCGCATCAGCACTTTCTCTACCCAGGTGCAAAAAGGCAACCTGACATTCACTGAGACGATTCACCTTGCCGATCCTGAGTTCTTTGATGTCTTTAGCTTTCCACTCCAAGGCACCATCACGAATCCCCTTGACAACACGCATACCGTCGTTTTAACGCCTCAGTTGGCTACCCGGTATTTCGGTGAAACGAACCCGGTTGGCCAGACCCTGACCCTACGTATCGGAGAGCGAGATCAAGAGTTTGTGGTCACGGCTGTTACCGATGTAATTCCAAGGAATTCCAGTATTCAATTTTCCATGGTGGTGCCGTGGCGAGTTAGCTTAGATGTATACGATGATCGCCAGCGCCGCAGTTGGGGCAATGTAATCGCAGAGACTTACGTTTTGCTTCAGGAAGGAACTGATCTCACTGGACTGGAAGCCAAGTTTCCTTCGTTGGTTGAGCACCATGTAGGGCAGATTCAGGATGGTAGCTATACCATCGGGCTCCAGCCAATTACAGATATCCATCTCAATCCCAGCTTTCCACAGGGCCTCGCTGCGGTAAGCGACCCAGCCTATTCCTACATACTTTCCGTATTGGCGTTTTTTGTACTGGGTATTGCCTGCATTAATGTAATCACCCTCTCTGCGGCGAGCTCAACAAGCCGCAATATAGAGGTTGGCGTTCGCAAGGTTATGGGTGCGGGGCGGAGGCGCCTCATGCAACAGTTTTTTGGAGAGTCTATTGCACTTGCATTGCTTGCAGCAACTGGTGGTGTCCTACTGGCCTGGGTGGGCCACTCCTTCTTTGAAGATCTTACGGGTACACAGGATGCATTACACTTCGACGCCGGAGCACTCCTTTCCCTGTTCATCCTGGTATGCGTGATCGGTGGAATTGCAGGCAGCTACCCGGCCCTTGTCTTATCTGCGTTCCGTATCGTCGATGTATTTAAAGGCACCTTGCCCACGGGCAACAAAGGAGGCTTTTTACGGCAAAGCTTGATCGTTGTGCAATTTGCGTTTGCCGTGTTTTTGATATCCAGCACCTTGATCATGAATCGCCAGTTGGAGTTCTTACAAACCAAGAACCTCGGCTTTGACAAGGAGCAGGTCCTTGTTGTCCCCCTGCAGGGAGCTGTATCAGCAGGCTCCAGTGGTGGCCTAAACGGCATGAATGGCAGGATCGACGCCGGCATGGAGGCTGCAAAACGATTCAAGCAGGAATTGGCTCAACAATCCCATGTTGTACAAACAGGTGCAGCCTCTTTTGTGCCCGGGGTGTCCAGTTGGTTTGATCTCGGGTACTATTCGGACGACGGTCGCTTCCTGAAATTTCAAATGAACGTGGTGGATCCGGATTTTCTGGGGGCACTGGACATGCAGTTGGTTGCCGGCCGCAATTTCGCCGGATATGGTACCGCCGACGCAAACAGAGGGATTATCATCAATGAAACGCTTGCCGCCTTTTACAACTGGGAAGATCCAATAGGCCAGCGGCTGCCTGGGCCGTTTGGAGATCATGAAATCATCGGCGTTGTGCGGGACTTCCATTACCAGTCCTTACACACAGCTATTGAGCCTGCCATACTGGTCATGAATATGGAGCCCATCATGGCAGGCATCATGGATGTAACCGTGAATAGCTCCCCGATTCCCAAGCTATTTGTGCGCATTCTCCCCGGAAGGACGCCTGAAGCACTTGCCGCCTTAGAAGGTATCTGGAATCGGCTCGCAGATGGACAGTCCTTCACGTTTTCTTTTCTAGATGAAAATATCGACAGCCAATATCGTGCAGAGCAATTATTGAGAAAACTGGCTGTTGTTGTAACGCTACTCGCCATTCTAATTGCCTGCCTCGGCCTGTTTGGGCAGGCGGCTCTTACGACTGCCCGCAGGAAAAAAGAGATCGGAATTCGCAAAATTGTAGGGGCGTCCAGTCTCGGTATCGTTTTCCTGCTTTCCAAAGACTTTGTTCGACTGGTATTGATCGCATTCATCGTTGTGACACCGGTTGTCTATCTGGTAATGAACCGATGGCTGCAAGATTTTGCGTACCGCATCACCATCGGCCCTGGAGTATTCATCCTGGTAGGAATGCTGTGCATGGCACTTGCCCTTCTGACAGTGAGCTATCAGTCCTTGAATGCTGCACTAAAAAACCCGGTAGACAGCTTACGCTATGAATAATTTTGCCAACAAAATCGGTTACCCATGAATTGCTTCAAACATCTACTGCTACTAGTTGCCGGCTTCTTTGTTATCGAAAGTGCCTTTGCTCAACCCGACAAATGGGGTTTACCCTCATCCCCGAATGGTACATTGATCGCCGCCCTCTTGGATGCGGTCAACGATTCCGACGCCAGTGCGCATCGCACGTTTATCGAGTCGCACTTCACATCAGAGTTCCAGAATGCTATGCCTATGGAAAATCATCTTGAACAGTTCCAGCGCATGCATGAGGACCTTACTGGAGGGGAGGTAAATGGAGTGGATATGAGAATGACACCGGATGGATCGCGTACACTCATGGTGGTGTTGGTTACGCCGGAAGACGAATATTGGAATCTCTCCCTTGATGTTCAATCTGCTGATCCACCTAAAATTGCCGGAATGAATGTAGAGATGTCACCGGATGGACCGCCTCCCGTAGAGCGGGTCATTCGAACCCTCATGGAAACGATCAACGATTCGGATCCGGAGGCGCATCGCACGTTTATTGAGACGTACTATTCACCCGCTTTCAAGAACGATTTCCCAATGGAGGAGCACCTTCAACAGTTTCAACAACTCCATAAGGACCTCGCAGGGGCCAACCCGCTCTCTGTAGAAGCGATGAGCCAGGGTGGCACCGATGAAACCATATCAATGCTTATGGAAACAGAGTCGGGATCGCGTTTTAAACTCGAATTTGATCTACAGACTACGACTACACCGCCTCGACTGATTTCACTGAGCGTACAGTCTGAATGATAAACCGTGCCCCACACTATAAGTATAGTGTGGGGCACGGTATTATGTCCTTTTGACACCACTTTTTGTCATCTCGTTGGAGCGGAGCGATCGAGAGATCTACCCCAACGGCCTGCTCAAACTATTAGTGTGATGTATCCCTTCAGGGTAGATCCCTCCACGAGGTCGGGATGACAAGATTAACTGCTCTCGGCAATATTCAAAATGCTTAAATATCGTGTGATCACTTCACCAACAACATCTTACCCGTATCCGTAAAGGCCCCATCACCGGCTTCGAGTCGATAGAAGTATACTCCGCTTGGCAGGTGACCCGCATTCCATGAAATATGATGGTAGCCGGCATCAAGGTTTTTATCGATGAGCCTGGTGACTTGCTTGCCTTGCAGATCATAAATGGTAAGAGCTACTGAACTGGCCTCGGGCAACCCAAAACGAATTGTGGTCATGGGGTTGAACGGGTTCGGGTAGTTACCGTCAAGAATAAACGCTTCTGGAATTTCTTCCTGCTCTTTAGTCAGCCTCAGCGCACCGTTAGTTTGCATACCGGACATGATCTCGGGTGCCGAACTGGCCCGAGCGCTTTCTGCAGGTCCGAGTCCTGTAGGCGTAAAATTAGCATCGGTTGTAAGCACAATTTTGTCGATATACAGCCCGTCATCCCGCATCCACACATTAAACGTGTAGGGGCCTGGGGTCAATATACCAACAGTAACCTCTTTGTCCTGGGTGTCTATATTTGTCCAATCCCAGTCGCCCGTTGTTTGCCCATCAATTTTAGATGCGGACACCACACCGTCGACGCCTCCATGAACCGTGATATCGTCGTCCGTTTCACCATATACACGAGCCCATACGTAATACGAACCTGTTTCGGTGAATTCGATTTCATACTGCATTTCAGGGCTCTCCGTGGTTACCTTATTCTTGCGAACAAA
>JAHQVL010000217.1 GCA_019634345.1 Rhodothermaceae bacterium
CTCCCTTGAGGGCCGCTCCGATATAGGGCGTACCCTGGCGAAAGATTTGACAGGTCGCATTTATGCCGGGGGAAACGAAGGCCTGTATCGATCCGATGAGCGTGGAGATAATTTTGTGCTTATTCTGGAGGTAGATTCTGGAGTAGAAAAAGTGTTGGTCCAGGACGACAGGAAATACCTTATTTTAACTAAGAACGAAGGGATTCTGCGATCAGTTGATGAAGGAGCATCCTGGGGCACCCTAAATGAAGGATTGCCCGGAGACACCGAACTACTTACAGGGATATTTGACGATCTCACCCTAGTAGATGGATTAAATGCCTATGTATCCGTCAAAGGGGCCGGAATCTACCAGGGTATCAATATAATTCAGCTTTCAAATGATGGATCAAACACGGCGAACGCCTTTAACACAACCGCCTACCCCAACCCGTTCTCAGAGAAAGTAAACATACGCCTGCACCTTGATCGTACAGAGCACGTCTCTATTGAGATTTTCGACGTGCTTGGAAGAAACGTAGCAACACTGCATGATGCTCCTATTCAATCAGGCCAAAGTACGCTGGAATGGGACACAGTTGGCCTGCCATTAGGGATTTATTTCGTTCGCGTCCAGGGTATTACCCACCGTGAAGTGCGTGCAATCGTTAAGTCCAGATAAAATTAAAGAATGCAGCTCGGAGAGTGTGGGTCACGTTGGTCGAGCTGCATTCTTTTGGGGTAGAGATTTTTGTTAATTCAACTGTACAGCCAGGTTTGTTGTCCCTGTGGGTACAGAAGAGATGGTGGCTGAGGCAGAACTGATCAGTGCAGCGCGCACTTCAGCAGGCGTAGCTGCTGGATTCGCCTGAAGGTAGGCTACAGCTACACCTGCAACATGCGGCGCGGCCATCGAGGTGCCACTTCTCGATGACAGTTGAATCGCTCCAGAACCCTCTGCTGATTCCAGCGAGAGGATGTCCTCACCTGGGGCTAGAATATCGATCAGAGCTCCGTGGTTGGAGAAATAAGAGAACGCATCACTGGCACCAAATGAACCGACTGTAAGTGCTGCTTCTGCATGAGCAGGCGTTACCGTTGCTACATCCACACCCTCATTACCTGCGGCAACGACCACGACAATACCAGCGGCTACAGCAGCCTCGACCGTCTCATCAAGAATGGTATAGTCGCTGCTGCCCGTATTGCCTCCGAAACTCATACTAATCACTATCGGCTGAGCCGGATTAGCGTTTTTTCTAGAAATGATTTCATCCAGAGCAGCCACTACGGTAGAGGTTGTTGTGGCCCCATAATTGTCGAGCACCCTGAAGCTATGCACGCGGGCTCCAGGAGCAATGCCGACCACTCCCGAATTATTGTCAACCGCAGCCAGTGTACCAGCGATATGATACCCATGCGCCTTGGCGCCCCCACTTTCCAGGTCGCCAACAAAATCAAGCTCCTCTATCACATTCAAATCCTCAGAATAAATGCCTGAGTCCAACAAGTAGAGATCTACATCATCGAAATTGCCAGAAGCCTTGCCTACGTAATCAATATTCCAGGGTGTATGCTGCCCTTCAGCCAGCTCAAACGAGGGAGTAATAAGAGGCTCTAAAAGTAGAATATCAGGCTCCACCCACTGGACATCATCATCCAGTTCAAGTTCATCCAGGATGTCAGCAAGCGCAAATTCGAATTCTTCCTCTGTTTCTATATCATCCCATTCTGTATCTGCAAATTCCCCAACAATGCCATAAGGTATTTCGAGGGCTCCATCATATCGCTTCAGCAGCCTGAACCCCGTCATCAGGCCATATCGCTTCAATAATCGATTCGCAGTTAGAACAGGCTCACTGAGCCCCATAATTAATTGTGTATTGTATGCTGCACTAGCTTGCCCTTCGTCATTCTCGTCGTCGTCGTCCTCGTCACCCTCATCGTCCTCACCCTCATCGTCCTCACCCTCATCATCATCTGAATCTGCGGGTTGGACATTGATTAGATTAGCGAATTGCACCTTACTCGGAGCAGCTAACCGATCCAGGGTAGTGCGTTCGTCATTCGTTGAAATGGAATCTGAGCACCCAATCATGGTTGTTACTAACATAACAGTAATAATCAGGACACTCCATAAGGAGTTTGTCGAGGCTTTCATGTAGATTTGGTAGCAGGGGTATGAATAAATACGCGGGCTAACGGGGGCGTATTAGGTTGAATCCAGGGGTAGAGGGATCCTAGCCAAAAGATTGCCAGTGCAATTGCACTTACATAATGGGCGGCTATATTTCCACTTTCTGCAAATCTTGGACCTTATTTCATAAAAGCCCTCAAAATAGCAGAAGAAAAAAGGTTTTGATCGCTGAGGTCCCTGGTGGCAAAGGATATGAAACAGACGCATGTTTCAAAGCGTCTCACATGTGTCTCAGATGAGACACTCTCCCTCCTCTTTATTTAGAATCGACTAAAACAAATCGCTCCTTTAAATTTGCTTATCTAGTGGTTCTAATGATATAAAAAGGGCGAGTCACTGATTTGTCATCTTTTTAGATCGTCCTCCCCCTGTATGTCTGGAATCAATTTTGATTAACCTCAAGCCAAACCCAGATGTGCCCCACTATATCTTGATTCAATCGACTCAATACTGTGCAACATCCTCGAATAAGCAGTTCTACTTCACGATCTTTTTTTGTACACCTCTTTCTAGCCGCAGCCTTCCTGGCATACGGTCCAAGCCGTTCTGTAGCTTCTCATCTAGAGCCCACGCTTGATCCCCAAAAGGCCATTACACAATACATGCATGATATCTGGCAGATCGAAGAAGGCCTGCCACAGAATACAGTACAAGCCATCTTACAAACGAATAACGGTTATTTATGGCTAGGTACAGAGGAAGGTATTGTTCGCTTCAATGGAGCGACATTCGAGATCTTTGACCGGACAAACAACCCGGTATTTGACGCAAGTAACACGATTCAGACCTTATTCGAAGACAGCCGGAATACGTTGTGGATTGGCACAAACAACGGACTTATTTCTTATGAAAAAGGCACATTCACAAGGTATGGTATTGAAGAGGGCCTTGCAGGCACTTCGGTGAGCGCATTAACAGAGGATGGTTCAGGTACGTTGTGGGTTGGTACTGCAGATGCGGGCCTTTACTCCTGTTCATTACCTTCGTGTAAAGCATTTACACCCCACGAGACGCTTTCTGATGAAAAGGTATTAGCGCTTCATACCACCACTGACGCCTTATGGATTGGCACCGAGCAAGGGCTGATTTCGATTGCAGACAGCAATGCAACACGCCCTCATGTGTATGACGCATTACGGGGCGAGCGCATTTTATCCCTATATACCGGAGCAAACAATACCCTTTGGATTGGAACTCAATCGGGGCTGTTTAGAAAGGAAGGGTCGTTAATCGCTTCACATTCATCCAAGTACCCCACGCTGGCAGATGGAGTCTGGGCAATCTGGGAAGATGCGTCAGGAGGGCTGTGGCTGGGGATGAGTCAGAATGGATTGGTCCGTTTGCGAGATGATTCGATTGAGACCTTCCCGCTTGACAAGCCTCTTTCCAGAGGGCGTATTCCTGCACTGTACCAGGACAAAGAGGGAAGTTTATGGATTGGCACCGATGTGGCTGGCCTCCATCGGCTCAGGGATGGTTTTTTCTCATCCATCACAGAGGAAGAGGGCTTATCATACAACATCGTTTTATCTGTTTTTGAAAGCCCTGATGCCAGTTTGTGGATTGGAACGGAGCAAGGGCTCAACAAGAAGAAGGATGGCCAGATTGTTCACTACACAAAAGAAAATGGCCTCTCTGATGAATTCATTACAAGCATTGCAGCTGTTGACGCTGATGATATATGGGTCGGCACCCTGGGTGGTGGGATAAATAATATCAGAGAAGACAAAATAACAGCGTATACGACTGAGGACGGACTGCCCAGTGATGCTATCTACTCCCTATATTTCGATTCTAAAGAAACCCTCTGGATTGGAACAGACCAAGGGCTGAGCAAACGCACAGGCGATCAGTTTACGAACTATTCTGCTGAACATGGCCTTCCAAGTAATTTTATTACTGCCATTCTAGAAGACCAAGCCAATACAGTATGGATAGGTACCTATGACGCAGGATTGGTTCAGCAATTAACCGACAGCACCTTTGTTACCTTTGCGGGAAAGGAAGAACTCAGCAGTGATGTCGTTCTTGCCTTACATGAGGACCAGGATGGGGTCATCTGGATCGGCACGTACGGTGGCGGTTTGAGCCGGCTCAAAGACGGGCAGATTCTAAACTACACAACCAAAGAAGGCCTCTTTGATAACGTTGTTTTTCAGATCTTGGAGGATGATCAGGGCAACCTGTGGATGGGCTGCAACAAAGGTGTTTTCCGTATTGCCAAGTCTGAATTTGATGCCTTTGATGCCAACCAGATCCAGCACCTCACGGCCATCTCTTATGATAAACGACATGGCTTAAAAAGCCGGGAGTTTACGGGAGGCACCCAGCCGGCTGGCTGGAAAGGGCAAGATGGCAAGTTGTGGTTTCCAACCATTCAAGGCATCGCCTCGGTAGATCCATCCGATCTAAATAATGACCCCATTCAGTCCCCCGTTGTTATAGAGCAAGTATCCATTGAACGTGAGCCTCTGCTAGCGAAAGAACAAAGCACACTGCTTGTTCTTCCTCCAGGCACAGAACGAATTGAGTTTTCCTATGCGGCATTAACCTATGTATCTCCAGAAAAGGTCAACTACCGGTATCGTTTAGAGGGATATGAATCGAATTGGAGTGATGTTGTATCCTATACACATGCAGCCTATACGCATCTTGATCCTGGCACCTACACGTTTCGGGTCATTGCACAGAATAGCGAAGGAGTATGGAATGAAGAGGGGGCCCATTTTAAATTTGAACTACGGCCCTATTTTTATCAATCTCCTTACTTCTGGGTGATCTTGATTTTAGGTCTTGGCCTCGCGAGCGTAACGGGTTATCGCTGGCACATCAGCCAATTAACGGGCAGGCAGAAGCGACTGGAAGCAGCCGTCACGGAACGCACCCTTGATCTTACACGAGCAAAGGAGCAAATCGAACTACAAACTGAGGAGTTACGTAATTCGCTAGAAGAAAAGGAAGTGCTGATCAGAGAGGTTCACCATCGGGTAAAGAACAATCTTCAAGTCATTACTAGCTTGCTGAATCTTCAATCCTATCGCGTTAGAGATCCAGACACCAAAGCATTA
>JAHQVL010000218.1 GCA_019634345.1 Rhodothermaceae bacterium
AGCTTGAAGAACTAGCCATAGAAAAAGCGTTCACGATAAATGAGGTCTTTGCCCTTATCACAAAGAACCTGGATAGTGCTCATGAACTAAACGCTACGTATGACCCCAGGTACGGATACCCCTCTGAAGTCTATCTGGATCGAATTAAAAACGCCGTAGATGAGGAAATCACGATCAGAATGTCGAATCTCTCTTTTGATTAGTTTACTCTTGATACAAGATATCCAGAATATCTATCGCCTTTCTTTGAGATAACCCATACCCGTCGCTAGGGATAAAATTCGCCAGACAAATGACGGTGAGTTGTTGCTCAGGAAAACGGATCATGTAGGTGCTAAATCCTGTGTCCCCACCCGAATACCAGACAATGGGGATGCCGTTGTAATCGCCCCAAACCAATCCAAAGGCATCGTTGGCTTTGTCATGATCAAATTTCATCGTGCTCAACATCAAGTCTGTCCAGGCTTTGCCGGCCAGTTCGTGGGTATAAAAATTCTGATCCCACTTATACAGGTCCTCAATTGTTGAATGCACTCCGCTACCCCCATAATGGGGCGAGCGGCGATGAAAATGGAAATACCCCCCCTCTTCTCTTGGATTGTACCCGATTACCCGGTTTTTAATCACACGATAGGTATCATCGTTTACCTGGGTATCATGCATCCCGAGAGGTTCAAACAGTCGCTTCTCTGCAAACGATGCAAACGACATCCCACTGACCCGTTCTACAATCTCGGCAAGCAGCATGTAGTTCACATTGCTGTATGCCCAGGCGCTTCCTGGCTCAAAATCCAATTCGGGTTGCTCTAGAGATAAGGCAATGGCATCATCTACAGTAAAATAGTCGCGATACCAATCTTTGCCTCCCGGACGAGTCAATTGATAGTACTCTTTAAGTCCACTGGTCATGTAAACCAGGTGCTTGACCTTCACGGGTCCAGGATAGTCGGGAAACTCGGATATATAGGTTTTAACATCCTCGTCTAAAGAGACCTTGCCTTCTTGGATAAGCAACGCAATGCATGCGGCGGTGAACTGCTTGGATAATGATGCCAGGTTAAAAACGGAGTTTGGTGTTATGGGCACATCATAATCCAGGTTCGCACTGCCAAATCCCTTTGCATACACCAACTCCCCATCCTGAATCACCCCAGCCACAAACCCGGGCCCATCCAGCCGATCATACTCCGCAAACAATGCATCAATCTCTTTAGCCGCCGACGCGTCCACCATGGCAAAATCTTGGGCATTGGCGGTTTCAACGAGAATAAGACCGAGCAGGAGGAGTATGGGTAGGCGCATAGCATTGTGAGTTCAAGGTTCAAAGTTCAAGGTTCAAAGTTGGGCATCTGAAAAACATTGAACCTTGAACTTTGAACCTTGAACTTTATCTACTACGAACCCAGGCTAAAATAGTTAGGGTAGGCTAATTCATTGGCTGAACGCGGCCTTCTTCTGGCATGGCTAGCCGGATTTCGTCGAAGGGCTTGCTGAACGAGATATCTGTTGCCCAGGCGTCGTTTTTGGGTGCGATGATTTCGCCGTCTTTGAAGTGGTGGCCGTTGAAGTAGGTGGCGACAGTAAGGCCATCTACAGTCACGTAGTCCTTGTAATAAAACAACGTTTCCCGAGGCGACTCTTGCTGCATGGCTTCCTCTTTTGACTGACCATACGTGACGGTATAACGGATTGCATCTACCAGCGCTGTTTCTTTGTTAACGTAGAGCATGTAGATATCACCAGGGGAATCGCCCACGCCTACGCCATAGGAAATGTCTACACGGTCATACATGACCCCGTCTAACTCTTCATCCGGGACGCGTTCGTAGCTTATTCCCGGATCGGCGAGAATAAAGGGAATCGACTCGAAATAATAGCCTGTGGTAGCCCAGAACCGGGGATTGGGCTGCTTAAGAGTATCTGGACTAATCCAGGCATCTTTCCCGTCCCAGGCAAATTGGCCCGATACCGGTTTTGCTTCGCTGTGGGTACCCAACTCCAAGAGGTCATGGTACGCCTGGCGGGTATGGTTATCGACCACCATATGTGATTTAAACCGGAAGTCCATATCCACATTGGCATACTCCCAGCTGTATGAACTCGTGCGCGCATTGTACCAGGCTTCTAATCCGCCATGCGCCTCAATGGACTTCAACACCAACTGCCCCCCTTCATTTACCTCAAGCCGCTGCCGAGCCTCCTCAGCCATAACCTCAGTTACCGACGCCTCTGCTTCTGCAGGCATTTCTTGTGGCTCGCAAGCAAGCAAGCCCAAAAACACAAAGGCAAATAAAGATACTACGTAAACGTTTTTCATGGATTGCACAACATTAATGACAAATGACGATAGACCTTCAACTGAAAACAACGTCCTTCATTCCGGTAGACGCTATTCCCATTTAAACGCAAAATACTGCGTTGGCCCTGTTCCTACATTGGTGATTGTATGCGGCACCATTGAATCGAGAAAGATCAAATCGCCGGCTGATGCCCTGTGGTTGGACCCATCGATGTGTTCTTCCACTTCACTATGAATGATCAGTAGAAATTCTTCCTCCCGGTGGGTATGTACATCGTGGCTCGTTAACCCTTCGTTCAGGGTGGTAACATGCATTTCAAATCGACTCAATAAAGCCGTTGGCCTATCAAAGTAGTGGCGGTGCTCGCCCCGTTGAGTTTCTCGAACGTCCAGTTCGTCCCAATCGACAAAGTATCCTCGTTCAGACTCATTGATTCTACTTGTATCTGCGCCTTGCCTGGATGAATACATAAATTGGTAATATTCAACCGCATCAGCCGTATGATTCCCTATGCCCATACCTCCTCCAGGAAAGGACACATAAACACTCCCAGGTCCTAGCTCAACGTCTTCTCCTTCCATCTCAACGGTGAGTACACCGCTTTTAACAATCACCATAGTTTCTAGTGTCCCACCGCCGACTAGCGTTACACCAGGCTGTAATTGATACGCATCGACGTCCAGCCTATACAATGCTGTCGTACTTCCGCTGAGTATCTTTGCTTTGGCAATGCCCTCATCTAACTCTTCAAATTGCTGCGGCCACTTATAGACACGGGATTCTACAGGATCTGGCTGTTTTACCATATAGAAGTAGCCGAATAGGAATAAGCCAACGATTGAAATAAGGTATTTCATGAGGGGCGACCTGGACCGAGGTCCTGGATAAGTGGTGGCAGGAAGGTATGGTCGATCTTATTCACCCACTTCTACTAAAGCACCTTCTCCTTGCAACTGATAAATCACCATAGGACCAGTTACAGAGGTCGAATCAAAGGCTTCTCCTTTTTCATCTGCGAGGTGCTTCATATAAGACATAGCTTCATCTTCTGAGAGTCGAATCTCGTAGATTTCCCCTTCTGCTTTTGCTTTTTTCCCTTTCGATTCCTCATCGAATACAATCACATCATCCTCCACCTTTACCTTCATCATCTTACCGGAAAGCGGATCCTTCACTTCCATCCAACAGCCTTTCATCGGACAAATATCAACCACTTCGCCTTCAATAAGCACCTTGGTGCCGACATAGTCAGCAGGGCTATCCAGGATTTGAGAAATGGGAGTAACCTCAGAAAGGGTCAGTTCACTTCCGTATTGCTCCATGGCAGGTTCAGAAGTACAACTGGCCATAAGGAGGGCAAAAAATAATAACGCTGTATATGTTTTCATGGTAATAGAACGATCAATTATAAACGAGACCATATTAACATGACCCCGCATTGATTATATCTGCTGTATTCAATAGGCGTCTCGGACGGACCTATATATACTTCAACACCGGCCACTTCTTCAAGGGGAATTGTATCAAGGTCGACTATATTTCCCTGTTCGCCCTGAAATCCATACATCTGCATCCCATCCAGGTAAATCGTTAGGGGGCATGTATTGCCCCGGCGACGAGAAACGGCAACCGTTGAGCCCTCATAAATAATCACACTCACCCCCGGCAGGGTTCTCACAGCCTCAGAAAGTAAAATAGAACCACGCTCCTCCATCTTGGCTTTGGATAGATACCGCCCCATACCTCGTTCTTCTCGCTCATAAAACCCACGCCGTTCAAGAGCCCCGATGACTCGCTCATCAACAACTTCAATCCCATCCAACTCAATGGCTGCTTTCAGTAATCTGAGATCTCCCTCTTTCGCTTCACCCGCCTCAAGGGTAACCACCAACACGTCGCTCTCGTAGTTCTCGCACGAGATTTCAATGACATGCACACCCGCAGGAATTCCGATGAGTTCTACAATACCATTGTGATCCGTGCTTCCTGAAATACCGGTATCTCGAATGATTACATCCGCATACTGCAGCACAATACCCGTATCAAAGTCCGTTACGTGCAGTTTAAACGTGGCTGTTTGAGAAGAGCTTACCTGCTCCTGGGCCAATACAAAGGTTGGTGCTAAGAGAAAGATGGTTAAGAATGCGAAACGCATGATTGTACCCCTTTCTATGTCTATACTTCTTGGGAGTCGCTCGTTCCTTTAACCCGTCAATAGCTCAAATTCTCCCAGTGGTTCTATGCGGCCGTTAATAATTACATCCACGGCATGGGTGCCCGGGTAGTGCTTACGGGTTGTCATTTCCTTGAGAGACACCTTTTTCTGAAAGGAACCAACCTCACCACCATCCAACGTAGTAGCTTTTAACTTGAACACTTTAGGGCTTGTCTTGCCATTTGCTTTCACGTAGTGAACCCTAAAATCAATCATGTATTTTCGGGCTGCTTTTTCTTCGTTCTTGAGATCAAAGGCGATTTCTACGGACTCGCCCATCTTCGGGCTTTCAGGAGTCACGGTTCCATTTACCAATCTCACTTTTCCTGCATCTCCATATCCCAAAACAAGCAACGCTTCTTTGTGCCCTTGCTTAATGAGAGTACGCAGTGCGTGGCGCACCAGCCATTGGCGCTCCTCAGACGCATCCACCATCCACCGTTTGGCGACCTCGACTACCAGGTCCGGATGATCCTTCGCAATGTCGTTTAGATTATTCGCCACCGAACGCCGCACATAGAGCGAGGAGTCGTCTTTAAGAAGTTCTAACAACTCAATAACCGGCGAGGGATCCTTTTGAAAGCCTTTTAACCGGGATGCCCAGGGGAGACGAGTACGCGTTCCTTCGGACACCAGCCGGCGCACGTGTTCACTCGGGTCTTTGGTCCACTCTCGTAGCCTGGCAAGGGTTTTCTCTGTATGCGTTTCAAGGTACGCTCGAATACTAAACTCTGCCGTAAATCGCTGGGTTAACTCATACTGTGCCGCCATCGATTCCTCAAAGTGATCCAGGCCATAATCACTCACAAAGATGACATGAGGCAAGTACATAAAAGGCCCCATCCCAAACGCTTCTGTGTTATCCAGTTTTTCTCCACACGAAGCGATTAATATCCGAATAGCCTCCTCATAATCCTCCGGCAAATGGTTGTGTAGCATTTCCGAAATACGGGCTGCGCGCGGTTTTAGTTCGAGGTCTTCATACCCATCCAGCGTGTCACGCAAAAAGGACGTGCTATCAAACGCTGCATGCACATTTTCAATCTTGCCTGCAATCTTGCGAGGTATTTCGGGTCCGTACTGGTTCTTTAGGGGTTCGGCCATTGACTTGAGTTCAAAGTTTAAAGTTCAAGGTTCAAAGTTGGTTGACGCTTAGCCCAACTTTGAACCTTGAACTTTGAACCTTGAACTCCCCATCTTGTCCCCCGAAAACCGATCTTTTTTAGACGAATTTTATAGACGAATCATTTTGCCTACATCGACGCGACCGTTGACTTGCATGCGATAATAATACACGCCTGGTACAACATTCTCTGCATCCCACTGGAGCCTGTGCACACCGGAAGACAGGGTGTGCTGTACAAGTGTTGTAAT
>JAHQVL010000219.1 GCA_019634345.1 Rhodothermaceae bacterium
CATAGTGTGCACCATAAGGGTTTAGGGGTACAGTGCATTTATCGGCCAGAATATTCTGGCCTATAGTTCAAGTTTCAACGTTCAAGGTTTTTGTGTGACAGACCTCAAATTAACGCTGAACGTTGAACGTTGAACTCAAGTCAGTCAAGCTGTAGGGTCTGCTTTACCTGCTCATAATTTGACAGGTCCAGGTTAGCAACCGCAGGAATGCTTAGGTCATCGAGTATTACAACTTTGATAAATCGATCCGGTTGTTCTTCTAGGTTAGCAGCTTCGGAGGATGCTTCATAGAACACTTCCAAAAATCCTTCATCGAAGCCAAATCCCATCGTAATTGTAAAATCTACGGCGGGTAGGTCAGGAGATTCTACCCCAAATGTAAAGGGCATGGCAGTCCATGTACCTTGTTCGCGGACATAGGCGAGAACGGCTCCGTTATCAACCACAGCTCGGTTGATGGCAGGTACATTAAACTGAGAGGAAGCGACATCACCGTTGATAACGGCGTCGGACATAGAGAAAACGAATTCAACCGAGCCAAAATCAATTTCGGGGTCGTCATCTGCTTCAACAATACATCCCGTCAGTAAAAAGGTACACATGAAAGATAAAATCAAAATGGGTAGTCGCTTTTGCATGGTCTTAATATCTTTTAGTTAATAATCATTGATAGCGTGTCTTTCTTGGTTGCACAGAAAAGATGCCTTCATTCGATGTGGACCTAATTTGCAAATGATACGCCACATAGCCTTTTGTGGAGGCTATGAAGTAATGAGGGAAGAGAAAAGCAGCTATTTAAATAAAAAAAGGGGTTAAAACCCCTAAAAAAAGTTACATTTTACTTAATTAAGCGAGAACAAAAGTATAATTCGTACATTATAGTATACAGTTCTTGTAGTAGAGAGGGGCCTTTTTTGATTATTGACTATTATTTATTAAGCCCCGGGCCTACCCCAAATCCTCCACTATAGAACTGATTATTGAATGGATAAAAGACGGTCCCTCATCGTACACCGTGTAAGCAATTTCACTTGCGTTCTTTTCAGCAAAAAAACTATTGATTTATTTACTCGGGTAGAGCTAATATTGAGCATGTTAATTATTAGTAGCTGATCCTTTTTTGATTATTGATATTTTTCCAGGTCAATTCGTATTTCGCATCAGTTTTCTATTTCAATTCTGATATTTAATAAGAAGAATAGTACTACTATTAACACCTCCGAACTCTCTCCTCTTTTTTAAGAACTAATTTTATTCAAAGATCGAATTAACAATACCACGTCGTGTGTCAAGCAGCTTATGCGCCTTTACACATAACGTTTTAGATATAGATTTCCAATCCTCAGGTGGTCGCGTAGATAAAGCTTTCCCTCCTCCAGGCCACATCACAATAAATTCATAATAACAAGCATAAATATGTCACCTTAGAGTTAGCTTTTTTCGAAAAAAAACCGTATCCTAAAAAGCTCTATTATTTTGCACCCCAAAGAGAAGGGATACATCGTGTTGTAAGTGCCTTCGCTAGAATTGTATAAATAAAATGTTAGATACTCCCCAAACGATAAGATCACGTTATGCTCCAAGCATGACGTCTGACAGATATAGTACCTTGATTAAGATGAGTGACGAAGATCTCATGGAACAGTTCCAACAAGGTACGGTCGAAGCTTTTAATATACTTGTAGATAAATATTCAGAACGCCTGACTCATTACTTGTACGGATTTTTAGGCGACGCTAAGCGATGTGAAGACTTATTACAAGAGACTTTCCTTCGCGTGTATAGGAATCGTCATTCCTATCAGCGAATCGCTAAGTTTTCAACCTGGCTGTACACGATTGCTGGTAATCTGGCTCGTTCAGAGTACCGCAAAAGAAAACGGCGTCGGATGTACTCATTGCAATCTGTAAACCGAGATAACGAGGAATACGAATTGCAATTGCCTGACGAAACGTTCCGTCCAGACAATCATGCTGAGAGTACTATTCAGGACAAGTATATTCAAGATGCTTTAAACGAAATTCCTGAATCCTTCAGAGAAGTTGTCGTACTTAGAGACGTTCAGCAACTCGCTTACGAGGAGATTGCAGAAATTACTGGCCTTCCAATGGGTACGGTTAAGAGCCGTATTAATCGCGGACGGTCAAAATTGCAGTCATTGCTGAAAGATGTATATCAGGTTGAGGAAGTATAAGAACTATCCTTCTTAAACCCTTAGTTTTAAAACCACCCCGGCAGTTTATACAACGGGGTGGTTTTTGCTTTAAATATACACTATACGCTTATGATCACGCCTCTTCCGAATCGTATTACCGTAGAGGATGGCGAACAAGAGCTCGTTATTGAATGGGCAGACCGGCACGTATCAAGGTTTTCACTGGATGGCCTCCGGCAGGCTTGTCCCTGTGCTGTTTGTGCTGGTGGCCATGAATATATGGGGCAACTACCTGACCCTTCGATATTTACCAGGCCTTCCCTCAACTTGTGGAAAAAGGTTCGTATTGAACCGGTGGGCACCTATGCCATTCGCATTGAATGGGACGATGGACACAATTCAGGGATCTACACCTGGGAACGCCTTCGGTTGATGTGCCCTTGCGACATTTGCTACCCTAAAGGAATGCTGGGCTGACGCCTTATGAAGCAGTTACAGCCTCTTCCTCCCCTCTTCTGCGTTTAACTACAAGACTTATCACAACCAGAAGAAGACAATTTACTCCGAGCCCCCATGCGCCTACATCAAAGATCGATTTTAAGGTGCTCGCGAATTCGTTGATTCCAGAACCTGACCCTGTAATGATCTGGAACATAGGACTTAGCATAAAAACGGTCGCAAGTCCTCCCAGCAGCCCCCAGAAAGCCCCCTCTCTTGTCCCTTTCTTGATGTACAGCATATCAAATGTCATCGGTAATAACTGGCTCGAGAACGCAATAGCCATTAGTCCCAATTGAGCAATCATCCCTACAAGGTTTACTTCATTACTGGTCCTACTCACAATAACTACCAGTAGAGAAAG
This sequence comes from Rhodothermaceae bacterium, assembly GCA_019634345.1. GTDB lineage: Bacteria > Bacteroidota > Rhodothermia > Rhodothermales > JAHQVL01 > JAHQVL01. Next base: position 3,018 of record JAHQVL010000219.1, read on the forward strand.
AATAGTGGCAAAGCAGATAATACTGCGTCCAACCCACGTACGGGTTTGCTGGCTCGCCCCTGGCTTGATAAATCGATCGTAGATATCGCGCGTAAGAATTGCACTCAGTGCATGCAGATTGCTATCAGCCGTGCTCATAGCCGCAGCCATAATAGAAATCATTATCAGAGAGGCCAAGACTAGGCCTACAGACCCCAATAGTTCGGGCAGATGATTTCTCAGCACAACGACTAGAATCTGATCGAACTGACCGGCTCCTCCCACCGCTGCATGTGGCAGCACCCCCCCTTGTGAGAAGTCCAGTGGATATAACGCCTGCCCTCCTAGCCCCACCAGCATAATCCCAAATAGAAAACAAATAGTAAGCACGATCGTGAAGATCAATGCACTTTGCCGCAGCGTTTGTGTCGAACGCGCCGCATAATATCGCATCCATTGAGCCGGCTGTACCATAGAACCCATCGAAGCAAAGAAACACACCGTAAAAAGCATCTCTGGCGTCCAGTGACCTGTTGTGCCAGGAACAGATAGCGATGTTTCTGGCAGCGATGCTACGGCTTCAAAGAATCCCCCCACTCCTCCAAGAACAGCAACGGTTGCAAACCCAGCTACCAGCATTCCAAATACCAGTAATATCCCTTGGATCACATCAGTCCAGGCTACACTGCGCATCCCTCCAATCATGATATAAATCATAGTAATGAAAGAAAGGATGATCGCACCAACAACAAACGTATTATCTCCTACAAACAACTGTTCGGCCAATATCCCGCCCGCCTGGATTTGCATGACTACATAGGGAACGGCGTAAAGAAATCCTGTCAAAGCGACCAAGAGTCGTAGCCCCGCTTTCCCACCATAGTGATCACAGATCATATCAGCCGGCGTCACAAATCCCTTTTCTTTGCCAATCTTGTAGATTTTACTGCCCAAGACATACACCATCGCTCCGGCTAGAGGGACGTTCAGCGCAAACAAGGCAAAGACAACCCCATCCCGATACACCATACCCGGCGCCCCTAGCAACGCAAACGAACTGAAAAAGGTAGCCATTATGGTTAGCGCCGAAACCAACCACCCTTGATTTCTACCAGCAAGGTAATAGTCTTCCTCGTTGGACTTGCCTTTACGGTACCCGTAAAAACCAAGCCCAAGCAACATCAACAAGTATCCAAAGAGCAGGATATAAGGTAAATTTCCATAGTCGTATGTGAACTGCTGTTCCATTATGTACCTCCCCAAGCTTATCCGACTACTTTGTCTTGTTCATTCCAAACCGTGTAGTATGCAACCACTACGATAATGACTTGAACTGCAAACCAAAATAGCCCCCACAGATAAATGATTGGTAGTCCTCCAACAGTTAGATTCGGCGACGCGCTTTCTATATCTGGATTTACTAATCGCAACCCAGGGCCTGGCCCCATAAGCATCGCAAACACCATTGCGATACTCAAGTACATAGCCAGCTTCTTCTTTTTTGACTCTTCCATAGCTTGGTGGGCTCTAAAGGCAGAACTGATTGATGATCCAATATACTATTAGAGAATTCAAATGCATAATAGGCAGATAGAATCCAACTGGAATAAAAAAGGCAACACCTTTTATAGATGCTGCCCTTAGGGAATTTTGCTCTGGGTTAGTACTAGGGGTGCCTTAATTTTGCATAGTCAACAAAATATTATGAGCATCCAATTCTGCCCGTGCCTCCTCTGCCTGCCACGCATGGCAGGTGAACAAGAAGATCTGGCGCTTCTCAGACATTTTCTTCAGAATACCGTACACATTCTTGCGCCTTGACACATCCCAATTGACAAACACCTCATCAAGGAAGACAGGAAGACGCTCTTTTCCTTCGTCAAGATGATCAATAATCGCAAGCCGGATAGCCAGGTAAATCTGGTCACAAGTACCCTGGCTCAATGGAGGCGCTACTTTATAACTAACCTCTCCGTCTTGAGCGTAAACCAGAAGCTCTCCGGTTTCCTCATCAATACCCAATCGGTTGTATCGGCCATCTGTTACGTGAGCCAGATACTCACCAGCCAGACGAATGACTTCAGGCTGGTGTTTTACCCTAAACTGGGCGTCTGCTTTCTTAAAAATATTGGCCAAGAGATGCAGGCGGTCTCTTTGTTCTTCAAGATCGCTTTTACGTTTATCAAGCAACGCCAACTCCCCTTTCAAAGAAACGATCGATGTCTCCGTCTGCAATCGCTCAATATCTTTTGAGTGCTCAATTTTAGATGAAACGACGGTCTTCAATTCACTGTCTATGAGTTCCAGGCGTGTCTCGATTCGAACGACATCTACATCGGTAAACACCATCTCCCCTTCTTCCTCTCGAATCTCATCTATCTCTCCAAGCATTTCCCGCCAGTTCGGATACTCCTGATTCAGTGTTTCTTCGTACTGATCAGCTTGCCGTGCAGCCTTTCGCTTTTCCATGAGCAGGCGAGCACCCTGAAGTAAATCTTCGCTCCCAAGCTTTAACAAGGGTTCTTTTAATTGTTTTATCTTATTCAGGGTAGAACGATTGCTGATCTTAAAATCTTTTTCTGACTCTGTATATTTCCGAACCTGCTGATCGTAATCATCCAAAGCCACCTTTAGTGTTTCGATATCGGATACTAACTCTAGATCAGGATTTTCAAGGCGAATCTCCGGCAGCGGTATCTCGGCCAGTATTTCGCGAATAGCCTCTTTCCTCTCTTCCGACTCTATTTCATAATCGGTGATATCAGGCCACTCTTCAACCCCTTCGTACCCAATATTCCTGTTGTGACGGGCTACTTCCAGACCTTGGACCGTTCCCACAAGAAATAGAATGGTACCTACCATCCACAGCATCGTCCAAGACAAGATCCCCCCTACTACAATCATTATAGCAGAAATAATAAGCAGGATAACCCAGGGAATAATCGGTTTGCTAGCTGAAGCTCGGACAGACAGCATCTTCGCATACATCTGCACTTCTCGAAGACTTCCCAGTGCTTCCTGACAAGCATAAACCTGGTGGCGCAACTCAACATCCGGCAAATCTCTGATTGCTTTAAGAGATTCCTTCGTCAGGTTCTCAGTAAGTAAGCTTTTGATCAGCTTTTGAATATTCGCTTGCGCATAGCGGATATCTCGTTTTGCATATTCTAGTTTGTCCTGATCCTTTTCTATCTGATCGGACAACGTATCCAGGATCAAGTGGGGATCTTCTGGGATATGCTGAAAATTATCGACGTCTTCGGCAAGCTCTCTCAGCGCGTTCATTTTCTCAACAAGCCGTAGAACAGGATACAGCCTTTTAAAACGACGACGATCCGCCTTTAAACGAATCTGCTCCTCCTCTAACTCGCGTTCTTTGTCCTCACATAAGCCAACCTTGTTGATCAATTCTCTCAATAAGGTATCATTCTCACGTGCTGTTCGAATCCGATTCTTCAGTTCTCGTTGCTGGAGATCAATTTTTCGAAGAGCAGTCATGCTGTCTATCTCGTTACGCCATATTGAAGACGCTTCGCGTTCAATTGAACGAATCGCATCTTTGGCAGAACGGATATGGCCTACATTTAAGCTCCCGAGCAACCGATCTTGAATCTTATCCCAGGCGAGCCGGCTAAACTCGATCATATCGTATAGACCTAACGTATAGACCGACTCAAAAACAGGTCGCGAGATATGATCTATGAGTGGTATCGTTTTATTGCCGAGATCGTCTTTCGTACCGTTGAGTAAATATCCGGTTGGTACAGCATCCAACTTACGAGACACTACCATCTCCTCTGAGTGAGAATTGGTAAACACGATATCGCCTTCCATCGGATCGCCATCTAGAGGCGCATACTTATTGACTAGGGCCTGGTCTGGATTGAACCCGTACAACATAGACCGCATGAAATGGAAAAACGTACTCTTTCCCGTTTCATTTTTGCCCTGAACAACCACAATGGGATGGTTGAGATTTTCGAATGACCGCTTTTTAAACTGGCCATACGCTGTAATATTACATTGTTTAATGCGCATGGGAGTCCTCTCGAGTTAAACGGACGATGGCCTCTCTATCAAAACCAGTGACTAATGATTTGAGATACTCTGTTTTCCGGTCATCACTAACCTTTCGAACGAGCACCTGGGGGGTCAGCTCATCGAGAAGAGACGTATTTTCTGATACGTCGTCAATAACTTTTAGTACTTCGCTTAGGAGATGAGGTTCATTTCTATATACGTTTACATCAACGAGAGCCGTCAAATGCTCAATACGAATTTCGACATCATCTACATTGAGATGATACGCCAGCTTCTCTTCGATAAGCGCCCGCCGCGTCTCTGACTTCAACTCATCCACAATAGGACACATACCGGAAAGGGTCAACCGGGTCAGTTGGACGTTTATATCCCCATCCTCCCCGCGCTGATCTTCGAAAGCATGTTCAGCTGCGCGAAACAGGCTCTCGACATCGTCAATGTCTTCCAGGTTGGCCAGAGAGAGATCAAACCATTGCACCGAGGAAAAGGGCTTAAACTCTACAGAAACTTCCTCGTCTTCTTTTAGCGAGAGAAGAAGGGCTCCTTTGAAGCCGGCTTCGTCAGCACTGCGTCCAGAAAAATTACCAGGATACCATGCATTCGGAATGCCGGCCAATCGTTGATGCTGGTGTACCCCTCCCAGGGCCCAGTAGATATACCCTGGCGCTTTTAAGTGTTTAACTTCGCACGCATTTGTGCCGCTCTGCTCTTGGGTGACACCAAAAGCCGAATGGACCCGAGTATGAAGTAAACCGATGTACGGTATTTGCTCTTTTGCCTGTGGAAAACGAAGGACTAAATTTTCTTCAATCTTTCGTGTCGTATATCCAGCACCAACCACGCGTGCGATGGGTTTGCCATCTACGTCCTGCAGTTCAATTACCTTAGGCGAAGCATCGTTGATGAAAATTACATTCTTAGGCCAGGGCCTGTCAGATACGGCCCCAACTTCGTCTGCCGGGTCGGACTGGCCGGCTGTATAGATGACGGGTATATGGGCTTCATTTAGCCGCTGGAATTGTTCGTGGATGAACAGTTCAGTACCAATACTAAGATTATCGGCATCGAACAGGTCACCAGCGATAAATACAGCTACGACTTTTTCCTTTATGGCAAAGTCTATTGATCTTTTAAAGCCAGCCTGAAGTTCGAGATTGAGTTTCGTTCGAAGCGCCTCGGACCGGCACAGTATACCACTATCGAGATGGACATCCGCGAGATGTAGAAACTTGTGCATTATAGAGTAGAGGATCTACGTTGGAGGCTGATAATAGAGAGGGCGTGCATAAGGTGGATGATTGCGATCCGCCCCTATATATGTCAAAACGGAAATTCCTTCTGACAGAAATAGCCGCACTATTATTCGTTAAACTTAACACCTCGCGCTTTGATTCTTCAAAGTGCAAGGTGCAAAGTGCAAGGTGCAAGGTGTTCTTCGTTAAAAAAACCTACTCTGCACTTTGCACTTTGCACTTTGCACTAAATAAACGGCTCAATACTCTTCGCCTTCAATATCGCCCGCTTGTAGGTGCTGTCATGATCGTAGGCTTCAAGGAATTTTTCGAAGGCAGCTTTGTAGTTGCGATCTTCCAGGAGGTCCAATCCTTCTGAGTAGGACAGCAATGCATCCAGGGATCTGGTTTCTCGGTTTCTAACACCAAGCTCATCGTCTGAAAGGCTTACATTGATGCTTTTGGTAATACTCAAGCTCAGGGATTCAGCCAGTTCAAAAAACTTATCAGCCTTCCCTTGCACCTGGTCCGTCATGAGAATCTCGCCGGTCTCCACGCTAACAAGGCGAACCGACATATTCATCGTCTTGCCAAACTTCATATAACTGCCGAACAGTACCATATGAGCCCCAAGGAGCCGCCCTGCACGTACAGCCGTTTGTCGATCTACCCGAGAGACATCTTCTTGCAGTTCTAATTCGTCTAACAACCAACTAATGCGCTCACGCTCAACAACCTTTAAATCGGTTGCACCATTGAGTTGATTGATCATGAGTGACGAAAATCCTTTTGACAAAGGCTGGAGTTTCTCATGGTCGTCAATGCTCTGATTCGCAAAATCTACAATTGCGAGCGTTTGCTTTTTTTCCTCATCTTGATAGGCATATCCCCCATCTTTTTCTTTATGCACGTCATAATAAAGACGGAGCAGCTGAGGTGATTCAATATCAGGATCTATATCTATCCGGGGAGGCTCGAGTTCTGTGAGTTGTTCGAGAGCAGTGCGTGCTTTCTCTCCTTTACGAACGGCCAGATAAGATCGCCCGAGAAAATGCAGGGCATCCCGTCGAATGATGCGGTCCTGCTCGTTATCAGTAGCGATTTCTGAGAATAGTTTGATGGCCTCATCAAACTCTGCGGCATAATACACTTCCACCGCTTTCTTAAAGGATTCATCATTGATAGAAGGATGGTTCTCTTCTATGGCATAATCGGTTTGATAGTATTGAGCGATGTGATTAACAATACCCTGAACGGGTGATGTAGCGATAAGGCTTATTAAAAGTGCTAATGTAGTACAAAAAATACGCATGGGTCTTGGAGGCATGGTTGCATAATGTAGGTACAACTTACCCTACGCCCCAAAAAAAGCCCTCAAACGGAAGAACCGTTTGAGGGCTACATACGATGCAATATTAGAATAAGCAACTACTACTCAAGGAGTAGTACCATCTACCCTGCTGCAGCTGTAAGCAATGGTTTTAAGCTTTCTGCCTTTTGTAGGGCCCGCTTGTAATTATTGTCCTTATCATAGGCTTCGACGAACTTCTTAAAAGCAGCGTCATAATCTTCTTCTTCAAGAAGCTCTAGCCCTTCAGAATAAGAAAGCATGGCGTCGAGTGAGCTTGTTTCAGTGCGGGCACCAATCTGGGTTTCCTGCAGCGACACATTGATACCTGATGCCACTTTTAAGCTCAATTCTTCAGCCAGCTTAAAGAAGTCCTTTTCTTTGCCAGCTACCTGCTCCGTCATGATGATTTCACCAGTCTCCACCTTTACGAGGCGTGCATTGATGCGAAATTCGTTGCGGTGCTTCATGTACGAACCGAACATAACCACATTCGCCCCAAGAAGCTTTCCTGTGCGGACTGCCGTCGATTGATCTACCCGGCCTGGTTCTTTCTGAAGGTCCAATTCCTCAAGTAGCCACTTGATGCGTTCCCGCTCAATGACCTTAAGATCTGTAGCACCACTTAATTGATGAACCATAAGAGATGCAAAACCACCCTGAAGTGGATCCATGCGGTCTCTATCGTCCAGGGAATTGTTTGTAAAGTCAACGATCGCCAATGTTTGCAATCCGGGATCCGCACGCTCTATCTCATAGCTATCTGTCAGTTCTTTTCGGACATCGTAGTACAGCTTCATGAGTGGCGGTGGCTCAATATCAGGATTCAGTTCAATAATTGGCGGCTCTAGTTCCACCAGTGTCTGGATCGCTTCACGGGCTCGATCATCGTTTCGCTTGGCGATATAGGACCGACCCAAAAACTGTAGAGCACTTTTCTGCTCTTCTTTATTTAATTCTTTGTTGTTCAGCGCGTCCGCAAACAGCGTAATAGCACGATCAAAGTCGGCTTCATTGTATGCCGATTGTGCCTCACTTATAGCAGAATCTTGAGCCTGTAAAAGAGATGTGGGTACTAGGACTACCAGCAGCGCCGCCAGCCATTGAACACATGTACTAAGAGTATATTTTCGCATAGGAATTGCCTAAAAAGTGCGTTTGCAATCTATAAATGTTCGTTACAACTGGAAATGAATGCTAAATGGGCAACGTAACAATAGGAATATGCAAAGAGAAGAAGTTAAGTTTTTGGAGCAAGTATGATGCGCTTATTGGGTTCTGCTTATCGTAACATTAAAAAACTCTTTATGAATCAGGTCTTTTTCTTCAAAGACTGGAAGCAATCGAATTTGTCGTGTTGGGTTGGCTATTTCCATGTTAAGCCGGGGGTCCAAAATCTGAACAGTGTAGTCTCCTGCTGGATACGGCTGCGCCCCCATTGGGGTATAGCCTGCGTCACTCCCATTAATGTTAATATTTGCAGGAGGTACGGCACCATTCCCACAATTTGTGCAACGGAGTGCAATGGTCAATTTTCGCTCAAAATACCCAGTGATATTAACCTGCTCATTCTCAAGAAGGCTAAAAGTAGTATCCTTCTTAATTTCGGGATTATTTGCAGCAACAAAGGAGACGGTATAGCTCCCAATTTCCTTTAATTGATCTGAATTATTGTCAAACAACTCATTGTTCACATAGATCAATCCACTTGGGTTTGCAGATAATCGTAGCGTCCCCATTGCCGGGGAAGGAGTAGGATTTTGTGGCTGAGTAATTACAGGAGGTGGATCATCTCTGACAGGTTCAACTTGAGCAATATTTGTTTGCCGCAGGTCAAAAGAAATTTCTCTGATACTCCCCGCTGCCAGGGTTTCTGATCGAGTCATTGTCTCATACCCTTCCAGCGCGATAGTGATTTCCACGGTTCCGGCTTCAAGAGCAAGACCTCTAACTGGAGTTGCTCCATAGGATTGTCCGTTGATTAGCACGCTAGCCCCTGATGGATTCGTGTTGATCGTAGGGTAAGCATAGATTGATTCAGGAGCCGCCGACAAAGAATCCTGCCCATCAAGAGTTGTATTCGCCTGATTCGCGGCCGGATCCGGCTGATTCGTCTGAGGTGATTCACCATTGCTATCCCCTCCCCGATTTGAGACGAAGCTGTAGACGGGATAAATCAGGATAACACACAATGCGATTGCAGCAAACACGAGCGGTTTCTTGCTTCTCTCTGAACGAGTTTGAGGACGAACCGATACGGGATCCCCCTCTTTTGTCTGTCCATCATCAAACACGATCTCGAGCGCTGCCAGCATTTCGTCAGCCGTCTGATACCGGTCGTCAGGACTCTTGGCAATCGCTTTCGTAATCACTTCGGAAAGCGCCCTGGGAATCTTTGCGTTGATTTGAGAGACCTCAGCAAACTCTTCTTCGACAACTCGACGCAATATCGAATAGGTACCTTCGTCTGGCTCAAACGGAAGCTTGCCGGCAAACATGTGATAGAGGGTCATCCCCAGTGAATAAATGTCACTACGATGATCTATTTTCTTACCCAGCACTTGTTCGGGAGACATGTACCTGGCCGTCCCAGCAATGCCTTGTGTGACGGTAGTCATACCGTCCTCTCTGCGAAGTTTTGCCAGCCCGAAGTCCGTTACTTTTACACGACCTTCCCTGGAGATCATGATGTTACTCGGCTTAATATCGCGATGCACAACACCCACGCCATGGGCGTGTGAAAAGGCCTGGAGTAACTGCTTTAAAACAGAATAGGCACGCTTTGAATCCAGCGTGCCATTGTTCATTTCGTCGGAGAGGGTCCACCCATCGACGTACTCCATAACGATAAAAACGTGTTCTCCGGCTTTTCTAAGGGCATGAACACCAACAATATAAGGACTGTCAACTCGAGCGAGCGCTTTTGCCTCTAGTTGAAAGCGACGAAGAAACGTATCCTGAGAGGCAAGATCAGGATTAATCATTTTTAGTGCTACTTGCCTGGAAAGAGCGACATCTTCTGCCTTATATACAATACCCATCCCCCCTTGGCCAAGGACATCAAGGATCTTGTATCCATCGATTATCTTTCCGATAGCAGAGTCAGGTCGTTGCATGGGCCTGAAATGTGTAGGTCGAACTGAGTAGTAAGAGAGTTTTTATATGACTCGCACTATGAGTACAGTGACATTATCGTGCCCTCCGCGCTCATTGGCTAGCTCGATAAGTTTTTCGCTTGCAGCTTGGGGCGCAAGTTGCATGACAAGATGTTGAAGCTCGTCTGTGTTTACTTCAGACAAACCATCAGAACAGAGTAGGTAACGATGTTCAGGCTTGAGCAGGCCAATTTCATACACGTCAACAAGCAAATCAGGTTCTACACCCATAGCCCGTGTAAGCGTATTTCTACGCGGATGGACCTTTGCTTCATCTTCAGTAAGCACCCCTTCCTTTCTCATCTCCTCGACCAGTGTATGGTCCGAAGTCAGCAGCTCAATATTGTTCTTTTCAATTCTATACGCCCTTGTATCCCCTACATGCGCAATATGTATCATATTATCCGACACAGCAAACGCTGTACAGGTAGTACCCATGCGTTCAAACCCCTCGCCGGTCATTGCTTTCTGATAGATTTGCTTGTTCGCTTCCATAAAAGCGCTGCGCAACCGTTGGGGCACGGGGACATCCTCATCACTAAAGAATACTTCAGGAACGACCTTAAGTGCCATAGAACTTGCTTCTTTCCCGCCTTGATGGCCTCCCATCCCGTCTGCAACAATAAACAATCGTTCTGTTAAATTTTCAGATTCCTCATCAGGAAAACAACCATACGCATCCTGGTTCTCCGAACGGACCAGTCCTACATGTGATGCAGCACCATATGAAATGAGTGTAGGCCGTTTTACTCTCCACCAGGACATGTATTTATAACTATTTATTGAGGAAAATCGCTTTTATTGAAAAGCGCGATAAATATTTGATGATAAATTGGTAGCTGTTGGTGTTGTAAAATCCAGATTAAACAATTGAGGATCCTGACCTATCGCAGCCGCCGCGAATATTCGTACCACTTCTTGGTAAACGTCCCGAGAGATTCGAGATGGATACCGTTCCATAATATACCAAAGATTTCGAGAATCTATATCTGTTGGCGCATCAGTAAGCAATGAACCAACACTAAATTCCTTGCCGTTAGCTTGATCCTCCTGGTATTGCAAAAACAATGCTACAGTTAACAATCCCGAAGCAAAAGCTTCCTTCCTGTATATATCATGTAATAGCCTAGCGGAAGCTCTCGTAGATTTTACAAAATTATACCGTTCATCATTTGCAGAAGAACTCAGGACTGCCATTTCCCGTGGATCTTCGACCTCCAGCCCGTACATTTCAGCGCTTGCTTTCGACAATTTCCAGGCACCTGCAAGAGGCTCGAAACCTGATAATAGGTCTTTTTTCGAATCAAAACCACTTATGGTAAGGGGAAGATAGAAAAACTCTTGCGGAAGGCCGAATTCCCGCATGATTTTTAAATGGGCAGACGTATAGTTGGAAAATTGAGCTGTATTGAGAGCGGCTTCAAAATCTTCTATGTTCTCGCCCAACCAGTATTGCTGAATACACGTGTATACGTCATTCACAAATGCATCTGGCAAGGTCAACTCATTTTCAGAAAACTGGGATGCTGTACTGTAGATAAGTCGATAGATCTGATCTCCCAACTCGGAGTAAAAGCCCATGCGTATCAGGTACCCTCGATAGGATTCAAGATCATCCTTTCGATCCTTTTGCAGTTCGATGATTCGCTGTGCCTTTGAAAGCCTATCGGCATCTTCTTCGGCATATACTTCCGCAATGGCAATATTTGTATTTCTAACCGTCGTAAATAGGCTCAAGGCTTGCTCACGAAACCGGTCTTGTTTACCCAACTCGTTCTTACCGTAGAAAAAGCCAACCACCCCCAGCAAAATGAACGCAATTACAAAATACACGAGCTTGCTTTTCTCCGCCGGTTCTTTTCGTTCTGCTCTAAATTGATTCGCTTCTTCCTTGCTAATATAGGTACACGAAATTCGAGGCCCACCAACCCCCAGAACAATAATATCTTTGTCTAGAACGGGAGCATGCTGGACTTTCTTTTCATTTACAAAGACACCATTGGTACTCTCAAGATCATGAAGCCACCAACATTGGTCCCTGAACTCCATTTCAAGATGATGCCGGCTTACATGACTATGCTGAATAGATAAATCACAGTCCTCGTCTCTCCCAACTCTAAACGTTGAAGAAAAAACA
>JAHQVL010000220.1 GCA_019634345.1 Rhodothermaceae bacterium
AGCCATCAATCATATTGTTATTGCTACACGCGGTTCTTCCAGGACTTGTATGTCCTCATTTTCTCTGATTGGAAAAGACTCCCCATTTTCAATCAACCCTTCAACAGTCATTTCAAGAACCTCCCGCAAATTCTTTACGGCTTCTTCCTGTGTAGATCCCCAGGCAGAAGCTCCTTTCTCAACCAGAGAAGGGCATGTTGCAAGCCAACCTGAGGAATTGCCATCAAAATCTTCGTCTTGTTCAAGGACAATTTTGAAGAGATATGTTTTCATGGAATTGCTTACTGTTTTCATCATAGGGTGATGTACCTGTATTCTACTTTACTAATACGTTGGTATATATGCAAAGTCCCCAAGATCATATTAACTTCTCCTAAGCGTCCTTTATGTAATAGACGCTTCAGCAGCAATAGATATAACCTATTTTTTGTAATTTGTCATCGCTGAGAATGAGGCGAAATTGACAACTCAAACTATTATGTCTTGCCATGCTATCTCCCAAACAGCCACTGATTCAAGTCATTCCAAACTTAATGCGATCCCTCTTTGCTTTTGTTTTAGGACCAATAGTCTTAAGCATAACCCATTTAGCTCCTCTTCAAGCTCAAGACATTGTACCAAAGACGCCTTCTGATCCAGCTGAAGTGATTGGACTGTGGGAATACGAGATCCCCATGGTCAGCCTTCGGAAACAAGCAAATCTCTACCGAGGCGTAATCACAATCATGGAAGGTCCAAACGGATTAACGGGCAGGCTACAAGAAATTCCCTTCGATGCTCCAGGCAAAACCCAACCACCTAGACCTCGTCCTGGAGGTGTTCTGATTCGATTAAATGAGGTTCAATATACGGACGGTGTTCTTGTTTTCTCAGGGGAAACAATGGGTGCCGCTTTCTCGCGCATGAACGTCAATGCCCAAGTAAAGGTCGAGGAAAATGAATTTAGTGGGACGATCAGGATTCAGGCCACACGCCAAAACAAAATTGTGAATGACACTCGGACGATAAGTGCTACCCGGGTAGTTGAAAGAGGTCGCAAGCAGAATCTTGAAATTGGCGATTAGCTAATTAATGAGCGTGCTACCAACTCACAGCAAGCCTCTCTCCGTTCACTGCAACGGCTATATCAGCAAACCGAGACACAACCGCATCTGCTTCACTTAATGCATCTGCCCCGTTTGTAGTCGGAATGGCAATTACTCGCGCACCGGCAGTCTTTGCAGCTTTGATACCGGCGGGCGCATCTTCAATGACGATGCAGTGTTCAGGATCGATTCCCATACCTCTCGCAGCTTTTAGATAGGGATCAGGTGCCGGCTTTCCGTTCTCCACATCGTCAATGGTAACGACCACAGGAGGAACGGGTAGCTTCAGGTACTCCATTCGATTGAAGGCGATAATCTTGGGTGCACTCGTGCCTATGGCCCACTTGCCTTCGGGTAGGCCACTGAGTAATTCATGGACCCCTTCGAAAGCGAGCAGCCCATCAAGGTCTTTGGATAAGTTTTCTTCGAACCAACGCGCCTCTGTTGCGGCATCAAGGTGTGGGGCTACAGTGGTAATCGTTTGTTCAGCGGGCACGCCATGATGGATGGACATGATCCATTCCAATGATACGTGCTCTTTCTCCGCCCACAGCTTCCAGTGTTTCTCGTTCAGCACTTCTGAATCAACCAATACGCCATCCATGTCGAAGATGATGGCTTCACATTCAAATTGCGGCATACCCTCTCTTGATTTGACCCATCACTGAATTGCCTGGATCATCTTTCGGTAATCGTCTTGACTCAATAATCCTTTATTTACAAGGTCAAACAACGCATCTTCTACAGCCCCTACATCTGTACCGGAATTTGCACGGTTTCTCTTCGGACGCTTCGCCATGATTTCTATCTCGGTAACCCGGTGCATGGCTTCTTGCAGAAACCGCTCCACATAAGGAGCTGCCTTGGCTTTACCTGAAAAATCAAGCTCCAGGTTGATCGTCGCTCGTCCGCGGTTAACCATCAACTCAATTGTTCGGCCACCCATCATCTTTTTCTTCAACTCTATCTCAACAAGGTCATCGTATTTCACCTCATAAGACGGCTGTAAGTCGTTATTCTGAAATACGATCCGATCGGCTAGAAACAACGCACCGTCTTTTCCTGACCCTAACAACGTTGCATCATACAAGGCAACCACATCCCGGCGGTGCACCTTCTTTGCATAATCCTTCAACGCATTTTGCACCTTTTTAGGTGGAATATCCGGATCCACAAACAACCCCAGGGTGGGATCGTGGGGAATAAACTCTTTTATATATGACTCCATATAAGTAGAAAAGCATACTATAATTAAAAAAGCACGCTATGGGTTACAGGTGCCGAGGAATGTAACACACATCTCCCCAGCTTCGGTGACATCAACAATAAATCCACTAAAGAAGATAACCCAGATCACGAAGAAGACGGGAATCAAGATGGGAATCGAGTATCGGACCAGGTAACCAAAGAACGATGGTGTACTCACTCCGTTACTCTCAGCAATGGCTTTAACCATAAAGTTGGGTGCATTCCCGATATACGTCAATGCGCCGAAAAATACGGCTGCAACCGATATGGCCAGGAGGAAAATCCACGATTCGGGAGAGCTTGCTCCTGCAGCAAAATCTTGTACTTGAGCCGGCACATCACTCTGCAATCCAAACTTACCCATCGCTGCAGACAAGAAATTCAGATAGGTTGGAGCATTATCGAGAATACCGGAGAGAGAACCTGTCCCCCAATAAAAAACACTTACAGTAAGAGAGTCAGCATGTTCTGTCGCATACGTTTCAATCAGCTTCAGCGCCGGCTGCATACAGGCAAATATCCCCAGGAATAACCACCCCACTTCTCGAATGGGCTCAAACGTAAACTCATTTTTCTCCATCGAATCCTTGTCGGCAAACTTATAGGCAAGAACAGCGACAGACAGCATAATAATCTCTCTAATCCCAATTGGAATATGGAATTCCTTGTACAAATTGGGCACAAAACTTAGCACATTGGGATCGATGAATACGCTCACGATAATGATGGCAACCCAGATGAAGCTTTTCTTTCCCTGTAGCTGCACCGTCGGTTTCGAATCATCCCGAATGGTGCCTGTGTTTTTATTTCTAGAATCGATGACATAAAAAATAGCCAGGAATACAATCATCGCTGCCAGCCATATATACCATACGTGGGTCAGCGTCCAGAAGAATGGAACACCTCTTAAAAAACCCAGGAACAGCGGAGGATCTCCAATTGGAGTCAGAGCACCACCAATATTGGCTACGAGAAAGATGAAGAAGACTATATGATAGGGACGAAGGCGACCTTTATTAAGTCGCATATAACTACGAATAAACAACATCGCAGCGCCTGTAGTCGCAATCAGATTTGCTATCACAGATCCTACAAAAAGTAGAATCACGTTGTTCTTGGGAGTACCGTTGGCATTAATATTAAGATAGATCCCACTTGCCGCAATGAACAAGGAGGCAACCAATGCGATAAAGGATGAATATTCCTGAATTGCATGAATGACTGGTACCCAATCGTTATGAAATGCATAGTATGCTACAACCGATAAGCCGAAAGCAACGGCGTACTTGGGATAATGGTGATGCCAATGGTGGGCATAGAACAAGGGCCCTGTGGCAATCATAATCAAAAGGAGGACGAACGGGATAACAAGCCAGACAGGCGGTGTTGGACTGTCATCAGCAGCAATCGGATTCACTGCATTCGCTTCGATAACGCCAGGAGCATCATTGACGACGTACGCCATTGGATCCGAATCGAGGGATTCAGCAGAGGCATTATCGACTGGAAAGAACGTCAGGAAAGAAAAGAAAAAGAGTAACAATGCAGCTACTCGAACCGCTGTAACAGGTACGTAAAATGGATACACGAAGGCTCCAAGAAAACTCTTCATTCGTAGCAGTTGTGTCAAATGAACATTCGACGCATGCCATGCCAGATCAACGCATTACATGCAACCTTATGGTGGAAGGTGGAGATGGAATATAGAACATAGAGATGTTTTATGCATGTCCTATAATGACTTTTCGGCGGCCTCCACGGTTTGAGCCATCAGGGTTGCAATAGTCATTGGTCCTACACCGCCCGGCACTGGAGTGTAGGCTGTGCATGTATCTACAATAGCACTTAATTCAATATCACCAACCGGGCCCGGATTATAACCGGCGTCAATCACTACTGCTCCTTCCTTAATCCAGGCTCCTCGAATGAACTCAGGCCGTCCAACGGCCCCAACCAATACATCTGCCTGTGCTACATGGGCAGGTAGATCTTGCGTTCTCGAATGGCATATTGTTACTGTACAATTCTCATTTAACAGCATCATCGCCATGGGCTTACCCAGAATCGGGCTTCGGCCTACAACAACGGCATGTTTTCCCTCGAGGGGAATGTTGTAGTGCTTTAAGAGCCGCATGATGCCCGCAGGAGTTGCGGAACCATACGCCTGCTCTTTCATCGCCATTAGGCCAAACCCCTGGGTAGTCACACCATCAACATCCTTAGCAATCGAAATCCCGTCAAAGGCAAGCCGTTCGTTGATCTGCGAAGGCACTGGATGCTGCAGCAGGATGCCATGCACGTCCTCGTTCGCATTAAGCCCTTCAATGACATCAACGAGTTCTTCTGTAGTGGTTTCCTCGGATAAAAGGACACGTTCGGACTCCATACCCACACGCTTACACGCATTGCCTTTCATCCGCACATACGTCGCAGAAGCCGGGTCATTGCCAACCAGGACAGTAGCAAGTATGGGTACTCGCCCCGATGCTTCTACAATTTTTTCTACTCTTCCTCTTAGGTCCTCTTCTAATTCTCGAGCCAGCTTTTTACCATCAAGGACGATTCCTGCCATGTGTCAATTGGGGGTTAATTATGTTTCTGGTTTCTAGTTGGTTCGCTCTTCAGCCAGCTTTAAGGCTTCAACGGCATTTACAACAGCTCCGGTTAGAGAGAGCCGGCCAAAATCTACGAATTCATCGTCTTCCGAACCAGGAAGCAGCACTTGCTGGCCCTTGTACGATGTTGCTGAATCTAAGATAATGGCTTTTACTTCGTCCGCAGAAAAAGAAGGATAATATGCCATGATCAATGCAGCAATGCCCGACACTACCGGGGCTGCCATACTGGTGCCTCCCTGCGATTTGTAGGTATCGTCAGGCGTTGTAGAATAAATGTCGACGCCGGGTGCAAATACGTCCACACTTTTCTGCCCATAATTCGAAAAACTTGCTGCCAGCAAATCCAGGTTTTCCCAGTTGGATGCACCCACTTCGATCCACGTACTGACGGGCTCGTCTCGTCCATCCACTTCAGGCACAGGGAAGTGCAGCGTCTCATCATTATCCTCTGCATCGTTGCCGGCTGCATGTACCATAAGTACCCCGTTGCTTTCTGCATGCAGGATCGCTTGATCAACTGCAACTTTGTGCGGTGAAAACCCTTTGCCAAAGCTCATATTGATGATCATAGCGCCATTGTCAACAGCATAACGGATGGCATTCGCAATATCCTTGTCGCGCTCGTCTCCATTTGGAACGGCACGGATCGTCATGATTTCTACCGCATTTGCAATCCCATCCATGCCCATGCCATTTCCACGTGAGGCTGCGATGATACCGGCCACATGGGTGCCATGCCCAGCATCAGGGCCTTCAACGCTGTTATTTCCATAAACCCGCTCATCCAGGTTTTCATAATCGTCTCCAACAATCCCACGAGGATCAAACTCGGGATTTAATCCTTTCTGCAGATATCCCTCAATTTTACCTCGCTCTTCTCTTACTTCTTCTCTATCGAGATTTAGGGAGTCGAAATACATCAGAATCTCCTTAGAGCGCAGCACGTCTTCTCTGGTCGTTTGCACAGCGGAGACCGCATCCATGCTATAATCCGGTTTGCCGAGGAAGTTGGTCATAATGCTATGTGCCGCATCCCAGACTCCAAGGGCGTTGTCGATATTGGACAACAACCCACTCAGCTCTGCTTTTTCATCTTCTAACGCCTTCACAACTCGCTTGTAATACGAGTACTCCTCTTTCTCGGCTCCAGAGAGTGCATCAGGGTCAGCATCCGCATACGTGGGATTTAGGCGTACAAATTCTCTCGTCATTTCAAACGTGTCATCAGAGATGTGATCGCCGTTGGGGCCACCAATAAAATTCCATCCGTGCACATCGTCCACATACCCGTTCTTATCATCATCGAGCCCGTTGCCGGCTACTTCATCCTCATTTATCCAGATCACCTCTTTTAGATCTTCATGCTCGATGTCAATCCCTGAGTCAATCACTGCCACAATTACTTTTTGTTTGGGCTCTTTCCCCGCTAACTGTTCCTCATACAGCCTGTCCGTCCCTACTCCAATAAAACTCCCCTGCTCTCCTTCAAGATGCATCCATCGTTGCCTGAGCGCCTCTTCCGAATCCATTTCAAAAGCCGACTCAGCTTCTTCTTCAACGGGAGGAGTACTGGGTTCTGGAGTCTCCGCTACCTCTTCCATCGTGGCTCCTGAGACAGGTTCTTCTGTGAGCACCTCTTTGCTAGCGCTGCACCCCAAGAAGCCGGTTATTAAAATAAGTAGAACGAGATACTGATGTGCTTTTATCATACTATATAAATGAGTGAGATGTATGAAGTACCAGATATCGGCTGTATACAGCCAATCAACGGCGAGGGTCCCTTATTGAAGTTCGTTCCAGACGACCTGTTCAAAATCTTCCAGGAGATCATCTGCTTTATAATCTATTTTAACGGCTTTTTCCCGGTGAACATAAAGCCAATGGGCCAATAATCTAACTTCCTCAATTTCAGCTTTAAAATATCGGATCTGCCCTTCATGCTCGTGCAAGAAACTACGGTGAATCGCCTCAGACACTTCGGGGCGGTATAATCCCGTTGGTCTTGCGGGCACGACAACCGTCTCCAACAACCGACCATGACGAATAAACAATAACCGCCAGTTTCCGTCATCCACTGAACGATCTACCACAACCGCATTGTGCTGCAAAACGGGAGAGGCTATACATTCCTGCCGGGCCATCAGTGCTGATACCAGTTCGCTCATATCCCTGTACGATGCCGCCAACTCATAGTCCATTTCTACGGAAGCAGATACCATATCAACCTGGAGCCGCTCCAGGATATCCCCCAACTCCGCACCGATCAAAAAATCCCTCACCCGAGCCACTTCTTCTCCATAATCATCAGGTGAAATGCCCTCTATACAAGGTGCCGGGCAGCGCCTAATATCCATGTAGAGGCATTTCTCTCCCTTGTTGAATGTGCTTTCCCCGCATTCCCGAAGCAGAAAGAATCGATTAATGAGGTCCAGCACGATAGCGCCTTGCCGTTTACTGCCAAGCGGTCCGAAATACTCTGCGCCATCCTCTACTATGTATGACGTCAACGTAGCAGCGGGAAACGTTTCCTGGACGGATAGACGGATAAAGGGCCTGTTCCTATATTTTTTTTGGGCCCTGTTGTATCGAGGCTTCAATTCTTTGATTAGACGAGATTCCTCTATAAGGGCCTCCAATTCCGAATCCATCTCCTTCCACTCTATCGCTTGAATGTGCTCGATGAGCTTTCTCGTATGCGAGGAATGAGCTTCAATGGATGTAAAGTAACTTCTCACCCGGGAGTTTAAGCTTTTTGCTTTGCCTACATAGATCACTTGATCTCGTTTCCCCTTGAACAGATACACCCCGGGCTTTGCTGGGATATTTGGTACGCACGTATCTCTAAGTTCAACCAGCCGCTTGCGGGTCCCTTTTTTGGGGGCATAGGAGGTAAACTGAAACTTAATCAGGTCCTCGGTACGCCGCATATCTTTTTCGTCTGCCAATTGATTCAAAAACCGAATCAAGACTCTAGCAGTCGCCAATGCGTCGCCCAGTGCCCGATGCCGCCCCTTGATGTGAATCCCATAGAATGCAGCGAGCGACGTCAACCCTTTTGAACGTAATCCCTTCAGCAACCGGCGTGCCAGGCGCAAGGTACACAGCGAGGTATTATCGATAGCAGGTTGCCCTGCCCGATGGAGTTCTGCGTTCAAGAACCCCATGTCAAAGCTCAGATTATGAGCAACCAAGATGCTGTCACCGAGAAATTCTGTAAAGACCGGCAATACCTCCTCAGCCTTGGGCATGCCATATACCATCCCGTTTGTAATCTGAGTCAACCGAGTGATATAGGAAGGGATAAGCTGGCCAGGATGGATCAGTTGACTAAATTCGTCTACGATTTCATCCCCCACGATCCGCACCGCTCCAATTTCGATGATGCGATTATTGCTAGCACTCGTACCCGTCGTCTCGGTATCTACTACAACAAATGAGGTATCTGCAATATTCATGGATTGGGGTTCAAGGTTCAAGGTTCAAGGTTCAAGGTTCAAGGTTCAAGGTTCAAGGTTCAAGGTTCAAGGTTCAAGGTTCAAGGTTATTATAAGAGATAAACTTTGAACTTTGAACCTTGAACTTTGAACTTTAAACCCCTCCATACCTAAAATTCAACATACTCCGGACTCTGGGCTATTGTCTCCGGACTCAAAGATTTATATCTTTAACCTTTCGCTCCCTGAATCCCCCCGAATTACCATGGGCCAACAGCAACTCCTACTGCTTGTTCTAGGTATCGTCGTAGTATCGTTTATGATACTGGGCGGAGTGCTCATGTTCGAGACCAACATGAAGCAGAATAATTCGGACGCTCTCATCTCGGATGCGATTGATATCGCTACGGCGGCTCAAGCATGGAAAGTGAGGCCGGGGTCATTTGGCGGTCAAAAAGGCGCCTCGAGATCCAACGACATGGACTACACAGGATTCACCTTTGATGCCATTTCGCTCGCCACTCCACATGTCACATTGAACGGCGCGTTTTCCTTCACAGCTGATTCCAGGGGCCTTATCATAACAGGTTCCAGCGAGGAGCATGGCAACAAAGTCACAATGACGGTGGACGGGCTGACAGACGAGAATATCATCGTAGTTGTATCACAACTCGAAGAATCCCAAGAAATTGCTATCCAATAGGCAAGTCTTCATAGTTTTCTGGGATCTTTATCGATGTATTAATAGTTGCCGAATCAAATCTTAAAATACGACACTGCTTACTGACTTTACTGTTTATCGTTTAGCGTTCGTTGTTTGTCGTTTTTGTTACCAATAACGAGCGACAAACCACAAACTATAAACAACGAACATTACATCTATAGAGGATCGTTTCCATGAAAATCACCGTTGTAGGAGCAGGCAATGTAGGCGCTACGGCTGCTGACTGTGCTGCTCGAAAAGATATTGTAGACGAAGTCGTTTTGATCGACATCGTAGAAGGGCTTCCCCAAGGAAAAGCGCTAGACATTCAAGAGTCTGCTCCCATCCATTTGTTTGATACACGTGTCGTTGGCACGAACGACTATGCGGATACTGCCGGATCGGACATTACTATTATCACGGCAGGTTCGCCACGTAAGCCGGGCATGAGCCGAGACGACCTCCTCTCTATCAATGCTAAGATTGTCCGGTCTGTGACGAAGCAAGTTGTTGCTCACAGCCCTGACACGATTCTCATTATCGTTTCTAACCCTCTCGACGTGATGACGTATGCGGCCTACGCCACAAGCGGTTTCCCAAGCGAACGCGTAATGGGTATGGCTGGCGTCCTGGATACAGCACGATACCGCGCATTCATCGCCATGGAACTGGGTGTTTCTGTTCGCGACATTGAAGCGCTCCTCATGGGCGGCCATGGCGACACGATGGTTCCTCTCCCCCGATACACATCAGTTTCCGGTATCCCTCTTCCAGAATTGATGGATCAAGATCGCATCGATGCGATTGTTGAGCGCACGAAGTTTGGCGGCGGCGAAATCGTAAAACTGATGGGCACATCAGCCTGGTATGCCCCGGGTGCCGCAGCAGCCGAGATGGCAGAGGCGATCGTAAAAGACTCTGGCCGCGTTCTTCCCTGCGCTGCACGTGTTACTGGTGAATACGGATTGAACGATATCTTCATCGGCGTTCCCGTAAAACTGGGCAAAGGCGGTATCAAAGAGATCATCGAAGTCCCACTAAGCGCGGACGAACAAAAATTGATGGCTAATTCAGCCGAACACGTAACTGCAAACCTCGAGTCCCTGAATAAACTCGACATGGCAGCCACTAATTAAGTGCAATGTGCAAAGTGCAATGTGCAATGTGTGTCGGGATTAAATCCTTTGCACTTTGAACCTTGCACCTTGCACTTTGAACCTTGCACTCATATGCCCTCGATCCTCGTATACCTTCCCAATATTTCTACCGACCTGCTCATTGAGTTCATGACAGCCTCGTTGGGTGACATTGAACCGTGGGTTGGGTTCAAAAAGTTGGGTGGAAAAACGCAGTTTCGTGCGCCGGAGCTGAGCATTGAATTACAGGATTCGTCTGACCAGTTGTATATCTCGGTCATTAAAAACCTGATTGCCACTGCCAAGTCTTTAGGAGCCACGCAATTTACGCTGGAGAAAGAAGGGTACTCCATGCAACGCCAACCGACTGATGCGGCCCCACAACGCATCGAGAATATATTGATCGCTTTTAACGTCAAAGACATTGAGCAGATTAATATTTATTGATCGGGTATTAAGAATACGTGAAAGTACTATTTAGAGGGAAAGAATTTTCTTAAAATCTCGTTTTAGAACCCGATACAGAGAACGTTTCGTGCGTTGTAGATTATTATCGCCACTGAATATAAAACGTATTATTGACTGCTCAGGACCCTGATCCATGAACAACGGTGTTTTTAAGCTGAAGAAAGGGTATGACATAAAGCTTCTTGGCAAAGCGGAATCCACATACCTAGATGTAAAGCAACCTAATTTATTTGCTTTAAAACCCACTGACGTAATAGGAATCGCACCAATCCCTAAGCTCAAAGTAGCTCAAGGGGACGAAGTGCGTGCCGGCCAACCTCTCTTTTTCGATAAACCAACTCCTGAGATTCTTTATACCGCTCCGGTAAGTGGTGAACTCGTGGAAGTTCGAAGAGGCGGCAAACGATCTATTGCGGAAGTGGTCATTCTCGCAGATAGCGAGATGAATTATCACGAGTACTCCCCTATTAACCCGGATACAGCCTCAAAAGAAGACATCGTGCAACGTCTTCTTGAATCAGGCGCCTGGGCATTAATGAGGCAACGGCCGTACAACACAGCGCCACGCCCGGAATCAACGCCAAGGGATATTTTCATTTCCTGCTTTGACACAGCTCCTCTCGCTCCCGATCACAATATGTTGATCGAAGGCAAAGAAGCTCTTTTCCAAGCCGGCTTGAATGTTCTTTCTAAGCTGACCACGGGGAGTGTTCACCTGGGAGTTTCACCGGATTCTGCAGATGTGTTCACGAAAGCGGCTGGGGTCAAGGTTCACGCCTTCGCGGGAAAACATCCAGCCGGGAACGTAGGTGTTCACATACACCACGTAGCTCCTCTCAACAAGAATGAGGTCATCTGGACACTCAAGCCCCAGGATGTAGCGATTATCGGAAAGCTGTTCACGGAGAACATATTCGATGCAGAGCGAACCGTTGCCGTTACAGGCGATAAGCTGAAGCAAACCGGATACTTCAAAACGCGAGTCGGTGCATCGATTAAGCCCCTCGTAGAAGGCAACCTGGTTGACGAACACGTTCGTTTCATCAGTGGAAATGCATTGACAGGTACGCAAATCGGATCGGAAGGCTTCATCGGACTTTATGAAGATCAACTGACCGTGATCGAAGAGGGAGACAAACAAGAGTTTTTAGGATGGCTTCTCCCCTCCTACGCGCGCCCAAGTATGTCCCGAACCTTCCTTTCGTTCCTCCTCCCCGATAGAGAATACAGTGTTAATACCAACAATCACGGGGAAGAACGCGCCTATGTTGTTACAGGCCAATACGAACGTGTAGTGCCCATGGACATTTACCCTCAGCACCTGATTCGCTCTATCATGTATCAAGATTTTGATCAGATGGAAGGACTCGGAATTTATGAAGTAGTCGAAGAAGATCTAGCCTTATGTGAATTTGTTTGTACCTCGAAACAACCGGTGCAAAAAATATTACGCGAAGGGTTAGATATTATGAGAATCGAGGGTTAAACCTTCTTCTTTGATGCATAGAATAGTGATCATATAGAACATAGAGTATGCAAGTATTTCAAAACTTACTCTCGAAAATAAAGCCGCACTTCGAAGAAGGAGGTAAATTAGAAAAGTTTTACTACGGCTATGATGCCATAGAAACCTTTCTCTTCGTTCCCGGCCACAGTACACACAAAGGCGAAGCCCATATCAAGGATGGCATTGATCTAAAGCGAACGATGTTTACTGTCGTTATCGCGATGATCCCTTGCCTCCTTTTTGGTATGTGGAATGTCGGTCATCAATATTACCTCGCAGCAGGTGAATTCACTGCTTTGGGCGACGGGTTCGTCGAAAAGATGATTCACGGCGCTATCAAAGTGCTCCCGATTGTCATTGTATCCTATGGCGTGGGGTTGAACATTGAATTTGCCTTTGCCATTTTCAGGAAACACCCCGTAAATGAGGGCTTCCTTGTAACGGGTATGTTGATTCCTCTTGTAATGCCTCCAACAGTCCCTCTTTGGATGGTTGGCCTTGCAACTGCGTTTGCTGTATTAATCGGTAAAGAAGCTTTTGGCGGCACGGGAATGAACATCCTTAACGTAGCCCTTACGGCCCGTGTGTTCATCTTCTTTGCCTATCCAACCTATATCTCGGGTGATACGGTTTGGATTGCAGATGGGGTAACCGGAGCCACTCCACTTGGCGTAGGGTACCTGGATGGCCTCGCAGGATTGCAAGCAAACCCCAACTACACGATTGAAAACATGGTTCTCGGCTTTATACCGGGATCGATCGGAGAGACGTCCTTGATTGCCATTGGCCTGGGTGCGCTGATTTTGATCGCCACGGGAATCGGTAGCTGGAAGATTATGCTAAGTGTCCTAGCGGGGGCCTTTGCAACTGCAACAACCCTGTTCCTTTTCGATATCACACCGTTTGCCGGCGTCCCTCCTTATTACCATATTTTCATGGGTAGTATGCTGTTCGCTGCAGTGTTCATGGCAACTGACCCTGTGACGGCAACGCAAACAGAAATGGGCAAGTGGATCTATGGATTCTTGATAGGCGTATTCGGAATTATAATCCGGGTCCTTAACCCCGCCTACCCCGAAGGCTGGATGCTCGCCATCTTGCTTATGAATGTGTTCGCCCCCACGATCGATCACATGATTATACAGTCCAATATCAAACGGAGGATGAGCCGTGCACTCAAATAGATATACATTTATATACGCGGTTGTTTTTACGACCATCCTGGCTGTAGTCCTTGCAGTCACAGCTACAAGCCTTGCTCCACGGCAAGCAGCTAACGAAGCGCGCGCCAAGAAGCAGGCTATACTGGGAAGTGTGATGGAGGTAAACAACGAGACGCTTGAAACTGATTACGAGAAATACATTCAAGAACTCGTAATCAAAAACGATGGCAATGAAGTTGCTGAAGCGGCTGCGTTCGATATTGACATCACAAAGGAATCTAAAAAAGCCGAAGATGAACGGCTTCTACCTATCTACGTCTTTGAGAATGGTGGAGAGAAAAAATACATCGTGCCTATGCAAGGCTCGGGCCTATGGGGCCCCATCAGTGCATACCTCGCGATTGAAGACGATCTGAACACGATTTCAGGTGTCGTCTTTGACCACGTTAGCGAAACCCCTGGATTGGGCGCTGAGATTACTACGGATGTCTTCCAGGGCCAATATGCGGGCAAAAAGTTATTCGATGGAACGGGTGGCTTTACGTCTATAAAAGTGTTGAAGGGTACCGGTAATGACGTCACTGGCAAACCCCATGAGGTAGACGGCCTCGCGGGTGCTACCATCACGGCCAATGGTGTTACCGACATGTTCAGTGATGAACTTAGATACTATACTGCATTCTTCAAGAAATTAGCTTCATAAATATAGGGTTATGAGTACGGAAACCGCCGTTAAAGCAGCCGCATCGGCTGAACCTAAAGAGCCCCTTTTCTCGAAAAAGAATCGGAAACTCATTACAGATCCGTTTAATGACAACAACCCTATTACCGTACAGGTTCTTGGGGTTTGTTCGGCACTTGCTGTGACCACACAGATGAAGCCGGCGTTTGTCATGACGCTCTCCGTGATCTTTGTAATCAGCTTTTCCAACTTGATCATCTCCTTGATACGAAACACGATTCCATCTCGTATCAGGATGATTGTGCAAATCACGGTAATCGCACTGCTGGTTACGATGGTTGATCAAGTTCTAAAAGCCTTTGTTTACGACGTGAGCCGTGAGCTCTCCGTTTATATCGGGCTCATCATCACAAACTGTATCGTAATGGGGCGCCTGGAAGCATTTGCTATGGGCAACAAGCCGATGCCATCGCTACTGGACGGTATTGGGAATGGCATCGGATATGGAGCCATTCTACTCGTTGTTGCCTTCTTCCGCGAATTGTTCGGGGCAGGAACGCTGTTCGGCGTGCAGATCATCCCACAATTCATGTACGACCTTGGTTACGAGAATAATGGCATTATGCTCACCTCAGCAGCCGCTATGTTCATCATCGGGGTTTTAATATGGGTCCAACGCTCGTTTAACGAGAAACTAGTGGACGTATCCTAACTACCCCTTTTGAATGATTTAAATTTGAATACCCATGGAATTGGTTAACTTATTTATAAAGTCTGCCTTTATCGACAACATGATCCTTGCCTATTTTTTGGGCATGTGTTCTTACCTGGCTGTATCGAAAACTGTTAAAACAGCGTTTGGCCTTGGGTTGGCAGTTATTTTTGTACTAGGTATTACAGCTCCCATTAACTGGCTAGTAAATTCGTTCGTTCTGCAGGAAGGCGCTCTTGCTGCGATCTCACCCAGCCTTGCTAGTGTAGATCTCTCCTTTTTGCAGTTTATCGTCTTTATTGCGGTAATCGCATCAATGGTACAGCTTGTTGAGATTGTTGTTGAGCGCTTCTTTCCCGCTTTGTATACCTCTCTAGGTATCTTCCTCCCACTGATTACTGTAAACTGTGCCATTCTTGGAGGATCTCTGTTTATGGTCCAACGAGAATACGCCTTTGACGAAGGAATCGTTTATGGACTTGGCTCTGGTTTTGGGTTTTTCCTTGCTATTGTAGCTATTGCCTCTATCCGCGAAAAACTTCGTTACGCTCACATCCCTCCTGCGTTGAGAGGGTTAGGTATTGCGTTTATCATTACTGGCCTCATGGGGATTGCCTTTATGAGCTTTGCCGGAATAAGTATATAAACTTTAGTACGACCAAGATACATGGAAATTCTAAATTTACTTCCAATCACGCTCGCCAGTATCGGTGCCTTCTTAACGGTAATCATCATACTCGTGGGACTTCTTATTTTCGCTAAAGAAAAACTGATCCCTTCTGGTGACATCAGCCTTATCATTAACGGTGATTCAGACAATCCACGCGTGGTCCAACCGGGGCAAACCTTGTTGACTGCGCTTTCTGAAGAAAATATTTTTCTCCCTTCTGCTTGTGGGGGTGGTGGTACATGCGCTATGTGTAAGTGCCAGGTTCTAGAAGGCGGCGGCGATGTTCTGCCCACTGAAATGAACCACCTCACGCGCAAGGAAGCGCAAGAAAACTGGCGGCTTGGTTGCCAGGTGAAGGTCAAGCAGGACATGAAAATCAAGGTACCTGAAGAGATCTTCGGTATCAAAAAGTGGGAATGCGAAGTTGTCAGCAACGACAACGTGGCTACGTTCATCAAGGAGTTTGTAGTAAAACTTCCTGAAGGGGAAATCCTGGACTTTGAATCGGGTGGTTACATCCAGATCGATGTTCCGGTGATCGAAGTCGATTTCAAAGACATGGTTGTCGAGGAAGAATACCATCCAGACTGGGATAAATTTGGCCTTTGGGATCTCAAGATGAAAAATGATGAGCCTATCTTCCGCGCCTATTCGATGGCCAATCATCCAGCGGAAGGAAACATCATCATGCTCAATATCCGAATCGCTACGCCGCCCTGGGATCGCGCGAAGAACCAATGGATGGACGTGAATCCCGGAATCTGTTCCTCCTTTGTATTTTCTCGCAATCCTGGAGACCCAGTGACGATCTCAGGACCTTATGGGGAATTCTTTATCAAAGAGACGGACAAAGAAATGGTATACATCGGCGGGGGTGCTGGTATGGCTCCTCTTCGCTCACATGTATTCCACCTTTTCCATACAGAGAAGACGGATCGCAAAGTGTCGTACTGGTATGGAGGCCGTTCACTCCGTGAATTGTTCTACACAGACCATTTCCGTGATATCGAGGAAAAATTCCCGAATTTCTCTTACCACATCGGCCTTTCAGAGCCGCTTCCCGAAGACAACTGGGAGGGTCCTGTAGGCTTTATTCACCAGGTTGTGCTCGATGAATACCTCAGCAAACATCCTGAACCCGAAGAAATTGAATACTATCTCTGTGGCCCACCCCTCATGTTGAAAGCAGTAATGAACATGTTGGATGAGTTGGGCGTACCAGACTCTAATATCGCATTTGACGATTTCGGATAATTCGGATGATGTTGATATAGTTCATGGTTTAGGGGAGTGGCAGCGATGCCTCTCCCCTTTTTGTTACCACCCACCCCCTCTGTCCCTTAGGGACGCCTCCCCTGATAAGGGGAGAATTTTCAAAAGATCAGACGTAGATAAAGCACATGAGACACGTCCTCCTATTCACCCTTTCTCTCTTCCTCTTCTCTTGCTCTCAGCAGACCAATCCACCTATCAGCCAGCTTACGGGGCGTACTATGGGCACCACGTACCAGGTATCCATTCCGTTTGAAGCACTTGATTTAGCTCTAGCCAAACAAGAAATTGACCAATTGCTCTTCGATCTTAATCAATCGGTATCTACATATATCGACACTTCGCTCATTTCTACTATTAATGCATCCTCAGACACATTAGCTCTACACTCCTTAGACGACACCTTTCTCGCTATTTACAAAGCGAGCGAGCAGATATACCATGCAACAGAAGGGATCTTCAATCCTGCTATTGGCCCACTGGTGGAAGCCTATGGCTTTGGATCGGAAGAGCACCAAGATGTATCCCCAATGCAGCTTGATTCACTCCTGGCTCTTGTTAATTTTGAGTCGTTTGTAGTCGATGAAGAACAAAAGAGCCTGAGGAAAACAACACCTGGAGCACGTCTCGATTTCAGTGCTATAGCCAAGGGCTACGGGGTCGACGTGGTCGGCACTTATCTGGAAACGAATGGGGTGACGAACTACTTTGTAGAGATTGGCGGTGAGGTCCGTACTCGCGGGCAGCACCCTGAGAATCGCCCCTGGAAGCTAGGTATAGACGTCCCTGATGAAAACACAGCTCCCAGCGAGCGTCCCCTGCAAGCCATTATACCCATGGGTGATAATGCCTCAGCAACATCGGGCAATTATAGAAATTTCTACGTCAAGGATGGTAAGAAGTACGTGCATACAATCAATCCTGACACGGGCTTGCCCGAGATCAGCACCCTCTTAAGCGTCACTGTTCTCGCCGATGACTGCGCTACTGCAGACGCGTATGCGACCGCCTTCATGGTGATGGGCCTGGAGATAGCCAAGGAGTTAGTTGATGCCAACAACGAATTAGAGGCCTATTTCATCTCTGTGGGCGAAAATGGAAAGTTTGAAGAAACCTTTACGGAGGGTTTTCCAGAAAAACTCGAAATGTAAGCGGTCCTAGCCCGAGCGTTTACATCTCCAGGATGGCTGGAAATACAAGTTCTATACATCGCATTGTATTCACGGCTACCTGGAGGACCTTTTTCTTCAGTTCGCCCCATAGCCAGGGAAGTTTAAACGAGAATATCCACAGGACTTAGTGTTGCCAGGGCTACCAGGAAGACCCTTTTCCACAGTTGGCCGCATTATCCAGGTAACCAGGAGGACCACGTCCTAAAGAGATTACCTCCCCAGGGAAGCCGGCGGTAAGGATTGCGAGAAAAGAAATCCTTGTCAAGGAAGCCTAGACCAGCATAAGAGACGAGGTTTCCCCCTTAAAGGCCACCCTGAGCAGGACAGGCATTGAGGTTTTTCCTCTCCGTGGAAGCTGGGCAGGAATGAGCACGTGTAGTTTTTCTATTCCCAGGAAGCAGCGAGGAAGCAAGACCTTGAAGTTTGTCCTCTTCGAGGAAGCCTGGAGGAAGAGGGAGCACAAAGTTTTCCTCCTGGATATTACCTTCATAGCACTTCTTACTCGATAAACTTCTCCCCAAAACGCAACAGGGTGCTGCTTACACTCCCATCAGCCATTATAGTAACTAAATAAAGCCTATCGTATTCATTCTTTTCCTCAATGGGTTCTCCAGGCTCCCCACCGAACAGCTCCGTAAGGGCAGGCGTGGTATTACTGTGTCCGACTACTAAATGCACACCGCCCTCCTCTTTCAACTGCTCAGCAAAAGCTGGTAAGTTACGGGGATCGTAGAGCCTCACGTCCACTCCAAACAATTCGGCTACAGGCGATGCTGTTTTTCTGGTACGCATGTAATCCGAACTGTGCACATGTTCGATGTTTGCACTGCGAAGCACGTCTGCCAGAGACTCAGCCCTTTGATAGCCCGCCTCGGACAGATCAGAATCTCTACTTTGGTCAACCTTCTCTGCATGCCGCACCAAAAACACCTTCAAGGGCTTTTTGTCTGTAGCGGGTAGCTCATCAGGTCTATACGTTTCAATAATTGACGCATCTACCCGATAAATGTCCTGATCACTGGTGTAATAGAGCGTTGACCCATCAGCCGTTATATATGGACAAAGCTCATGCCTTTCCGTATTGATGCTAGTTATCGGTACTGGCTCCGACCATTGCTCATTGCCAAGATGAAAGGACACGTAAATATCCCCCCTGCCCTTGCCACCTCTTCGATTAGAAGCAAACAGGAGAAACTCTCCATCAGGATCGATAAAAGGATCTGCTTCATACCATTTTGTATTGATCGGGCGAGGAAACGGCACAACCTCCACGTACTGATCGCCCTGCCGGCGGGCTCGATACAGGTTGTAGTCTCCCTGGCCTGCTGCATCTCGATACGATGCAAAAATCAAGTCGCCATTCCGCTCAAAGGAGATATAGAATTCATTCTCGGGACCATTAACAGGCGGAGCCTCAAATACCGGTTCACTCCATCCAATTTCTCCTTCGCGCTCAACGTACACGATGTCTCGCTGATTATCGCGCTCCAGGATAAAATAGAGCCGACTACCATCTACTGTTAGATACGGATCGTTCGCACGGGCTTCCTCACTCCCAGCAATCCGTTGCAGGTGCCTCCAACTATCGCCCTCTCGCACATATTGCTCAACCGATAGCCACTGTCCATGATCAACTCCGATGAACAATTCGTTGCAATCGCGACTAAGCGTGATCCCGAATTCGTAACGGTCGTTTAGAGAGATGGTGCCTGGAGCTACTATTTCAGGAGCGGTACCTACTGTGTCACAACTGGATCTTCCATCCTCTAGTGTCGCCGAAAAAGAAGAGGTGATAAACAATAAAAAAATGAGGATGCTGGGCATATACGTAGCCTGCGTTCTGGATTTTATTCAGATGAAAGAATCGGCTCAATAGTTTTAAAGGCCACTCAGAAAATACGCGAGAAAAAAGAGGCGGGCAACTATTCTATGATAAAAGGGGCCCTCACACTACCTAAGCATGAGAGCCCCTTTTTGAGCTAGTACAACCTACTAGTATCCCATCGGAATTCTACTCATTAACCTACTATTATCCCAACGGGATTTTACTCAGTAACCTATCACTATCCCAACGGGATCTTACCCTTTAATTTGGGCAATCCGGGCAGGGTGGTACTTCGGGTTCAGTGAGTACGTCAACCTGGTCGTCCTCCGTTGCGTCTCCGTTTCCTGGTGTTGAATCTGGATCTAGTTGATCTGAGCGGATTATTTCTGCACCGAGACGGGTGTATTCGTGGATATTTTGGATACATGTAAATTCGATGGATGTACTGGCACTTACAGATGAAACACCTAGAATATCTACTAAGATGATATCATCAACACCATCGTTATCATCGTCATCATCACCGGTATTTCCTCCGGCAGGCAATGTGACATCCCTAAGCAGATTGCCCTCGTTATCATAGCCTCCAACAAACTGGCAAGAAGCATTCGAGGTAAAAGCAACCTGGATGCCAGTCGCATCAGCCGGTCCCTCGTTTGAGACAATCACTTCCCCGATAAACGGTGCAAGGGAATCGTGGCCTACGATGGTATCGGGAATTGAATCAGGATGGGGATGATGCACTTCGATATCCAAACTCAAGTCAGCCATACGCTCAAGCGAATTAGCGCTTGCTACCGATTCGAGTTCTTGCGTCTCATTGTTACCGGTAAGATCATCCGTGCATGCAGTGATTAATAAAGGAGTAAACAGGAAAAAGATGAATATATAGGTATTTGATTTCATGACTAATTATATGTTGTTGTTATTATGATTTATGGATGTTGTTGTTATTCTTCTCGCCAGCCGGGATGGGAAATATCCCGGGGGTCGAAGAAATTCTCTTGACCGGTGATTTCGCCGTCTTCATTGACAATAAACCGGTCCACGATGCGCAGCGTACACGCCGGATGCGATAGGGTGCAATAAAACTCAACGGTTACGGCCGAAAGGGCTTCATTGACATAGGAATCGACCACTTCCACTTCATCAACCAGGTCAGGCAGTGGAGCCCACCAGGTTGCTCGAACCGTTTCTCGCCCCGATAATGGATTCGTTGACCCTCCAGGTGCAATGGGTGCTCGGAGCACAACGTTTTCACTGTAGGGAATGGCTTCGAAGTTCTTTTTTCCAAGTCCTTCTGTTACATAGCCACGGGCAATTGCGTGCAAGCGTGCCGCACGCCGTTCATTTGAAACGGGCTTCTTGATATCCATGTCTGTGGTACGGGTATGCGTCGACGTATCGATGAAAGGGTTGCAGTTTTTCTAAACCATGTAGAATTCGAGCGCAATCCGATCCGGATCTTTGAAGGCTACGTACTTCTTTCCAAGCACTTCATCGAGTTTGACGCCTGTGTTTTCTACACCGGCCATTTCAAGTGCTTCAGCAACTCGCTGGAGTTCGTCTTCGCTTTCACAGGCGAAGGCAAGATGATCCAACCCCACGCGATATGGATTAAAATTCCCGTGTTGCTGGGTTTCGTTCTCTGGCCCACGAATGGCAATGGCCGTTTGGCCGGCAAAAAAGATGAACAGGTTTGATGTGTCCATTACGGCATCAAACCCTAGAGTATCGATATAAAACGACTTGGCTCGTTCGTAATCGGAAACACGTAACGTAATATGATGTGCACCTGGCGTTTTTATTTTTATTTGAGCAGGTGTATTTGCTGGAGTGCTTTGCATACTATTGATCGAGTAATGTTATAGTGTCTAAATAGCTGCCGTATCTATTCTTTTTAGGCAGTTCGATCTTAGTAGCGCAAAGCTTCTCCGATTTGCATCATTGCTGTCAAATTTTTTTCAATATATCCTCTAATGTGCATTCTACACCACTGGTCCAGGCCTGCTGGTAGGCCTGCTCATCCATCTGTTTTTTGATATGATTCAAGTGCGTCCTGCACTCCTCCTCCTCGATGGGCCAACGTGGAAGTACAAATTGCTCTCGCAGCGCTGAAGTGGCTCCTAAAACAAGGACAGCACGCTCATAGTTCGAACGCTCTGCTGCAATGAGCGCCAATCCTTCAAGGGCGCGAAGTTGACCGGCTTTGTCCTCCACATACACCTTTAATGTGAGTGCCTCGTTGTATAGCTTTTCGGCCTGATCGGATGCTGTACGTGCACGCTCAATCTCAGCCAATATCAGCAGTGTTTCAGCAGCCCCATTAAAATCGCCTAACCGGGTGCTTATCGCCTGTGCTTCTTTGCAAAGCTGCTCAGCACCCGCAAAATCACCTTGTTGAATAGAAATCCTGCTTCCAACCTGGGAAGCAAAACTCGTCCCCCAGGCATCGCCAATTTGTTTAAAGAGAGGAAGTGCCTCATCGAATACGAGTGCTAAGGCTTTCTGAACATCGCCCCATTCCAATAGTACCGCTGCAAATCGTGCCTTCGAAAAGGCCGTTAGCTGCTTCTCGCCTAGCTGCTCGAAGGTTGAGATTGAATCTTGAAAAAGCGCCTGGGCATGATCCGTTTGCCGTAACGACGCGCAGACCCACGCTACACTATTTTTTGCAAAGGCAGCGTCTCTGATATTGTTTAACTCTTCGTGTATAGACAGCACAAACTCAAAATGCTCCTTTGCTTTTAGCGTGTCACCCTGGTAGAGAGCAATCCATCCAAGATTATTGATGGCAGTTGCAACGCCCTGCTTGTCATTAAGCTGCTGGTACAACCATAAACTTTCCTCCGAAAGCACTTTGGCATCGGGAAAGTTACCGATTCGCCAGTTGATCCATCCCTTATTACTCAGCGTTTTCGCAAGGCCGGCGTCATCCCCAGATGCGTGAAAAATACTCAGGCATGAATCAAAAAGACTGAGGGCCTTTTTGTACTGACCAAAGTTATGCGCCAACGTCCCAGCAGCCATTAATAACTTCGCCTTGATTTCTGGACCCGCTCTATCCCCTAAATGGTCAATTATTCTGTCAAGAACGCCTATACCCTCAACCAGATACCCTCTAAACAACCAGAAACGCCAGAGCGCAATACCAAAATCTGCAATCATCAGGTTGTCACCCATGTTTCTCAGGCCAAAGGCGATTGCAGCGCGCAGGTTATTATGATCCTGTTCGATCCGATCTAGCCAGACCATCTGATGGGGACCCGCTAAATGAGTACCCGCTTCTACAGCAAATTCAGCAAAATAGGCGCAATGCGCTGGTTCAACGATTCCCTTGTCCCCTCCTGCAATTAAACATTCCTGGCCAAATTCTCGAATGGTCTCAAGCATATAAAACCAGGATTCACCGTCTTCAAGATCTTTTTGCTGGACAAGGTTTTTGTCTACAAGCGAAGACAGCCCGTCAAAGAGATCAAGATCAGCATTTGAGATGCTGTTGAAGATATATTCGGCGGCATCGAAGGTGAACCCGCCTACAAAAACAGAGAGCCATTGAAACAGTTGTTTTTCTGGCCGGCTCAACAAATCAT
Organism: Rhodothermaceae bacterium; assembly: GCA_019634345.1. Classification (GTDB taxonomy): domain Bacteria; phylum Bacteroidota; class Rhodothermia; order Rhodothermales; family JAHQVL01; genus JAHQVL01. Next base: position 23,289 of record JAHQVL010000220.1, read on the forward strand.
AACTCCAGGCAATCGCTTCCCGTAACGTACGGTGGCGATCCGGCATATCCCGAGCTCCTCCCGTTAATAAGTCGAGGCGATTTTGCAATCTCGTAAGAATAGCCTTTGGTGAGAGTACCTTTATGCGAGCGGCAGCAAGTTCGATTGCCAGGGGCAAGCCATCAAGTCGTTCACATATTTGCGAGAGGTCCTGGGCATTTGCATCACTGATCTCAAAACCTGGCTTTACTGCCCGAGCCCGTTGCTCAAACAATTGTACGGCCTCGCAAGCTCGGATCTCTTCAACCGATGTTCCTTGCGAAATATTGAGTGGCGACAACGGGTATTCGTGCTCCCCCTGAATGCGCAAAGGGATTCGACTCGTCACGAGTACCTTCAGGTTTTCACAGGTGAGTAAGAGCTCCGAAATAAACGGACTCGCCTCAATCACATGCTCAAAATTATCCAGAATGAGCATCCCCTCTCGTTCTGATAGGTGGGAAAACACTCTATCTTTAATCGGCACGCCTTCCATCTCACGCACGTTTAACGCTTGTGCGATAGCCGAAATCACTTGATCCGGCTTGTTCAGTGTACTGAGTTGTATAAAACAAGCGCCCTGATCAAACTGCCCCTTTAAAGCGTCACCAACCCTGACACCAACTCTTGTTTTACCTGTCCCTCCTACTCCCGTAATAGTAACCAGCCGTTCCTTCTTTAGAAGACTCGTTAAATCTTCCAACTCTTTTTCCCGCCCTACAAAACTACTCAGACGTACAGGAAGGTTATCAGGAAAACGCTCTCCTAAGAACAATGGCTTCATGGAGCTTGCTGATATCTCACGGCCATCCTGAAGATGCTCCAGATCTGCTATGAGTTCATCGGCTTGTTGATATCGATCCTCCGGACGCTTTGCTAACAATCTCTGTATAACGTTGAGTATGTCCTTTTTTGATGGATCTGTAAAGCTATCAACAAGATTGGGTTCTTCATGAATGATGGCGTACAGCGTAGCGTGAGCGAATTCACCATAAAACGGACGTTTGCCAGTAACCATTTCGAATAAAACAACGCCCAAAGACCATAAATCCGTTCTGTAGTCCGTTTCTAACCCTTGCGCTTGCTCTGGCGACATATAGCTGATCGTACCGACCAGTTGCCCGCTGCCGGATGCATCCTGGTCCAGGACCTTCGCGATACCAAAGTCAACAATCTTGATCTCATCCTCATGTGTAATAATCAAGTTTGCTGGTTTGATATCTCGATGTACCACATTTCGCTTATGAGCACCCTTAAGCCCTTTCGCTATTTGTAATGCATACTTAAGAGCTTGTTCTTTCGGAAGAACTCCGCTCTTAATACGATCTGCCAACATCACTCCGTCGTAATAAGCCATTGCGATGAAGTATCGTCCCTGCTCCATCTCACCCACTTCATAGATGGTTGCGATATGCGGGTGGTCAAGCGTTGCAGCTAGTTTCGCTTCATGCAGCAATCGCTCCCTGGCAATCGGCTGAGACAAGCGATGTGTAGAAAGCAATTTGATAGCAATATCGCGTTCGAGCCTGGGATCGTGCGCCAGGTAAACAACCCCCATACCGCCTGCACCCAATAATCGCTTAATTACATAGTTTCCGACCTGATCCCCAGCTTGCAACTCGCCCGCGTCTGATTCCAAAAGCGACTCAATATTAGCCAACGGTTCATCGATCAGAGAATAGCCACTTTCGTCCGCACGAAGATAGCGCAATACCGCACTCAGCAAATCAACATCATCGCCGCATGCTTTTTTCAAAAAGCCGGCCCTTTGTTCAGGTTGAATGTCCAGGGCATCATGAAATAATTGCTGGATTTGCTCAAATCGCTCACCATCCATAGCTAGCCTTGCTCTTCATCAGATCCTTTTAATATGTCCTTCAACCATGCACGTGCCATACGCCAATCTCGAGTTACCGTGATGGTAGATACTCCCAGTGCTTCTGCGGTTTCCTCGATACTTAAGCCACCAAAAAACCTGCACTCAATGACTTTAGCATGCCGGTCATTTATAGTTGCTAGATGGGTTAGGGCCTCGTCCAGAGAAACCAGGTCATCAAATATATGCTCTCCATACAGCGCGTCATCAAAGGTAATGTTCACGCCCCCTCCACCCCTTTTCTCTGCATTTCTCTTTCGGGCGTAACTAACAAGAATCTGACGCATAGCCTGGGCAGCAACCGCATAAAAATGCGCACGGCCTTGCCAATCCATTTTTTTGTAGTCGGCAATCTTGATATATGCCTCGTGGATGAGAGCTGTGGCGTTTAGCGTGTGTCCGTCACGTTCCTTTCGCAACTGAAATTGCGCTACACGCCGGAGTTCGGCGTATACTTGAGGGAATAGTTCGTTCAATACCTCTTTTTTCCCGCCCTTCAATTCCTCCAATAGGTACGTAATTTCGTGAGGTTGAGACACGTCGATGCAAGGCTTGCTTAGGTAGAATACTTAAAAAGGATAAGAAAAAAGATCTATTCTTCAAATCCCGGATATATTCGCCTGTACTAGCCCTTTATCATTTGCTCAAATGAACAACAATGACATTTTGGTTACGCTTTAGCTGGCATCTGGCAGGGTTCGTCTACTTTTTTACCACAGACGGTGCATTCGCCTAACTGGTTTTTGAGATAGGGATTGTTGCTGCTGCACGTGCCTTTAAACTCGCCATCTTTAACGAGCAAAATACGCGTAGCAATCATCGCAAATGCAACTCCAAGTACAGCAATTGAAAGCAGAACGGTAGCCATGAGATTAATCAGTTAAGTTCACTCCTAGTAAGTCTAATCGTTAGATAAGTTTCGGCCATGAAATGTTACGAATTAAGTTAAATGTTTAAAGTTTAATGTTCCACGTTTAATGTTTAATGAAGGCAAATCGCATCAACGTTAAACATTAAACTTTAAACGTTGAACTCCAGCCTAAGGCTGAGTAGTCTGATCAGGCCGGGACACCTTATCGTATTCTGTTTTCACAGTAAAGAACAGGGACATGAAGACTAGGAGCAGGGCGAACAGAACGGTAATCCAGATAGCCGGGCTGCCCAGGCTGACTTTAAACGTACGTTTTTTCTTCTCAAAGCACTGGGACGGGGCAACCATCAAACGGTATCCTTTTTTAGGTATCGTTTCTATCAGCTGAGGGTTTTTGGGGTCATCCCCAAGAGCCTTGCGAAGCCTCGATATTATGAGTGTGAGCGTTTCCTCGTTTACCACGGTATCCTTCCACACATTATCTAACAGCTCTTCCCTTGGTACAACACTGTGGTTGCGATCAGCCAAAAACATCAAAACAGCCATCTCGCGTGAAGTGATGCGCTGGCTTTCCGTTCCAACCTGTATGGTGTTTCGTTCAGGCTCGACTACGATGCCGTTCAAGGTAAAACAGGAATCTATCTTGGCGTCTTCCATATATCGTGTGATTCCAATACATTGGTAGACAAACCTACGGTATGCAGTTATGAAATGTTGTATCAAACAGGCAATGACAGGTTTTTGATAGATGAATGATAGGTTTATTACAGACTAAATCCAGCACCGACTGATACCATAGGCCCGATGTATCCATGATCGCTTTTAGTTCATCTTATAAAAAGGTCTTGTTATCGATGAAACGCACCAAAACAATTGCACTATGGGCACTAC
>JAHQVL010000020.1 GCA_019634345.1 Rhodothermaceae bacterium
AGAGAGCGATCGGCTAACCTTCTGCTGAGTGACTTCATCGGTTACAGTAACCGTGATGTCGATATCACCGTCGCCTCGCCACTCACTCAAATCGATTACCAGTTGTTCAAACGTCGAGCGTTCCGTTCCTTCTTGCGTTGATTTAAAAGAAGTAGCAGCCTGTCGTTTTCTACCCAGGCGAAGTCCGCCACCTCGTTTTTCTTGTATGGTGTATTCAATGCTATACCGGGTAAGGTCCTCATCCGTGTAAGTGAGGTGGTACAGCTCAAAATAAAGCATGACCGGTGTATCAGGGGTGATACGGGAAGACGGGTAGGGGATGGCTGTGTTCAGGGTGCTTTCGGTTAGCTCAGTTTGAGCTGAGAAATCTGGAACGAGCATCGGTTTGAGGTCGCTCATCTCAAGGGTAACGCCATCACTGATGAGTGCCTGTAGGGAGTCTTGCCGATACACGTTAGCTTTCACGTGGGGGCCAACTTGACGAACTGAGCCTGTCTCGTCCAGCAAGGCAACATACTGATCCCATTGCACGGCCACGTGATATAGACCGGTATCTCCACGAACAATGGTTGTCTGATTGCCGATCGATATTTCCTCGCCATCGCCAATATCTTTGAGTAACTTTCGCTCGTAGTTGACAATACGTTCGGTATAATCCGGCGCCTTTTGGACTGTGGATACAACAGCCAGGTAGTCATCCGAGGTATACCCATCTTTCAGCAATGCGTTGGACGTTCTTTCGTCGAGAGCAAGCGACCCTTTCGGAGCGGCCCAGTAAATCTCCGTTCGGGTGGTGCCATCTTGATCCAGGAACCGCGCCGACCGGAGAAGAAGAGGCAACGGCGAGAGCTCATCAAATACGCTTGAGCGCACCTGGGGAACGTACTCTTCCCGATTCGCAATTTGCAACTCTTCCGATGCTTTATCGCTAGCCATAGCACTCTGAATGAATAAGTCGGGCCGGTTCGGATTAAATGAACTGCCCGGCATGCCTGTGTCTGAAAAATCGGTACCCCGGCTATTAGCGAGCAGGTCCCTAAGGTTTCCATCTGCTTCCGCATCTACCTGGTCATCGTCACTCTCTAGCAGCGCGGAGGTCTCTGTTGCGATATCAGCTTCATCGAGCAAGCTGGCGAAAGCAGCGACTTCCTGATAGCGGAATGAAAAGTCCTCATGATATAACGACAGTTGCTGGTAAATCTCCTGCATCGTTCGAATCAAAAACTGTGCTTTGGCCTTACCTCGCGTAGAAGAACCTAAGCCGGATCGAATAGAAACGGGGATTAAATTGCTTACTTCTCCCAGCTGAAATCTTCCAGATTTATCATGGAATAAATAATGCGCGGAGTTGTCGATGTGTTTATAGTACCAGAACTCATTATTTGGGAAATCGGACTCGTTTATAGTAAGGCTTCTATCGAGTACCTTGGTTCTGAAGCTTGTTTTATCGAACTGCACGTTGGTTTTGTCGGTCGGCTCCCCCAAACGAATATAAATGACGCCTCGGTCATCAAAACCTTCTTCTTTGTCAAAATAGTACTTCTTTGCATGGGCAACGCGCTGCAAGTGCTCCAGGAGCATTTCATTGATGCGCGTTGCAGGAGCAGAGTCCTGGCTGCGCCACCACGTGACCAGTGTTGCAGCTATAAAAGAGGACCAACTGTAGGTGTCTAAGTCGGCAGTACGTTGTATGCCAATCGTTGTCTTGACCTCTTGAGGCAGAATAAAGAGGAGAGCCTGTAGAAAAGGAGTTAACTCAGGTAGAGAAGACAGGTCAGTAGAAGCATTAAGGTCTCCCAGGATACGTAAGTATCGGGTGGTGCTGATGGCATAGTCCTCTTGCACTTCATGATCAAAAACAGCTGCCAGGAGGGAGGCTTCTAATCGTGGATCAAACAATTCCGATTCCTCAAGGGCTTCTGATCCAATCATCCACACTTCGCGTGCGTCTTCAATATGGCCGTCGACATAGTACGCCTGCCCTAGCCAATAGGCGAGGGAATGGTGTTCGGGCGTGAACCAGGCCGGCTCGGTTTCAAAGAGATCCTCGAGAGGATCAAGGGCTGCATCTGCATTCCCTTGCTGTATCGCCTCGATGGCTTGTTCAACTAGAGGAAGGGATGTAGGGGCAGCTTGTTGTCCGAAGGACGGATTCACAAGATGTAACGCGAGCACGCAAGCAAAAGGAAAAGAGATGCAGTAAATGTGTTTCACGCCTTTACCGTTTGGGTAACAAGGTATCTTATACGAATCGCTTACAGACAAAACTGTTTCAAAAAAAGAGGCTGCCTCAATTGATGAAGCAGCCTCTTTCAACCATCTCGAAAATCTGGATTAGATGTTCTCGTTGATGTTTCGTTCGTTTTGCGTAATGGGGAGGTACCACCAGGTGTCAGGACCCAGATGCCAGATGTCCATCCGGCGCTGGTCTGGGAGTCTTAAGCCCATGGTGAAGAGCTCTTTATCACGCTCATCCATAAGAACGAGCATGTCCGCTGAAGCAAGTGCGGCGAGGCCGTGGCTTGCTCTTACCTGGTTGATGCGAGTTAATGCACCAGCAGCGTCTCCACCGCGGATATCAAGCTCAGCAAGTATCAGTTCATTTTCCTGCCATTTAGTGATAGGAAGTGAGCTTTCACGAGCTGTGTATAGACCCTGGCGATAGTAAACCGTGGTTCCGTCGTTTCCGAGAACTTCCTCAAGAGGAATACGTGCTGCTTCAGCTGGATCCGCTTCAACATATGCGTTGTAACGGAAGTCAGTAACCCACTGGTTGCGGCCGATGCCCGCTTGTGACCAGTAGTAGTTTGTGTTGTCTACAGCATGTAGAGACTCAAAAGCAGCGTCTCCTTCGATCATTCCAGCTTCGGCTGACGTTCTTGCCGATGCAAAGTCACCCTGGAATAGATGGATGCGAGCAATGATCGTGTTGATGATACGAGCTTGAGCTGCATCACCAAGAGCACGAGCCGCTTCCATTTTAGCGATTGCCTGGGCATACATTTGGTCCGAAGGTACAAAAGGACCGGGATTCTCAGGATCGTCTGTAATGATTCCACCACCTTGACGCTTGTCAAGCCCGTAGTATGTTGCGAAGAAATAGCGGGCAAGACCCCCGTACAGGTTCGCGGTAAACTCGGCTTCTGTTCTCAAGGCAGTGTCCTCGAATTCAATGTCTTGAATACGAAGGAGCAGATTGTCTGCGAAGAAGCGAAGCTCTCCCAGGTCATTGTAAACACCATCATTTGAGTTATTGGCAAATGTGATGTCACCAATGTCCATTTCAGCGAAACTAGGGAACGTCGCGTTTGGAACGTTTTGGTCAAAAATGAACTCGTCAGAAAGCCCGCCGGCGAATACCAGTAGGCGGTCTGCAGTAGTAGAAAATCGTGATTGAACCCCTTTGACAATGAATTCAACCTGAGTTTCTACGCTCAACTGAGGATCATCGATGCTGTCGATAGGCAGGTCGGTATCCTCTACGAAGGTATCACATCCTACAAACGTGCCTGCAAGTAGGAAAGTGAATATGACAAATAATCTATTCATGATAATTATGATAATTTCAGTTCTCTAAATGAAATACTACAGTGTTTTATGAACCTATCGATTACAATCCGATGGTTAATGTACCGTAGATAACACGTGGTTGAGGGAGAGTCAGGAAGTCAGATGCACGTGTAGAGCTGATAGCTCCCGTGAAGTTAACTTCAGGATCCATACCACTGTAAGTAGTAGACATCCAGAGATTTCGAGCTGAAAGTGTGAAGCTTGCGCTGCGAACATAGCGTGTGATATTCGCTTTTCTCATCAGGTTGGTGAAGTCATAACGGACACTGATTTCACGAAGCTTGACAAAATCAGCTTTTTCAATCCAGTTTCCGTCAAGGTCTACACCTTGGAGAGAGAATTCAGTACCAGCAACTACTTCAGCTGCACGTCGATAGTCTTCAGTTCCTACGTCGTAGACAGGAATATTGTCATCTTCCAATCCTACCTGGTCAGCAGTAACCTGGCCGATATTTACAAGGGCTTCATTGCGCTTGAAGAACGCACCAAAACGGCGGCTGAACAGGTGTGTGTTGTTATACACGCTGTTGCCAAGCTGCCAGTCCAGAAGACCACTGAAGGTGAAGTCACGGAGGAAGCGAACGTTCAATGTAACTGAACCATTATGTTTTGGATAAGGAAGTCCAAAGAATGCGCGATCAGGTTCGCCATCGCCATCTACATCGGTTGTGGTTAGTTCAGCACCCGCATAGGAACCATCGTCGTTGAATGTTGCACGAGAAGACCATGTGTAGAAAGCGTCTTTAGGCAATCCTTCTTTGATAACGTTGGTGTCGAAGCCACTGAAAATAGGCTGAGCATCGCCGAGGTCGTCGACTTCATTCTCCTGGTAATTCCAGATAATAGCGAGGTCAACACCATAGTTACGCTGGCGAACAACGTCAACTACGAGGCTAGATTCGATGCCCCATCCAGTAGAAGCACCTACGTTGAATGGAACGCTAGAAGCTGTCTGGCCTGAAGAAGGTGCATTTTGGAAACCGATGATGGAATCTTCCGCTTTCTGTAGGTAACCGGTTAGTTCAAGACCGATGCGGTCATTAAGCATACCGAGCTCGATACCCCCTTCGAGTTCTTTGATTCGCTCTGGCTCGATTTCGATGTTACCAATGAAGCTTGTTACAGCGCCTGCGCCATATCCTGATGGCTCAGCAGCCCAGCGAAGTAGCGAACCGTCGAGGTTGCCAGGAAGCTGACCTGTTTCACCGTAAGCCGCGCGTACTTTAAAGAAGTTGATGAAAGACGGCATACTTGCCACCTGGTCAACGCGAACAGCAAAACTAGCTTTAGGATAGAAGATACTTGGAGCATCAGCACCTACAGCGCTTGCGAAGTCCTGGCGAGCACCCAATGTTGCAAACAACCAGTTGTTGAATGCAAATTCTTGCTGTGCGTAAACACCTGCTTCACGGACATGAAGGAATCCTTCGTCGCCACCGATGAAATCGGCACCGGCACCAACGTTTGTTACCAACTCAGATGAGAAGTTCTGCTTGGTGAAGTTGAAGTTTCTCAAAATCCGGTTGAACGACTGCGATCCAATGATCGTTGTACCAGTAAGCCCAGATGACCCAAGGTCGTAGGCATAGCGCGCATTGAAGTCGTACGTGTACTGCTCATTACGGCGATTCAGGATATTGCGCTCACCGTTTGTACGACCTGAATAGCTAAGGTTTGAAGGGAAAGATTCGTCATTTCTGAGGTCCGTTCCGTCAAATCCAATAGATCCTCTCAATGTGAGGTTTTCAATAGGTCTGTATTCGATTTCTGCAGTACCGATGAATCGAGAGATACGCTGGATGTTAGCGACTCCTTCAATGGCAAGGCTATCTGTGAACACGAATGGAGAGCTAGCAAGCAGGGTGTTACCCAGATATCCAAAGATGTTGTTGTCGTTCTGAGGACGGTTGATATCGTTGAGTGTATAGCCTGTATTTGCACGCACAGTCAGATTTTCCATTGGGAAAGCTTCAAAGTTTGCGCGGAAGCTCTGACGTTCCAACTTGTTGTTGCGCATGTGGCCTTCTTCAAAACGATTGTCATAAGAAGCAAAGTAACGTACACGCGCAGATCCACCCGATACGTTGATAGAATGCTGCTCAATGTCACCATCGCGGAAGAATGCGTTCGCCGTTTCAGGAGTACCAGCCGTGAATTGGTCATATTCCTGGAATTGCGAGTTTGTCCCTAGTACACCTTTGTAATTAATCGTAAAAGGACGGTCCGCAGAAGAAAGAGACCCTCTTTTGGTGGTAATCAGAACAACACCGTTTGAACCACTCGTACCGTATAGCGCTGCACCTGCAGGGCCTTTCAGAACTTCTACAGAAGCAATTTCTTCAGGGTTAATAGATGATAGCATGGATACATCTTGACCACCTGCACTAAAACCGCCAACTTCACTTGCATCGATACGAACACCGTCTATATAAATCACTGGCTGGCCACCACCGTTGAGGCCGGTGCTAGAGCGCATGTTGAAGCGAATACCTCCACCTACGTTGCCAGAAGATGGCTGGACGCTTACACCAGGGATTTTTCCGTTTAGTAGCTGAGAAACATCCTGGTAGGCGTTCTGCTCAAGCAATTTGTCTGTAGATAAAGAAGAAACGGCAACTTCAGCACGTGCTTTGGATGTAGCAGAAGCAATACCGGTTACGACCACTTCCTCAAGCCCGGTAAAGTCAGGGTCTAGAGAAACGTTAAGTGTATTGTCACCCGAGGCGATAGATACTTCTTGATCGATCTGTTTGTAGCCGATGAACGTAACTCGAATTGTGTATGTGCCTACAGGAATGCCTGTGATGGAGTACGTGCCGTCGAGGCCGGCAGCAGCTCCTAAGTTTTCTCCTACTACAATAATGTTGGCCCCAGGCAATACATCTCCTGATTCACCATCAGATATTGTGCCCGATAGCGTGCCCTGACTAAAGGCCACTACCGGAGACAATAAGAGTACCAACAGGAATAAAGGTAACTTCTTCATGTTCTTCCTAATGAGAGTTTATTAAGTAAAAAAGAGCCTCCTAAATCGTGTCTAAGGATATAGAAGGAGAGCTCTCGTAAAATTTCGAACGCTGATAGAGCGTTTCACGCGTTCAATAATGGAGGGAGGGTTAAAGAGTGCGCAACTACCCTTTATTGCGTAATTGAAGCGGTTTATAACTTCATTTCTATCCCAGCTTAAAACCTAACTGGTTGATACGACGAAATGAGTCATATCTGATTGGGTGGCTAAATTATGGAGTTGAATGGGGGTATATTCCAGATGAACAGAAAATTTAATTTGATGGGATAGTCTTTTTTATTCGTAAAAGTGAAAAAATCACAAGGCAAAATAAGCGAATAGGGGTGTGGATGAGCGAATTTGGATGTGTTGATACTCGGGCGCGAACGCGATAACGTTCTTTTTTAGAAAAAATAGTATCTTCCCTTCGAAATTATTGATCAGATCTTTTTTCGTCAGATTATCATCTTGCGGATTGACCAACTGTGAGGGCCTACATGTTAAAAGAACCTAGCTTTAGTATTGGTATCGAAGAAGAGTATCTTCTCGTTGATAAAGAGACCGGGAATTTAATCAGGGAGGCCCCGCCATCCATGTTGCCTGAGTGTCAAGAAGTATTGGCTGAGCAGGTGACTCCTGAGTTTTTTCAATCCCAGATTGAGGTAGGTACTCGGGTTTGTCATACAATAGCTGAAGCCAGGGACGAACTAAAACGGCTCAGGAGTGGGGTGTCCTCTGTTGCTGCAAAACATGGGCTGGCGATTATTGCTGCTTCTACGCATCCGTTCTCTTCAACCCAAAGTCAAAAACACACGAATAAAGATCGATACGCTATTTTAGCAAGAGACATGCAAGCCGTGGCGCGTCGAATGGTGATTAGTGGAATGCACGTCCATGTAGGGATAGAGGACGCCGATTTGCGGATCGACATGATGGATCAGACCAGCTACATCCTCCCGCATTTGCTTGCTCTCAGTACCTCTTCACCCTTCTGGGAAGGAGATAACACAGGGCTCAAGTCGTATCGAATTGCCGTGTGGAATGAATTGCCGAGAACCGGACTTCCTGAGAGGTTTAGTAGTTTTGCTGACTATCAACGCCATGTAAATGTGCTTGTTGATGCGGGCGTTATTGAGGATAGTTCAAAAGTGTGGTGGGATATTCGGCCAAGCATGCGATTTCCCACGTTAGAAATGCGAATTCCTGACATTTGTACTCGATTAGAGGACGGTATCTGCCTTGCTGCATTGTACCGGTGCTGGTTGCGTATGCTTTATCGGCTGAGAGTGAATAATCAACGTTGGCGTACGTATGCCAATTTGCTCTTGAACGAAAATCGCTGGCGAGCGCAACGATATGGCTTTGAGCAGGGGCTTATCGATTATGGGCAAGGCCAGGTCGTACCCTATGCGCGCCTTCTTGACGAGCTATTGGGGTATATCAATGAAGACGCGGAGTTCTTCGGCTGCATCGATGAGGTGACCCATGCACGTACTATTCTTGGCCAGGGAACGAGTGCTCACTGGCAATTACAAACGTACCATGAAGCCATTACGAGTGGGGCATCTCATGACGAGGCATTGAAAGCTGTTGTTGATATGTTGATTGAAGAAACGATGCGTGGCATTGAATAATAGGCCAAACGAATGGAATGAAGGAGGCGGTCTCTTCGTCTAGGTACATGTGATTGCTGAATTATATCGAAACTCAAAGAATAACGTCATGACTAAATTAATCAAACGTGCACTTTTTGCCTGGCTGTTCATTGGGGTCTCCCTGGTTTCCACCAGTTTCGCTCAAGGTTTTGGAAGCCCCGAACAACGAGCAGAACGAGCCAAGGCTCAGGTTGAGGAAATCGTAGGAAAGCTTGACCTCCAGGATGACCAGGCCAAGCAGGTCCGCGACATATTGATGGCTCAAAGCGAGGAGCAAGTCTCCATCTTCGAAGCCTACGCAGGGCAACGAGATCGTAACGCACGCGGGATGATGCGGCAGGAAATGCAAGACCTGCAAGCGATGACCACCGAAAAACTCTCCACTGTGCTGTCCGAAGACAAATTGAAGGTCTACAAGGAAACGGTAGCTGAAATCCAAGAACGCCGTAGAGGACAAGCCGGCGGCCGCCGCGGCGGCAACAGAAGCCCGAATTAATACGTACAGGACAGGAGACGGGAGGGAGCAGACAAGAGTCGGGCATGAGTAGTTAAATAGGTCTTGCCTAACCCACTCCTGTCCACGATCTCCCGTCTTCTGTTTTCATGAAACCTCACGTCTGATTCACGGGTTAATACTATCGTTATAGTGAAATAAATTTCGTATAATACATATCTACAATCTTCAGGTGTGAAGCCCCCCTGCTTTGTTGCGTATACCTGATTGTACCCAGGCTTGGAAATAGCCATATGTATTTCATTTTGAAAAACTGGAAACATATCAGTAGCAATTTACCGAAGCAGGCGATCTTGCTCTTGGTTGTGATTGTTTTGTTTCCTGCTTTTTCCTACGCACAGCGTCCGTTTCTCCTCAACGACCCTCTCTATCGAAGCGAACAAGCTCAACGTCCGTTTTTCAGTGGATATGCGTTATCAGCAGAAGTGTCTTATCGAAATGCCGGCGCCCTGCAGGGTGATGGAATTCAATCCCTTGAGTCGGACCCACTCGGTGTAAGTTTTAGGCTTGATTACAAGTTGGCGTCCCGGATGGATCTTAGTGCTGTTGTGGATGCCGCTGGGAATACTACACGCCGTGGCCTTTCGTTAAGCTGGGTGATTCTTACCTACTACGAGCGCTCTGAACAATCATCTACTGCGTTGCGTCTTGCCGTGGATCCGTCGTTCGATAGCCGAGCTGGATTCCCTCAGATAGATGTAGCCTGGTTGTCCTCCTCGTTTGTGTCTCCCCTCAGTTCTACCGAGTTTGCTTTTGGTATCCGCCGCGTAAAGTTAGGCTATGAGCAGTGGTTGATCAGTGAGCCCAACCTGTCTAACAGTTTTCTGTTGCATAATACGGTGTCCGAGATCGCTCCTCGCTCAGAGATCGATATAATCTATACCCGGGCACTGGGGTGGGAATTGCATCTAATGCTCGGTTATAACTTTAAGTTTGACCCAGCAGGTAGCAATATATTTCTTTCTTTCCTTGGTCAGGCTGGGAGCTATGATCTGCTAGAGACCTCGTATCAAGAACCTTTGTTGCCTCAATTTACCCTTTCTGCAGCAACGAGCTTTGAACGCGAAATTACTGAGTCAAAGGACTATGTGGGAGGCGTTATCTGGTTTCGCTCAGGGATAGAGTTTAATCGCCCTAGTTATCAAATTCTGCCTTTTATTGGCTTGCCTTTACAGCAATGGGCACCGTCTAGCGGAAGCTGGCCCAAAGCGAGAAGGCAATTGGGTGTTCGATTAATGTTGCGCTGATCCCCTCCCGTTAATGGTCATTGGTATTCTGTCTGATACCCACGGTTACTTCCATCCTTCTCTTCCAACCTATCTGGAAAACGTCGATCTTATTCTCCATGCCGGAGATATTGGTACAGATCAGATATTGGATCAACTAGAAGCCATTGCCCCCACCAGGGCCGTATGGGGAAATATAGATGGACAATCGTTGCGCCACCGATCCGTAGAACATGATCGATTCTCGGTTGAAGGCCTATCATTCTGGATGACGCACATTGCCGGGCATCCTAAAGCCTGGCAGCGTGGAATGGGCAAAATCCTGTCTGAAAACACGCCGGATATTTTTATATGCGGTCACAGCCATATATTACGGGTGGAGCGAGTGCCTTCATTACAAAAAATGCTTTACATTAATCCAGGGGCAGCCGGCCGGCAGGGATTTCATAAAGTGAAAACCTGCCTTCGGTTGCACATTGAAAATGGAAAAGCAAAGGAAGTTGAAGTCATTCACCTGGATGAATAAAACTTGTCGGTTAATAAAGCATTAGATCGAGTACTCATTCATCGGATCCACTCATCTACGGTAGACACACATAATGCCTGATTCCACCTCACAGGAGCAACGGACGATACGTCATGACTTGAGGGCTCTTTATGAGACGAGTCAACTCCTGAGTTCATCACTGGATATCTCTTTTATCCTGAGCAATCTGCTGTTGACAGCAATGAGTAGATTGTTTGTTACACGAGGAATTGCGCTTATTTACGACGCAGATACGTCTGATTATCGTGTACTCAGTATAAAAGGAATCAAAGAGCTTAATGAGGATGAGCATATCTCACTGGGGAATCTGGAGACGGAAGATATCCTAAAGGGTGACCAGGTCCCGGATCTTCTTAAAGGGCATGGAATCGTCGTGGTGCTCCCTGTATCGTTTGGATCACGGAAAATTGGACTCATCGGGCTTGGCCCGAAGGCAAATGGGAATCCATGGGATAAGATCGACGAAGAGTTTATCCTATCTCTTGTTAGTATTTCCTCAACATCTGTTCAAAACGCGCTGATGGTAGAGGAATTGCAAACAGCAAACAGGGATCTGGATAGTAAAATTCAGCAGCTAAATACCCTGTTTGATCTGTCGCAAGAATTCAACTCCAGTATCGATCGCGACTACCTTGTTAAGCTGCTTACGTTCGCTCTGATGGGGCAGATGCTCGTAAATAAGTATCTGTTTGTGCTGAAAAGAGGAGGGCCGGGAGATGAGCAAGAGGATGAAAATGAATTTCAGATTGTAGCTGCTCAAGGCATCAACCGGAATCAGTGCCAGCAGGACGTCTTGAATAAGTTCTGCGAATTGACCAAAGAACTGGTCCTCACCAAGGATGAGTGCCCGCCCGAATGGGCTTCTTTATGCGACCTCGGGATTGCGCTGATATTACCGATCAAACACCAGGGGGAGATTCAAGCTGTTCTTTGCCTGGGGCCCAAAATGACAGGAGCAGACTATCAAAAAGGCGATTTTGATCTGTTATATGCGTTAGGGAACCTGGCCTTTGTGTCGATTCAAAATACCTACCTCGTCGAGGAGCAGATTGAAAAAGAGCGGCTAGAAGAGGAGATGAGGCTTGCTAGAGATATTCAGGAACGCCTGCTTCCAAGCTCGGTCCCCTCAGATGCGTCGGTGGAAATGGCAGCCCTGGCCCTACCAAGTAGGCACGTCGGCGGTGATTATTATGATCTCGTTTCCCAGAGCAACGGAAGCATTTTGCTTGCCATAGCGGATGTGACAGGCAAAGGCGTGCCGGCCGCGCTCTTGATGGCGAACCTCCAAGCCTGTTTGCATACCATGGTGCCCATGGATCTAACCATGGAAGAGTTTATTTCTCATATGAACCGGGTAATTTGCAAAAATACAGGATTCGATAAGTTTATTACTGCCTTTACAGGCCTGTATGAGCCCCAGACAAAAACGCTCGATTACGTAAACGCCGGCCACAACCCTCCCATGTTACTGCGAGCTACTGGAGACTTAGAGTTGTTGGAAGTTGGAGGTTTGCTCCTCGGTGTTTTTAAAGATGCAGAGTACGAGAGAGGCCAGGTGACTCTTGAGCCTGGCGATATATTGGCCATCTTTACAGATGGAGTCACTGAAGCGATGAGCCCCGGTGGTGAAGAATTTCACGAAGATCGCCTGGAGACCATATTAAGAGACACACAGGGCGAAACTGCGCAAGGCATTCTCAACGCGATACGTAAAGAAATCATCAGCTTTACAGGCAGTGCTACTCAGTTAAGCGACGACCTGACTCTCATTGTGCTGAAAGCGACATAGAGTAACCACTATTGGGCAATCAGCTTTTCGTGCCTCTCTGAAAAGATCCGATGCAATAACTGTTGCTCACTTTGGGCAAGCTCTATGTTGCGGCGGGCCATGACGCGTTCTGCCACCGCGATTGCTTTGTCAATCCGGTAAGGCTCCAGGCCTGACTCAGGGCCCCCCCAAGAGAAGGAAGGGACATATCTTGATTGGAATCCGCTTCCGTACAGGTTGCAAAAAACGCCCGTCAAGGTACCGGTGTTGAACATGGTATTGATCCCGCACTTGCTGTGATCTCCCATAATCAAGCCAAGAAATTGCCTCCCCGTTGGTTGGTAAATCCCTAGCTTTTCACTGTAAAGGGTAACCGGTGCGTAATCATTGCGCAAGTTTGAGGTATTGGTGTCTGCACCCAGGTTGCACCACGAGCCTATGTACGAATTCCCTACAAAACCCGCGTGTGCCTTATTGGAATAGGATTGGAAAATCGCGCTGTGAATTTCCCCGGCTACTTTACATACTGGACCAATAGCACTTTGCTCTATGTTGGTCTGGGCTTTTACAACGCTTTGAGGGCCGATATAGACAGGGCCTTTAACAAGAGCAGCTTCCATGATGCGAGCCCCTGAGTCTATGTAGATGGGACCTTCAGCAGCATTTAGGATGGCGCCAGGAGCCACCTGCGCATTCCGAGCAAGATAGATGTCTGAGGGATTGATGACCGTAGAGTGATGGTCTATTTGCGAATTAGAACGGTCGAGAGAAGGAATAAATCGGATAAGGTCTTGAACATCGTCGAGTAACGCATCGTGCAGGTAGTCCAGTAAATTCCATAAATGATGAAGAAGGACCACGGTTCTGTCCAGGACTTCTTCTTTCGCAGTCCCTATCACCTCACGAGTAATGGACTCCCTATTTAGCAGATCTGCTGGAGCATTGGGCACCCAGGCAGCAATCATTTCATCCCCTTGCATGAATACTCTGCTCTCCTTTTCAGTTCGCATTACTTCTAACAGCATAGCGTAGAAGGCAGCGGGTGCTGAAACGAGCCGGCCGTTTATAAACATGATCGAAACACCTTCTGGCAGCGTGTTCACGGGCACGTTATACTGACTTGATATGTGATCAGCCAGGTGTGGCCGGACATGAAAAGCACGGGAAGGCCTACCTAGTTTATCCCATATACGGCGATGGATCGTCCTGGCGCCGAGCCGAAGCTGAAAAACACTGCGCGTTTCAATGATAGGAGTCAGCCTGTCCATGGCGTCGTCTTCATAAATGCAAAGGTATATCATGTCAACTAAATAGTCTGATTAAAGAGAGTGTACTCAGGGGGAGTTGCTAAGTCGTAACGTATTCGTGTCAATGAATGTCGTGGCGCATTAAATAAGAATTAAGAATGGTATCGGTGATCAATATGAGAGGACTAGAGGGTGAAAATTGAATGCTTTATGTACGCTGAGGGGCACTAGTTAGTGAATGCTTCGTTAGATTTGTAACAATTCTTGAAATACCGTTTCAGAAATAGGCACAATTACCGATCGTGTTTTGTAGAGATGAGCACAATAAGTAACGATTTACACGATCTCATTTTACATTCGATTGTCAACTACATCACTTTAATAACTTAGAGCCCATGAAGTTCTTTATTGACACTGCTGACCTTGATGAAATTAAAGAAGCCAATGATCTTGGTGTACTAGACGGTGTTACAACCAACCCCTCTCTTGTACGCAAAGTAGGAAATGTTAATTTCCACGAACACATTGTGAAGATATGTGAAATCGTGGATGGAGACGTATCCGCTGAGGTTACCGCAACAGATTATGCTGGAATTGTATCTGAAGGTAGAACCCTGGCTAAGTTACATAAAAACGTTGTTGTTAAAGTACCTTTGATTCTGGATGGAATCAAAGCCATTAAGACGTTTTCTGATGAAGGGATCCGTACTAACTGTACACTCTGCTTCTCTCCAACACAGGCTCTAATCGCGGCAAAAGCGGGTGCTACGTATATCAGCCCCTTCATCGGCCGCCTGGACGACATCTCGCACAATGGGATGGAACTGATCGAGCAAATCGTTCAGATTTACCAGAACTACGGCCTGGAAACAGAAGTTTTAGCAGCGTCTATTCGTCATCCTATGCACGTAGTAGAATCTGCACTCGTAGGTGCTGACGTGGCTACAATGCCATTGAAGGTTATCAAAGCCACACTGAATCACCCTCTCACCGATCGTGGCCTCGAGAAATTCCTCCAAGACTGGAAAGCATACGAAGAAAGTCTAGGTGTACCTGCGTAACCAAATGGGTTTCGTGTTTCGCGTTCCGAGTTGGTTTCGAGTTTAATTGCATTAACCCGAAACCAACCCGAAACCCGAAACCAATCAAATGAGCATCATTTGATTGCTACATACAGATTGTAAAACTCCTGTACCCTTTGCCGCAACGTATCCAGATCGGAGTCATTGTTGATTACGTAATCTGCGCGGCGTAGCAATTCTTCTGCTGGTAATTGATGGCCCATTCGGTCTAAGACATGTTGCCGGCTAGCTCCATCTCGTGCTATTACCCGTTGGATGCGGATTTCCAGCGGGGCATGGACGACCAGTACAGCGTCCAGGTGTTTGTATCCCCCGGATTCGAAAATAAGAGCGGCCTCGTGTACAAGAAGCGGGGCCTTGCAGTGTTTTTTTTGCTCCTGAAAAGCCTGAAATACTCGGGGGTGGACAATGCCATTAATGGTTGCTACCTGGGCTTCGTCACCAAATACGGTTTGTGCCAGGTAAGCTCGGTTCAGTGCACCATCGGGCAGGTAGCTTTCTGCGCCAAATGCATGTATGATTTCTTCCCGCGCACCTGGGTCGCTGACCATGATATGTTTTGCTACTTGATCTGCAGAGAAGACAGCAGCTCCTAGTTCCTCAAGCTCCTTACACACGGCACTTTTTCCACTACCGATTCCCCCGGTAACACCAAGGGTCTTTACAGGCGTTTTTACAGATTCCATCGCACTGAGACTGCTAAATTAGGGATAATCTTACGCGTTCCCCTGCGAGCTTCTGAACGGATGTGTTCAGCAAGGTCTTCAGGTAGATCGCCATATAATCGTTGCCGGATGTGTTGAACGTTGAGCCAGCCATCCAGGCGGAGTTCGGAGTTTTTTTGCATACTCCAGATAATAGCACATGTTGGCCCAACTTGCTCGATCCACCGGCGGCCGGTACGTGTAATAGAGCTGAATACAGGATTCCCAAACTCGTCAAGCTGAATGGCTCCATTCTCATCCAGTCTTCTATAGCGTACTGTGCTGGCACGCTCAAAGTCAGTGCGTATAAATAACCGCATGCCGATCTCACCTTGCACTTTACCGACAGAACGGATGCGGGCCCAACCGCTGTAGGTGCGTAGGGTATCGAAGGGAATTTCTGCAAACGAATCCTGTAAAAAACGACCCAGATGCAAGTCGCTCGTCCCCAGGTTGAGGATCACAGCGTATTTGTTCGTCAGGTCCTGGCGGATCTCGGCTTCGTACTGTAGCTCGCGAGCCGATTGGTCGGTAGGGCGCCGGCCCTCGAGCACGAAGTCATCAACAGTATAGGTGGCTCGTACTTCAGACCGTACTCGGGCATAAGTGGAAGGGGAGGGCGTCCAAATAATCGTAGGCCGGAAACGTAGAGAGCGTTGAACATTGTTTTCTGCCGAGCGCCTGGCTTTTAGATAAACCGTGTGATAATACGTCCCAAACACGCTGAATTGCATGGTGACGTACTGATTCAGCCTGTACTCTGCCCCCAGTTGCCCACTAAAGAAGGACTCGTCGCGGTCATCCTGATTGCTTACGGGGGTGTCGTGCCGCAGGATGTTGGCTGTCGCTTCTAAATTAAAGGAAATTTGCTCTGATAGGGCCCACCTGTTCCGGGTTCTGATTCCAAAGATGCTTCGATCGTAATCTGCTTGCTCCAACAGGTCGCCTTTTTGTGTGGCTTGAATAGGAGGGAGTTCGTCCCTGTTCTCAAGTTGCCGTTGTTCTACTTCTGTAGCGCCCGTGAAGGTAATCTGAGACTGAAGCTTAGGCGTCTGATACATAACACCAATCTCGATGTCGACGCTGCGGCGGGCGAAGTTGGTATCAAAGAAAAGGGATTCTTCTGGTGTACGGAGGGTGCGGATTCGGCGATTGTTCGACGAATACCCCAGGCGATTTATGAGTTGTAAAGAGGAGGTGAGAGGCGTTTCAAGTTCTACAAGGACCTGCAGAGTGTCACTTGTTGTGGCCTCAATGGTCTCCGAAAGAGGGTCCAGATTGGAGTCGCGGTTTAGGAAAGATACGCTCTGGTACGTATCGCGGCGGACATTGGAATAAGAGACTTCGGAGGCAAGCCGAGATTTGTCAAAAAAGCGTTCGCCACGCCCTCGGGCCTTCATGAGCCCACCCCTGCGCGGTGTAATTAATTGCACATTCCCCTGGGCATCGAGCTCTACGTTGTATCCTGCGATGATTTGCTTGGGCATGGTAAGGGAAGTGCCAAAGGCTGGGCCGGCGTCCCTGCGCAGCGAGGCACCCTGGTTTCCTTGATTTACACCGGGCCTATGATCCATGGCAAGGCCGAGATAGGGCTCTACGGCCAGTATGTCCCGAACGGAATACGCAAGTGTACCATACACCGTCTGCGTGAATACACGGCTTTGGCTGTACGAGGCAAGGTAGCCGCGAATGCCGGGCGTAAGCTTTTTAACCGTAGAAGGGCGAAGTGTCCAATTGAGAATGTTCTCATCTCGAAAGCTAAGAACATTGTTGAATAAGATGAATGCGTCCGACGTAAACCGATTATGTAGTTGCAGGGACCACGAATCGACAGGTTGAGCCATGTGTAACCCTGCGAGCCACCGGTATCGATTTATGTCTCGCTCAAAGTCGGTTTCAAAGCGGTAATTCGATTGACCATGCGCCATTTGGACTCCCATACAGATGCATAGGAGGCCCAACAGCCAAGTAGCCTCGTTACCTGGTAGGAGCCTTCTTTTAGGAATACGATTCACCAGGATAGAACGGTTAACCTGGAGGCCACGCAAGAGGCCGGCCTCCTAATAAATGCAGGTGGATGTGATAGACCGTTTGGCCTCCATCTTCCCCGCAATTAAACACGGTCCTATACCCATTGCTTAATCCTTCCTGGGCGGCGATATCCTTGGCAACAAGAAAAAGATGACCAACCGTTGTTTTGTCCTCAGGAGTTAAGTCGTTCAGGGTAGGTATCGGTTTACGGGGGACAATCAGGATGTGCGTAGATGCCTGCGGGTTAATGTCTCGAAAAGCAATGCATTGATCGTCTTCATACACGATATCCGCCGGAATTTCCTTATCTGCGATCTTTTGAAAAAGTGTTTTTTCTGCCATACGCTAAACGTTCAAAGTTCAATGTTTAAAGTTCAACGATTTCGGTTTCGACGTTGAACCCATGTCTCGAGGGCCCGGACCATTGTCTCCGGTCTCTATGAAACCCACCTTATCTATATGTGTAAGGAATATTCATTCATTTCATTAATAACACCGCTGTACCTCGGATTAGTTGCTATGCCCACGGTTTATGTGACTCGAAAAATGCATTTTAATGCAGCACATCGTCTTCACAATCCTGCAAAATCAGATGAATGGAATCGTTCCACATTTGGTCAATGTAATAACCCAAACTGGCATGGGCACAATTATGATCTTGAGGTAACTGTTTCAGGTGAACCGGATCCTGAGACCGGATATGTAATCGATTTAGGTGAACTTAAAAAGGTTATCGAAGAAAAAATTGTTTCTAAATGTGACCATTCAAACCTCAATCTAGAGGTCGATTTCCTGCAAGGGATCATTCCTTCCACCGAAAATCTTGTCGTTGCATTTTGGAGAGAGTTGGAACATGCTCTTCCCTCAGGTCGGCTTCATCGTATCCTATTGAAAGAAACGGAGCGAAATATGGCTGAATACTTCGGCGACTGAAATACCTACCTACCTCCTTTAAGAGTTAAACGATCATAGTAGTATGGGCAAAAAAAGCTCTCAGAGTAAAAAGTCTTCAAATGGAGAATTGCGTTCAGACGAAAGGCTCTATCGCCGTGAAGACATTTATGACAATGAAACCACCGAGATTATCTCAGGTGCTGTAGATACGATCATCACTAAATTGGGTGAAGATGTTAGCAGGGAAGGCTTGCTAAAAACACCAGAGCGTGTAGCTAAAGCCTATCAGTTTCTTACACACGGTTATCAACTGGACCCGGATCGAATTCTGAAGTCTGCCCTCTTCGAAGAGGATTACAGTGAGATGATTTTGGTTAAGGATATTGAAGTCTACTCCTTGTGCGAGCATCATATGTTGCCGTTCTTCGGAAAGGCTCACGTGGCCTATATCCCAAACGGGAAAATAGTCGGCTTGAGTAAAATTCCTCGCATTGTTGATGTGTTTGCGCGCCGCCTACAGGTGCAAGAACGGCTGACGTTGCAAGTTCGCGATGCGGTTGATCGCGTGCTGAATCCGTTAGGTACCGCTGTAGTTATCGAGGCCAGTCATCTCTGTATGATGATGCGTGGCGCCGAGAAGCAAAATTCTGTCACAACGACAAGTGCAATGAGCGGTGAGTTTCATCGGGAAGCGACCCGCTTGGAATTCATGCGACTAGTTGGAGCATAAAAACCATGTCAATCATCGTAATTACAGGAGCCAGCCAGGGGATTGGCCGAGCACTTGCCGAGGCGTTCTCTAAAGAACATAAATCTCAGATCGTTCTCGTCTCAAGGAATAAGGATAAACTGGATGAAGTAGCTTCTGTGTGCAACCAAAACGGAGCGGAAACCCTGGTTTTGCCTTGTGATGTAACCCAAATGTCAGATGTAGCTGTAATGGGTGAGGAGGTGAAGTCACAATGGGGCGTTCCTGATGTTCTCATAAATAATGCCGGCCTCTTTCAGCCGGGAAGCCTTTTGGAGATGGACGTGATGTCGTTCCAGCAGCAGTTGGACGTCAATTTGAGCAGCGCGTTTTTCGTTACAAAGGCGTTCCTTGCCGATATGGTAGAGCGGGGGAGCGGGTCTATTTTCTACATGGCATCTGTTGCTTCTATTCGGGCTTATGCCGGTGGGGCAGCCTATTGTGCCGCCAAGCACGGGTTGCTGGGGCTTGCTCGCTGTGTACGAGAAGAAACAAAGGACAATGGAATTAGGGTCACTGCCTTATTGCCTGGAGCCACCTTCACGCCCAGTTGGGACGGGGTTGACCTGCCCGAAGAACGCTTCATGCCGGCTTCAGACATTGCTCAAGCGGTACTGGATATCCATCATATGACCGATCGAACAGTGGTTGAGGAAATCGTTCTACGCCCTCAACGTGGCGATCTTTGACGGGTATTTTTAATTGTTATCGCCTACGACGTCGAATCCAATATCCTCGATAGCTTCGACCAGGCTGCCGCGTTGTATCTGAGCAGGATCGTACTGCACCTTCGCTGTTCCAATTTCAACGGATTCCACAACAACGCCTTCTTGGGATGTCAATGCATTCTTGACGGACATGACGCAGTGATTGCAACTCATGCCTTCTATGTTAATCGTTTCTGATTGCATAGTGTATATATAGTCTAAACGGTGATAGTTATTTATTGAGCAATCGCTTCGGATGCCAGCTCCTCAATCTCAAACTGTTCATAACCACAGAAACACTCGAGAGCGCCATAGCTGCCGATGCGATCATCGGGTTTAGGGTGATACCCCATATGGGGTATAGGATGCCAGCTGCTATGGGAATACCAATAATGTTATAGATGAAAGCAAAAAACAGGTTCTCTTTGATCGTTCTCATGGTACGCCTGGACACGGATATAGAATCTGTCACGGTTCGCAAATCATCCCGTATCAAGGTGATATCGCTAGCTTGAATAGCCACATCAGTGCCGGCTCCAATGGCAATGCCTATATCAGATGCAGCAAGGGCAGGGGCATCGTTGATGCCGTCTCCAACCATGGCAACTACGTTTCCTTCCTGTTTTAAGGATTCGACTACAGAGGCTTTGTCCTTTGGACGCACATCGGCAACAACATGGTCGATGCCTACTTGGGCAGCGATATGTTGTGCAGTTTGTTGCTGATCTCCAGTTAGCATCGTTACTTGAATGCCTTGCTGGGTGAGCAAGGCGACTGCCTCTTGTGAATGGACACGTGGAATGTCACTGACCGCAATAATTCCCGCTAAAGAATCTTCTACGGCTACATAAATTTCTGTACTGCCTGCGTCTTGAATGCTTTGTTGCTTTGCTAAAAAATCGGGATGCTCATCAAGAGAAAGGGGTATCTCGTTTAGCTCCATGATGGCGCGGTTACCCATGAGAATTTCTTTTGCGTCCGCTACGGCCTGGAGCCCATATCCCGTCATACTTGAGAAGGACGTAACCGGCGATAGATCAATCGCTCGGGAAGCAGCAGCTTGAACAATAGCTTTTCCAATGGGATGTTCTGATCGTTGCTCCGCGGAAGCAGCGATGTGAAGCAGTTCGGCTTCAGTAAAATGACTCGTCGGGATTATAGCAGTGACTTTGGGCTTTCCTACCGTAAGCGTGCCCGTTTTGTCGAGGACGACGCGCGTGATACGATGCAATCGTTCCAGAGCATCGCCACCTTTAATAAGAATGCCAAGCTCCGCCGCTTTGCCTGTAGCCACCATGATAGCCGTGGGGGTAGCCAGCCCAAGGGCACAGGGGCACGCAATGATAAGTACCGAAACAAGGGCCAGGAGAGCAAACGTGAACGAGTCTGTGGGAGCTACAAACAGCCAGATAAAGAAGGTTGCTAGTGCGATAACAAGAACAATAGGTACAAAGACACCGGCTACCCGATCTGCAAGCTTCTGAATAGGCGCTTTGCGTCCTTGTGCGTCCTCCACCAGACGAATGATTTGTTGTAGTGTCGTATCCTGGCCTGTTCGGGTAATTCGAAAAATGAAGGACCCTGTTCGGTTTATAGTGCCTCCGGCCACACTATCGCCTTCCTTTTTGTCAACGGGCAAAGGCTCTCCGGTAAGCATGCTTTCATCGACCGAGGAGTTGCCTTCGGTAACTTCGCCATCAATAGCTATTTGCTCTCCAGGCTTGACAAGGATCAAGTCTCCAATAGAGAGCGCTTCAATTGGGGTAGCTTCCTCTTTGAAAGGTGCTTTTGGCGTTGAGGAAGCTACCAGGCGTGTAGCTTTTTTGGGCTGAAGGGCAATCAAGGCTGTTAACGCGTCACCTGTCTTTTTCTTAGCCCGCGCTTCTAATAAGCGCCCCATGAGGAGGAGGGTAATGATAACCGCAGCAGCCTCAAAGTATACCCCAGGCATGCCGCCGCCCGGCTGTTGGAAGTAGGAAGGGACGATGGTTACTGCAGTGCTATAGACGTAAGCGGTGCCCACTCCCAGAGCGATAAGCGTATTCATGTCTGCTGCTCCATGCTTGAGCAGTTTGACGGCGCCTTTGAAGAATGGAGCCCCGGAGAAGAGTACGACGGGAGTGGTGAGCCCAAAAAGAACCCAGTGTACACCATGGAAATCGAGTGCTCCATGGGCCATGGAAATAATAAATACAGGCAGGGTAAGAATCGCTGCAAATAGAAATCTTCGGAACAGGGTGGAGTATACATCGTCGGATGGGAGGTCCTGTTCTTGGGATGGATTGGGTACAGAAAACCCTGTTTTCTCGATGGATGAGATCAACCCTTCGATGCTAATCTGATCGGGGTTGTACCTGATCGAAGCTTTGTGGTTAGCCAGGTTAACCGACGCAGTATTCACTCCGTCACGCTTCATCAATTGCTTTTCTATACGTACGGCACAAGCAGCGCACTCCATGCCCTCAACGAGAAAGGAGATGTCTTTCAGCTTTTTGTTAGTATGTGCTTTCAGAGCTTTGGTGGATTCCATGATGGACCTGGTCGCATATCCATGTATGATCCGTAACGCCATGAAGTAGCTGAGGTTCGCAGTGTCGCATTTTGCGAATAAGCAACCAATGAAATATGTTGCAATATGCAACGAATCATTGGGAAAATAGCTTTTTTATACCGAATTTAAGGGTTGGCACAATATGGGTGTGTCGATCACTCGTAAGCCATTTAGGCTCCCTTTTCAAAACCTACCAAATGACAAACACAGATTATGGACTTTTTAGATGTAGAGAATTTACCGCCTTGGCTTGTAGAATGGGTGGTTCCTGGTATAGTTGCGCTTGTAATGTTGATCGTAGCCTTCATTGTAGCAGGTTGGGTCAAACGGCTTACATTTAAAGCTCTTACAAAAGCCAATGTCGAAATGACATTGACTAAGTTTTTTGCCAACTTTGCTCGCTATGTAGTGCTGATTGTAGCTGTTGTAGCAATCCTTGGCAGATTCGGCATTGAAACAGCGAGTTTTGCAGCGATCTTGGCGGCCGCAGGTTTTGCAATTGGCCTGGCCTTTCAAGGTACGCTTTCGAATTTCTCAGCTGGCGTTATGCTACTCGTTTTTCGTCCATTTAAAGTGGGCGACCTCGTTCAGGTAAATGGCATTACGGGTGTGATTGAAGAAATTGAGCTGTTTACTACTCAGATGAACACCCCGG
Organism: Rhodothermaceae bacterium; assembly: GCA_019634345.1. Taxonomy (GTDB): domain Bacteria; phylum Bacteroidota; class Rhodothermia; order Rhodothermales; family JAHQVL01; genus JAHQVL01. The sequence goes on from JAHQVL010000020.1 coordinate 22,907, forward strand.
ATAATCGACGTATGATCGTCCCCAACGGATCCGTGTTTGGCTCTTCGATTGAGAATATGACATTCCATGAAAAGCGCCGGGTAGATGTAGCTGTAGGTACGGATTATAGCGCAGACCTGAAAAGAACACGCGCTGTATTGGTGGCTGCAGCAGAGTCTGTAGAAGGACGTCTAAAGGACGAGCCTTGCGAAGCATATTTGGTTGGCTTGGGCGGATCTTCCATCGATTGGGAAGCTCGCTTATGGTGCAATTCAGCTGATTATCTTGCAATGAAAGATGCACTAACAGAGGCTGTCAAGAACAAACTCGACGAAGCCGGCATTGGCATCCCATACCCTCAAATGGATGTCCATATGGATCAACTCGGGTCTTAAGTCTGAAGTCCGGAGTCCGGAGCATTGTCTCCGGACCCCGGACTATTATCTCCGGACCCCGGACTCAAAGATTGGTACAATATCTGTAAGAACTAAAATAACCCCGTTGTTGGAAGCCAAAACAAAGCTCAAAATGATATTAAAACCTTGAGCGCACAAGCTTAAATTATGGAGTTATAGTAAATGATTTATCTCACTGGTCAACTGTTAGCTTTTCTCATTGTAACCGCGTCTGTGGGGTTTATTCTTGGCTGGTTACTTAGAGGTGCTATATTGCCCATCTCAGCAGCAAACAACGTTGACATATTCTACCCATCTGAACGACCGGTTGAAAAACCAAGTTATCTGATTTCAGGTATCGCCTCTGAAAAAGGCCCGCAGGTAGACTAGAACGAATGCCCTTCCTTTTTGTACTTCTCTAGTAGTCTGTATACAGTAGATCGTGTAATGCCCAATCGAATAGAGGTCTGGTCTACGTTTCCTTCGCACACCGTATAAGCTTGAATGACAGCTGTGCGCTTGATGTCCTCTAAAGAGCAGATGTCTTCAGGATGTTGAGGCAACAAGGTAACCCCATCTACTGGTTCTGCGTTTAGTGCCATATCTACTGACGGCTCTACACTGCTGAGGCCATTTGTTGTTTTCTTCGAAGACGTGTTGAGTGCTGTAAGCTCCAGCATCAGGTCTTCGGGGATGAGTTCTTCGCTGTCAGAGATAAGCAGCGCCCGCTCAACAGCATTTTTTAATTGACGTACGTTCCCCGGCCAGTCGTATTCCAGAATGAGTTGCCTGGTTGCTGCTGAGAACGCTTTCGGTTTTACGTCTTGGTGGCGCTTTAAAAAATCTTCTCTAAAAAACTTTGCTAGCAGCAACGCGTCCTGGTCTCTTTCCCGGAGAGGGGGGAGTTGGATGGGGAATTGAAACAGGCGATAATATAAATCTTCCCTAAACTTGCTCTCCTCAATCAATGTAGGGATATCTCGGTTAGTTGCACATATTACCCGAACATCAACACGGATGGTTTCTGAACTTCCGACCCTCTGTACTTCATGATTTTGAAGCACGCGAAGCAGTTTGGCCTGAAGATCCAGGTTTAGTTCACCCACTTCATCTAGAAAGATCGTTCCTCGGTTTGCTTGTTCGAACTTCCCGGTTTTTCGAGCATGTGCCCCCGTAAACGAACCTTTCTCGTGGCCAAAGAACTCGCTTTCCATCAGGTCGCGCGGAATGGCTGCGCAGTTGACGAGAATAAAAGGTTCGCGCCGCCGCGGCGAGTTATAGTGAATGGAATGAGCAACCAGCTCCTTGCCTGTTCCACTTTCTCCGACTACAGCGACCGATAAATCTCCGATGAGGGTTTTTTTGATGAGGCGGAGGACTTTGCCCATGCCGGCGCTCTCGCCAATCATACCTGGAATCCCATGGGGGACCCGCAATTGCTCGCGGAGGAGTTCAACCTCGGTCGATAGTTTTTTACGCTCTATGAATTGCTCAACGAGCCGGCGAATTTTTACTGTGTCATCATGCCCTTTCGTGATATAATCATAGGCTCCCAGTTTCAAGGCCTCCAGCGCAACACCGACAACGGTTTGAGATGAAATCACAATCACAGTTAACTCAGGGTTGTTTATTTTCAACTGCCGGAGTGTTTCCAGGCCTCCCTGGCCGGGCATGACGAGGTCTAGCAGGATGAGGTCAGGTTCGCGATTGAGGCTGTCATACGCATGTTCTCCTCTAGAGAACACCTGGATGTCCGTATCTTCGAGCTTGCGTAGCTGAAATTGGAGCAGTGCGCTGTATTCCGGGTCGTCGTCTACTATGAACAGGCGAAATGGCATGTGGGGTCAAGTTAAGTTAAGTGTGATTATTCCGATGCAGGTGGGTTCTTGATGGGCTTTGGAAGGCGGAACCAGAAACAGGCACCTCCAGATGCAGAAGGTCGATACCCGATTATGCCGCCCCAGCCTTCAACGGTGATGCGGCAAAAATACAATCCAAGGCCGGCTTGTCCGATAGAATCGTTTCCCTGGCTGAAGCGATCAAAGAGATGATCCACCAAATCCTCAGGAACGCCTGTTCCTTCGTCTTCCACGGATGCTTCGATGTACTTGCCCTCTTCTCGTAGTGACATTGTGATTTTTCGCCCTTTTGGGGTGTGCCGAATGGCATTGGCAACCAGGTTGAACAACACACGCTCCAGGCGTTCCGTTTCTCCCACTACCTTGACGGGGTCCTTCGACCTGTCAGAGTCTACCTTGATATGGACATCGCGTAAGGATGCAGTGGCCGATAGGGACTCTGCAACTTCATGCATACACGCGTTTATATCGGGAGCGATGTCTTCTCCAATGAGGGTAGGGACAAGAGGTTTTACTTCGTTTGCAAACGTAGAGAGAATACTACGTATAAGCTTTTGCATTTTGGTTGCTTGCCGGATACCCAACTGAACCAATTCATTCCCGTCCTCAGGCTCTACAAGTTCTTCCGATAACAATAGATCAAGGGACCCCTTAATACCCGATAGTGGGTTTGAAAGATCGTGCACGATGCAGTGTAATAATACTTCTCGCTTGTTAATCTCTTCTACGAGTTGCTCATTCTCAAGACGCTGTTCCCTTGCGTGCTGGTAGATAGGCCAGGCTTCCTGGTGAAAAGGGACCTTGAGGAGGAGGAGAGGTCGCTCTTGCACGAAAAGGGCAGTGGCCTGTAGCAGTTGTTCTTTCCCGTCAGGCAATACCTCGGTCCAAACCCCGGACGTAATTTGCTCCAGGGTTGGTTGATTCCAAAATGACGCATGCCGCTCAAGAAAATCATCCAAGAAAAGAAAGATGTCCTCTAAAAAGAGGGCTTCATGGTGTACGGTTGTTTCCGGTATGAGCGTACTAAGCCATTCAGGCATTTCGCTCACCATGTTGAAAGAGCCTTGAGGGGTACGCTCTAAAACGGCAATGTCGAGGTCGGATACTAATCGAGCGAGTATACTAGACATAAATGTGATCGTCGAATGTTCCAGGGGAGACGCCTTGTAGGTGAGATCACGTTTGCATGATCAGACGCGCGAGTGATTCAAACACTTCGTCAACTCCCGTGCCTGTTTTGGCACTTGTGGTTTTGATGATCCAGCCTTGCTCCCTCAATTGCTCAATTTCCTTCTCCTGGGCGTCCCATGCATCTGGCAAATCAGATTTGTTTATGACAAGAATAAAGGGAATGTCGCCCAAAACAATTTGTGCTTTTTGGTGCAATGTGTGAGCAACCTCTAAACTGGCTGGCCGAGTTTTGTCAATGACCAGCAGGTATCCCTCTGAGCCCTGAACATAGTCCATGTTCAGTTTTTGGAACTTGTCTTCGCCGTTTAAATCCCATACAAGCAGGTTTAAAGGCCGATCTTCAATCGTTATGCACTTTTTTTCGACGCGAGCGCCGATTGTGGTAATATAGTCTTCCGAGTAAATGCCGCTCACAAAACGACGAACGAGGCTCGTTTTTCCAACCGCGAAAGACCCGAGCATACTTATTTTTTTCTTCAACGCTCGGGGTGCCGGCGCACTAGAAGAGGATGTCGTAGATGGTTCTGCCAATGATCCCGAAAAGGTTTTTTATCCGAATGAAAAAAAGTGAAGAGTGAACAATAATGTGGATCGTGTTGCAATATTATACAAAAAATTGTACACAATTTTTTGTATAAAGTGCAATGTACAGCGTGCAAGGTGCAAAGTAATTGGTTTGTTTCAGGAGTATATACAGTAATTTACTTTGAACTTTGAACTCAAGCACTTTGCGCTTGCTCCTGCTCCTTATACTGCAACTCATACAATCGCCTATACAAGCCATCCATGGCCAGCAGTTCCTGGTGAGATCCTTTTTCTCGGAGTTGACCACGGTGCATAACAAGTATGGTGTCGGCGTCTTGGATGGTTGAGAGCCGGTGAGCGATAACAATGGATGTACGTCCTTTCAATAAGTGCTCCATTGCATGCTGGATAAGTTCTTCAGTTTCGGTGTCGATACTCGATGTTGCTTCGTCCAGCACCAGGATTGAGGGGTCGTAAACAAGAGCTCGAACGAAGGATAACAATTGGCGTTGCCCGTGGGAAAGCGAGGCTCCGCGCTCGCGTACGTCGTGTGCATACCCGGCTTCCAGCTTATCGATAAAACCATCTGCCCCAATGAGTTTGGCTGCTTTACGCATGGCTGCTTCGTCGATCTCTGGGTTGTCCAGCGTGATATTCCGTTCAATAGAGCCTGAAAAGAGAAATACGTCCTGAAGAACGAGCCCAATGTGCCGTCGTAAATCCGCGAGCCGCATGGTGGTAATGTCGATACCATCTACCAGGATGTGCCCCTTGTCGATTTCATAAAATCGCAGCAGAAGATTGATGATGGTCGTCTTGCCTGCACCGGTAGCACCTACGATGGCGCATGTTTCCCCTTGATTTACCGTGAAAGAGACGTCCTTGAGAATCCAATTTGGCTCTTCGCCTTCTTTGGGCTCTTTGTTATAGGTGAACCATACATTGCGAAATTCGATGGTCCCGTTAAATCGATCAATATCGACGGGATTCTCTGTTTCTTTGATGTCATGATCCTCACCCAGCAGGCCAAAAATACGCTCGGCGCCGGCCATGGCACTTTGCAGTGTGTTGTATTGGTCAGACAAGTTTCGAATCGGCTCAAAGAACTGCCGGGCGTATTGAATAAATGCGATCAGTACCCCAACGGTAAGCACGTTGTCCATGGCCCTCAAGCCGCCGACCCATAACACCAGGCCCGTCGCAATGGATGCAATAATGTCAACCGCCGGCCAGAAGAGGGCAAAGTAAAAGATCGTCCTGATCTGTGCCTGCCTGTGGTCGCTGTTAATGTCCTTGAATCGCCTCAATTCTTCCTTCTCTCGATTAAAGAGCTGGACGATGCTCATCCCTGTAATGTGCTCCTGGAGGAAGGAGTGAAGACGAGCTACTTGTTTTCGAGTCTCTCGGTATTGGACACGTACCTTCTTTCTGAACCAGAAGGTCACATAGATCATCAGTGGTAGGGCAGTGAGGGTTACGAGAGCCAATACCCAGTTGAGCGAGAACATGAACATCGCAATAAAGAGGATGCGAAACATGTTACCGAGGATGGTCACTACTCCTGCAGAAAGTACATCACTCAGCGATTCTACATCGCTGGTGGTCCTGGTAATCAGTTTACCGATCGGTGTTCTATCGAAAAAGCTGAGGGACTGCTTCTGGATATGACGATACACCCGGGTTCGGACGTCGTAAATGGCTTGTTGGCCGATCCACTGGGTCAGGTATCCGTTGATAAAAGAGAGAACGCCTTCGCCCACAAGCACACAAATCAATATGATCACGATGCGCTGCAGGCCGTCCATGTCGCCCTGGACAATATGGTTGTCAATGGCGATTTGAACCAGCTTTGGACGCAACGGACCCAGGAAGGCTGCGGCAAGCACAAGCATAAATGCAAGTGCAACCCAGCCTTTGTAAGGCATCAGATAAGAAACAATCCGGCGAAAGAGTTTGCCGTCCAGGCCGGGTGGTTTTTTGTCTTCTTCGTCTTTGGGTGCGCTCAACGTTAGGGTTTTAAATGTTCGCTTGGGGCGACAGTGTCCATAATTGCATACCGCTTTAATTCTTCAGCGGCATCGGTGTTCTTGAATACTTGGCGAGCTTCTTCAACAAGAATGGACGTATCTTTATACCGGCCACTAAAATGGCCAATTAGCAGGTGTTTGGTTTGTGCTTCTTTTGCGATCGTGGCAGCTTCTTTGGCTGTGGAATGCCTGGTTTGTACTGCCCGTTGCTGATGTTCTTCCGTAAAGGTAGCTTCGTGGTAAAGGAGGTCAGCCTGTTCTGCCAGCTTCAATCCGCCTTCACAGGGCATTGTATCAGTAACGTAAGCGAAAGATGCACCACGGTGTGTAGGTCCAACCACCTCTTTGGGCTCAATGCGTATGCCCTGAGCATTGGTAACGGCGATCCCTTCCTTCAATGCCCGGTAATCGGTGTAATCATAGATGCCGAGTTTTTTTGCATAGGCGACATTGAGATTGCCTGGCCTATCCTTTTCCTGAAAGCGATAACCGGCGGTCTGAACACTATGGCTTATCGGCCTGGAAGTGATCTGGCAGTTGGGAGAGTCGTAAGCAACCGTATATTCAGCTTCAGGATCAATCTCGATGAGGTTAACATCAAGGGAAGTCTCGTGTGCTTTCATGCGTGAGGGGATCGAATCCAGAAATGCCTGAAGCCCTTGTGGCCCCACTACAGTAAGTCTTTTCTCGTGACCTAATAGAGTCAAGGTGCTTAATAAGCCCGGGAGACCGAAGTAATGGTCACCATGCAAGTGGGTGATGAAAATGGCCTCAATTCGAGTGGGACGTAACCCTGCATGCAAGAATTGAAACTGAGTACCTTCCCCGCAATCGAATAAAAACAGACTCTTATTGTGTTCTACAACCGTCGCAGAATAATGTCGCTCCTTAGATGGCAACGCTGATCCAGTACCTAATGGAATGACTTCGATCATATTGATTCGGTTCGGTGTTCGTCGTTCGTCGTTCGTTGTTCAAGCTCATTGCTTAGTTAGAACAAGCCTAACGCCGAACGCTGAACAACGAACGTATTACGTCAGTTCGGCAATCTCTGCCTCAAGCAACTGCTTCTTATAGAGGTCTGCATAGAGACCGTCTATAGTTAATAGTTCGTCATGATTTCCTTTTTCGATAATTCGGCCTTCTTCTAAGACAAGAATGAGGTCGGCATCCTGCACAGCCGATATGCGATGGCTTACAATAATAATGGTTCTTTGTCCGAATTGGGAGCGTAAGTGGGATAGGATCTTGCTCTCCGTGTTTGTATCCACTGCCGAAAGGGCATCGTCAAGGATAAGGACGCTGGGCCGCCGTATCAGAGCGCGTGCGATAGAGCTTCGTTGTTTCTGGCCGCCCGATAGGGTTATGCCTCGCTCACCGACAAACGTCTCGAACCCTTCGGGGAAGTCCGCGATGTTGTCCAGCAATTCAGCCTCTTTCGTGGCTTGTTCAATTTCTTCTTGTGTTGCCTCCAAGTTGCCGAAAGCAATATTGTTAGCTACGGTATCGCTAAAAAGAAATACATCCTGGGGTACGTAGCCAATGGAGGTCCGTAGTGTGTTGACTGAAATATGCTTGAGATTGATGCCATCCATGCGAACTACACCCTCTGTTGGGTCAAGGAGGCGAGCGACCATCTCGACCATCGTGCTCTTGCCTGATCCCGTACGGCCAACGATCGCAAGGGTTGAGCCGGCTTCTGCTTCAAACGAGATGTCTTTCAGTACCCAGGGGCCGTTTTCAGAATACTTAAAGCCGACGTTGTCAAACTCAATGCGTCCGTCAATTTCTTTGATGGATGGATCCATGTTTGCATCATTCTGGATGTCGGGTTCGGTATCCAGGATGGCACACAGGCGGCTCATGGATGCAGAGGCACGTTGTATCATCGTTATGACGAAACCCAACGAGGCCACGGGCCATGTCATCATGGTCACATAGATAATGTACTCGGCAATATTGCCAATCGTAATCGCTCCCTCAGCAGCTAGCCGTCCGCCTTCCCACACTACAATCACTGAGGACATGCCAATGAGCATCAAAAAGATGGGCCGCCAACCTGCTTCCACACGCGCAAGGTCCAGCATGCGGTCCTTGTAAACCGCGCTTTCCTGTTCAAATGCTTCTGCTTCGGCATTTTCTCTCGTATAGGCTTTTAGTACCCGTATCCCTGCCAGGGCTTCCTGGACGCGGCTTGTGAGAGTAGAATATTGATTTTGAAGCGCATCGCTGCGGCTATGAACAACCTTAGCCATAAAGAAGACCGATATGGCAAGCAAAGGCATTGGAATCACGGCAAAAGCAGTGAGTCGCGGCGATATCACGATCATCGCTGTAAGCGCCGCCACGACGAAGACAAACGCGCGCGCCAGGTACATCATGGCTGGCCCAATGTAGCGCCGCACCTGTTCGATATCGCTCGTAGCACGGGTCATCAAGTCTCCCGTTGCAGTGCTTACATAGAAGCTTCGAGAGAGGCTCTGCAGATGGTCATAAAGCTGGTTGCGCAAGTCGAATTCGACATGGCGAGACATCACTACGATCGTTTGCCGCATGAGAAACGTGCACGTTCCACTCAGTAGGCTTAAGAGAATAACGATGAGCCCTAAAAAGACCAGGCAGGCAAAAAATTGGGCGTAGAAGTAATCCTGTACTGCGGTCCCGCTGTATAAATTGTAGAGATTGACAAACCGCGGAATCGTATCTATCGCAGTTCGAACCATCATGGGGACCGCTACCGAAAAAGCCGCAGAAATCGCTGCAAATAAGAGCCCTGGTACAAAAAGGCGCCTATACTTCCAGAAATAATGGTTCAGCCTGGCAAGCGGTTTTTTCTCTTCCATGGATGATGTAGTCATGGATGGCAGTTGGGATTGTAGATCGTGTTCTGGAAACGCACGGACCCCTGCACTGATCCGATAAGGCCAAAAACAAAAAAGGAGCCGATATAATCGACTCCTTTTTTGATTTTGGCTGTTCGTGGTTCGGGGTTTGTTGTTCAGCGTTTGTTTCGATGATACACATAGGATATCCGCAAACAAACGACAAACACCAAACCCCGAACGACAAACCCAATCCGGGATATCCCCGGATTGCTATTAACTATTAATCGTCTTAATCAGCATAGAAGCGATCAAGTAAGGGTCTGCATTGGATGCAGGCCGGCGATCTTCCAGGTAGCCTTTCCAGCCATCCTGAATGGTGCCGATCGGGATACGGATCGATGCACCACGGTCGCTCACGCCGTAGCTGAACGTGTCGATAGACTGTGTTTCGTGGAAACCAGTGAGGCGTTGTTCGTTGCTGGAGCCATATACTCCGATATGCTCTTCGTGTGCTTTTTCGAACTTGCTCATCAGTTCACTGATATAGGCTTCTCCACCTTCCTCTCTGATTTTGGTTGTAGAGAAGTTGGTGTGCATGCCGCTTCCGTTCCAGTCTCCTTTAACTGGCTTAGGATGAAGTTCAACACCGAC
>JAHQVL010000221.1 GCA_019634345.1 Rhodothermaceae bacterium
AGCAGAAGCTCTAGATATACAGAAAAGATGAGTGTGTAGACAAGATACAGGCAGAATAAGGCGTACCTTCGCTGGAGCAGGTACCTTGGAATGAGCCAGTAGAGGAGGACATACGTAGTAGCTGCTGTAACGGGAAGCAGCAAGCCAATGAAAATCAGGTTCTGCCCATACCCGTCCTGCCGCGAGCCGAAATAGAGGGTGTAAAAAAACAGAACTGCAAACCAAAACACCATATGCTCTAGGGGCCTTGCTCTATTGAGCAAAAGGCGTGTAAGCCACTGCAAAGATGAACGGGGTGAACTGGTTTGCATAAATTCGTGCGAAGCCCTTTACGAGGAAGGTACAAATATACGTCGATAGACACGCTTATAGTATCGATCTGCTGGATTCGTCAGAGAATCGTCGACGAATGACAGTATATTGGAGAGAAAGGGTAAATACGGCGTTTTTTGTGCTTTCAGCTCCAGATGTGTAATATAGTTGCACGAACAAACTGCTCATCGAATATCCCTTGCGATGTCCCTACAAGCGCATAAATTACAGGCGTTGTTCACTCAAATAAAGGAAGACCATGTTCGATTTATTCAGTGCCGGCGGTATATTCATGACGCCCTTAACTGTGTTAGGCATAGGTGCCTTGCTGCTTGCTTCCAAGAAAATAAGCGACGTATACGTACACGCTGAAGAACCGGCATCAAAACATCGTCCGACGGTAAATGCGGTGCTTCAATTGGGTATCCTGAGTTTCTTTCTCGGGGTATTGTCTCAAGCCATCGGGTTAATACAGGCTTTTCAGGCGATAGAGCAAATGGGTGCAGTCAGCCCACAAATGTTAGCGGGAGGCCTCAAGGTATCCATGATTGCGTCGGTGTATGGGTTGCTGATATTGACAATCACGTTCATCGCCTGGAGTGCGCTGAAGCATAGGCTTGATGCCATGGAAGCTGCTTGATCTCACCATCAGATCAAACAAACTTCAAGCATACAGGCGTTGGGGCATTCAGCATATGACCGGTTGAAGATAGCAGGCCGGTCTCTGCGTCTATGCTGAAGGAGACAATCGTATCCGTTTGTTGATTTGCAACAAGAAGATACTGACCTGTAGGATCAAGGCAGAAGTTGCGTGGCGTCTCACCTTGAGTCGGTTCTGTTGCGACTAAACCCAGAGTGCCAGAGGGTGCGTCGAATTCCATTACCGCAATGCTGTCGTGCCCCCTGTTGGAACCGTACACATGCCGTCCACTAGGGTGAATATGGATATCCGCGCAAGAATTGGTGCCCTGAAAGTCGGACGGTAGCGTGGAAGCCGTGGATATGGGATTTAGCGCCCCGGTGGTCTCATCAAATCCGAATGCGGTAATGGTAGAGTCCAACTCATTTATAGCAAACGCATGTACACCGTCCGGGTGAAACGCAAAATGCCTTGGGCCAGCACCTGGAGCCATCTCGACGAACGGAGGATTGTTAGGTATCAACTGCCCCTGCTCTTGATCCAATTGATAAATCATCACCTTGTCGATACCAAGGTCAGCCGCATAGGCATAGCGATCTGATTTATCTAAAACAATACAATGAGCGTGAGGGCCCTGCTGCCGGCGTGGATGAACACTGCTTCCTTCATGTTGAATGAGTGAGCTTGCCTCTGAGAGTTGCCCGTTTTCAAGTACAGGGAAGAGGGCCACATTACCACCTCCATAATTTGCAGTAAGAACCCATCGGCCGTGGGCGTCCATTGAAATATAACAAGGTGCGCCACCTTGAGTAGCTTGCGAATTTACGTGTTCAAGTTCTCCACCCTGCTGCATGGAGAACGCACTGACTGCTCCAGATGGAGCACCTTCGTAATCAGTTACTTCGTTTACTGAATAGAGATGGGTCTTCTGTGGGTGGATTGCAAGAAACGAAGGGTTGCTAGCGGGAGCCGCCAGGCGAAAATCGGTAAGTTCTCCTGAAGCTGGATTAAAGAGAGCACGGTAAATGCCTTCACTTTCCTTATTCGTATACGTCCCGATATAGAGCGGTAACATCGTGATAGCAGGTTCTGGTTGAGAGGATGAGTCTTCACACGATAACAGTGATGAAGAAAGGCTGGTACCCGCAAGTCCGAGAGCAGAATATTTGATAAAGGCGCGCCGGTTTGTAGGATGTTTCATGGTTTGTGGGCTATGTGGGTTTACGTATCTGAGAGTGTTGCTTGATCATCGGGAAGACCATACCTGGCTAAATGGGCGTTTGTATAGTGAGGGTCTTCTGTGACTTCTTTATCCATCCATGACGGTGGGGTAAAGTTATGACTTGCTTCAACGGACTCAAATTCGACTTCTGCTGTAATCAGTGGATGAAGAGGACCTTTGTAAATATCCAGTTCAATGAGATACGCCCCATATGGAAGTTCATATCGAACTTTTTCTAGCCGCCATCCTTCTGTCATCGTCCAGGCAGCTTCAAACTCTTCCTGTGTGATTTCGCGTTCTTTTTCTTGCCGCACCAATCCAGATCCCTTTTTGATGGTCTCGAAGTATAAGGGGCCTTTTCGTCTTACCCTGGTAAATATGCCTGAAATCGGGTCAACGTAATACCCTTGTTCGATTTCGTTCCAGCGATGATGCTGATAATCTTGGGGGGGCTTGTACACAATAAATGCCCGCTCTATTTCGTACTCTGGATGTGTGCTCATCAATGAAAGAATGTGATTGGTATTGAGCAATATACATATTATTATGACCTGGAAGAATAAGACCCTCGATTAGTATGCTTGCCCACCTTATTAAGAAAGAATTTTTGGACAGTTTGCTGAATAAACGGTTCATGGCGTTGGCTATATTCAGCATCGTACTTATGCCGCTGAGTGCATTCATCAACTACAAATATTATGATGCACGTAAAGCCTCCTATGACAATCAAATAGGTCAATTTTACGAGGCCAGTGAAAATGTGGAATCAGTGATGCGTGCTTATCGCTCTCCCTCACTTCTTTCTTCCCTGGCCCGGGGTACGGAGCCTTATATGCCCATCTTCTATCAGTTTCGAAGCGTCTCATCGGGAGGGTTTCAAGATATAACTATACCTGGGAATATCGAGGCAAGGGAATTTTCTGTGTTATCCACTTTCGGAAGTTTTGATCTGCTCTTTCTTGTTCAGGTTGTTTTTAGCCTGCTGGCCATCTTGCTCGCCTTCGACATGATTGCGGGCGAGAAGGAGCGGGGGACTCTCAAAGCTGTGCTTGCAAATAAGGTGCCTCGGGACAGTATTCTTCTCGGTAAACTGATCGGAGGTTTTGCAGTATTGTGGCTCACCTTTCTGATAGGGGTCTTGCTGCTCTACCTGGTCCTTTCTGTTTTTAACGGACAGTTTCTCTCCGGTAGTACGTTGCCCAGGGTGCTTCTGATACTAGGCAGTTCAACCCTGTTTCTGGCGGGTTTTTATTGTTTAGGACTGATGGTGTCCGCATTTTGCCATTCAACACGAACAGCAATCGTAGTGCTGTTAGTTGCATGGGTGCTTCTACAGTTGGTTGTCCCAAAAGCAGGGGAAATGATTGCCACTGTAGTGAAGCCGGTGCGGTCCGAGTATGACGTTCAGGTAGAGCGCCAGCGTATTATCGAAGAGGAGGTAGGGATCATGGAAGAAGAAGCCGGCCGCATTTATACGCAGGTAACGGGTAAAGAAGAATTTAATTTTAGAAACATGCGCGATGACGAAGCACAATGGGAGCAGTTTCGCGTGAAGTACCAGGAACGGTACAGAGCGTTTAAAACCAATCAGATGGACAGGCTGAATGCCGTGACGCAAGAATGGGAGAGAGAAAAAGAGGCGCAAAGGGCTTTAGGAGATGGCATCGCATTATTATCTCCTGCTGCTGCTTTGACGTTTATGATTTCAGACGCAGCGGGAACGGGGGACCTTGCCTTTCAATGGTATAAAGAAGCCGTTTCTAATCAGTACCAGATTGTGGATCGAGAAGTATTCAGCCGGCAGGAAAGCAACCGCTTTAGTATCCGAAAGGGAGGCATGATGATGTCCAGTAGCTTCGATGATGAACAGCCGCCCCTGGATGCTGTGCCTCCATTTACAGTGCCGGAGCCTCGAATAAATGATGTTATTGCCGCAAATATCTGGCCTGTTGCCACACTGCTGTTCTATCTGATTGTGCCTTTTTTAGTCGCTTATACTCGTTTTCTGAAATACGATGTTCGGTAATAGCCGCAAGGGCCTGCTCTAGACAAGAGCAGGCCCTGAAAGTATGCTAGCCATAAAGTGCTTGATTGCTTACTAGTGAGGGAGCCTGTAAACTGAAGCGATATCTATTAATCAGTCGGTTTTTTAGCCCAGTACAGGAGATAGCAGGCAACTCAAACGAGAATTCCTACATAAGCATCATCCAGATTAAGGGTGTACATAATGCGATCGACATGCTCGGTACAAGTAATTCGGGGGGCTAATTGTACTGAATAGCATTATTAACCCATAATACTGTACTGATTTTGGTGTCGGTTGGACTTTCCAAAGAGTGTATCGGATGAAATGAGTAGAACTTAAACGGATTAGGTAAAAATTGAAAAAATTTACTGGTAATCCTGCGCTACAATCTCTTTCACACCGTCCGCATAAGGCGTGGGCTTCATCTTGAACTTTTGTTCGAATCGGGAGCTGTCAAAGACATAATCGTTCTCATACTGGTACATCATCTCGACCATTTCTTTCATGATTGGCATAAACAACCCCAGGATGCGAACCATGAACTTGTTAGCAACCTGAACCTTCGGTTCAACACCTAGCTCCTTTGCAATCATTTCAATCCACTCTTTTCCCGTTGGCGGATTGGGAGCAGTGGGAAGATGCCATACATGGCCAAAAGCGTCATACGAAGTACCCAGCATTGCCGTGGCTTTCCCCGCGTCTGGCGTGTACGTGTAAGAATGTTTGTACCGCAGGTTGCCCAACCAATTTGCTTTCTTGCCTGCATGGAGGGTATTAAATACCGTTTCAGTGAGTACGCTGGTGTTCTTGATTCCTGGGCCGTAAAAATCGGCAGATCGAGCGATCAATGCTTCGATTTTCCCGGATTGGATTGCGTCCAGAACCATATTCGCAACCTGTTCTCGTACTTTGCCTTTTTTACTGGTGGGGCCAACGGGTGTATGCTCTTTCATGTTGCCTACTTGAGTAGGATCATACATGTAGATATTGTCGAAGAAGACCAGTTTAGCGTTATGGGTATTGCAGGCTTCAATGACATTGCGCATAAACGGGGGCCATGTTTCCTGCCATACCTTGATGTTGTAGGCAAATCCAACCGTGACATACACGACTTCTGAGCCTTCAACTGCACGTAGGACGCTTTCACGATTGGTGAGATCAGCCGGGTGGAGTTCATCGTCAGAATTGACCGCTTTCGGGTTGCGGCTAACGAGCCGGATAGAGCGGGTATATTGGGGGAGGGCCTTAGCAAGTTCAAGACCAATGGCTCCACCAGAGCCTAAAATTGTATGCATCCGGGGAATGGTTTCTAGTTTCTTGTTTCTGGTTTCTTGTTGTTGGGGGGATGTCAACAAGTTGTAAAGCAAAATGCTTTGAACATAGGTGTGCCCAAAATAGAAAACTTATTCAAATTTTCCAGATCCTGTTTACTCCTTCAGAAAGAACTTTCTTTCAACCAGAAACAAGAAACGCAATCAACAGCCTTGCTGTTGATTGCTAATAAGGGGTCTCTATCAATTGGCGGATGCGGTGGTCGATGACTTTGTCTTTCATCGCCTCTCGCTCAGCAAGACGTTGTTTTAGAATATTGAGTTGCTGTTCAAGTTGCCGTATTTCTTGCTGGCGATTTTCTTGCTTCAGATCAAAGATACGTCCCAACAATTCCCGTAGGTTTTCGATTTGTTCTTCTCGTTCATCCCCTTGAGGAAGAGTACGAGCCTGGTAAGCGATTTCCTTCGTTTCTCTTTCAAGTTCGAGCTCCTCAATCAACTGCCGGTACAAGGCCTGGTCTCTTTGCGATACCTCAGTGATGTACTGCTGCATCATGGCGTTGTATTGGTTGGTCACGTTCGTATTAGGCTGTGCATTTGCGGCGTAGGCGACAGATTGCCGGGAGGCACGAGGCGCAGCATATTCGCCTACATCCGCATCGGCCTCAGCAACTGCTTCAGGTTTATTTCTGAAGACAACGGTTGTCTCGTTGTCAGGGAAATCGCGCCGGCGTACTTCGTTTAACTCGCCGTCTTCGATGGTGTAATATCTGCCATTGAGCTCAAATGTGGGAGCTATGGATGAGGGAAAAGACAGGCTTACGTACAGGTCTTCCAGATCCAACGAGCGTGGAATTTGATCCTCATCGAGTTGTTTGCCATTCACTAACACGCGCCCTTCCTGGATAGTCAGTGTCGTTTGATTCTGTGCGTAAAGCGGCACCGTACCCAGATAGATGGGGGCTGTAATTAGAAGAACGACGGCAAGTATATATTTATAGGTAAACATAGCGTCTCAGCTAAGAGTTTGTACCTGATGATTAATTATTGTTGGCAGGGCTACCGGCTTGACGCAACTGGCTATTAGCTGGTCGCGTTGTGCTAAGCGACTCTAGGGGCACTGCTGTTTCATCCCAGGCGATATCTTGATTCTGTTCAAGAAGCATATCGATCCGTTGTTTGTACAGCATGATGTCGCCCACTTTGTCCCAATCAGGCATAGAAGTATCGACCGACGCCGGCTGAAGGCTGGCAACGGAAGGGGCTTCCTGATCCAATCGTTGAGCTTCTAATAGTCCACTGGCTTCTTCTCTCACTTCATTGGATCGTTGGCGTGCCTCAACCCCATCAGCAAAAGAGGCATCGTCAGTTAACTCCGCCTGAGGAGCGCTTGATTTTTCTTGGATAAATTGATCCTGGGCTTGTGGGGCGAGCAGAGAGTTATTTCCAGTGAATAATTGGTACCCTACGAATGCGGTTATCATAGTCGCCATAACAAACGTAGTGATGCCAAACGCGCGCTTACGGAAAGAACGCTGACGAGGTACGGCCTCTCTATCGGTGCGTCGTGAAGACGATTTGTTCGAACGAGAAGGTGAAGCGGCATTATGGGGAGTTGCTTCATCAGAATGCATCGCAAGGGCAAGAACAGCTTGCAGCGACTCCGATGACGGCTTCTCTCGTTTGGAGTGATCCAACCAGAACTTAGCCTCACTCAACGCCTGATACTCCTGCTTCAACTCAGGATCTTCCAGGAGCTCATTAAGCCTCGTTTCTCCATCTGCCTCTTCATACAGATGTTGTATCAATTGTAGCTTTTTGTCCATATGGGCTGATTCTAATCTCAAAGGAGTTCTGATACGTTAGCTGGTGGTTTTTTTTTATCACCCATCATTTGGCGCAAGTTTAGCAAAGCATATCGCATGCGCCCGAGGGCTGTGTTAATAGAGCAATCTGTCAATTCAGCTATTTCCCTGAACGTAAGCTCGGATTCATGTCGTAACAGGAGTACTTCTTTCTGTTCAGGTGAGAGCTTGTCAATACAGGCATCAAGCCAATCTTGTTGTTCAGCATGTTTAAGCAGTTCATCGGGCATGGGAGCATCATCCGGTAAGCGTTCCCAAAATGACGTCTGATCCTGGTCTTCTTTGTCCGATACATCCTGCCATTTCTTCCGGCTACGCAGATGGTCCAGCGTCGCATTTCGTGCAATCCGCATGACCCAGGCTAACCAACGCCCCTGTTGAGTGTACGAGCCGCGCTGGTTGTTCATGGCTTTAATAACACGCAAGAACGTCTCTTGAAATAAATCATTGGCCAGGTTTCGATCGTGTACCATCCCTAGCAGGTAGCCAAAAATGCGCTCCTGGTGGCGTTGGACCAATAGGCTAAATGCCCGCTGATCATTCTGATCTAAATAAGCCGTTACTAATTGCTCGTCACTTGGATGCATCCACGCGGCATAAGTTATATTGTGAACAGTCGGTATACCGGGCCTGCTTGTAGTATAAACGTGTCAAACTGTGCTTTAGTATGCGCAGTATGTAAAATACTTTTTATCTCATTTGATCATCCGTGTTTCATGTTTGAGCAGACCATTAGTTAAATGATTAGAAAATAAGCCGATGTACCTAGTGAGTTTTGTCTGAAAATTATGTATTGGAGACTAGGTACATTCAATGAATGGTTTATATCTGAAAGCAAGATGGATCGGAAATAGGTGGTTAATACTCGTTAATGTGGCGCTTCTTAGTATGTTGACGCTTCATTCCTTGCAAAATCCATCTGGAAGCAATACAACCCTACTGGGAAATGATGGCCCTAAGGAAGCAGCCGCTTATTACCTGTTAGGAGGGGACGCCGCTTCGTTCGGCCCGGAGACCAAAGAGTTGGTCCAACTGAATAAAGCATTTTCTCCTGATGTCCTCTCCATTGCGAAAGGAAGCACCATTGCATTTCCCAACAAGGATAGCTTTACACATAATGTATATAGCCCCGAAGGGGTAGAAGGGTTTTTTGATCTAGGATCTGCGGGGACCACGGATGCTGGGAATTCAAACCTGATTCAGAGAGCGTTTCCTATGGAAGGGGTAATTAAGGTGTCCTGTGCGGTCCATCCTATCATGAAAGCTCACATCTTTATTGTGCCCAGTAAATACCACACCGCGAGCAAGGATGGGTCCTATACCTTCACGGATGTCCCTGCAGGTACGTATGATCTCATGGTTGTTACTGGAAGCGGTAAGCCGGAAAAAATGAAGTCCGTTACATTTTAATTCCCGATCCGGATGACGGCCAAGCACCAATTCGTACTCGCCTTTTGCATGCTCTTTTGTTCGTGTGCCAAACCAGATACTTCCAGGACCGAGCAACCACGAACGACGACGGTTCAGGCATCGGAAACAAGCCTGGCGGCTTATTCCGCAGGTAAAGAACTCTACATGACCCATTGCTTCTTCTGCCACGGTGAGGAGGCAGATGGAGAGGGATCATTAGCACGTTCTATGGAGGGGCCCAAACCACGCAACTTCACTGTACCCGATTTGGCTAAAGCGCACCCGGATTCTCTAAAACGGGTGATTCTTGAGGGGGGAGAAGCTGTCGGCTTGAGTGGCAATATGCCTGCCTGGGCAGGCACCATAAGCGCTACAGAAGCCGAACTACTCGTTTCTTTTATTCAGATGGTAAGCACTAAAGGCGGTCTGTTACCCGAGTCTAATGAGACGTTGAACTTATCGGATATCCCTCAAGAGTCCCAACCAACGTATTAATTGTTTTAGTATATCGCAATGAAGAAGTTAGTCAGTATATTTAGCTCCATTTTGTTCTTGATACCTATCCCCTTTCTGTTACATTCGTTGCCTGATACTCCCGTAGAAGCAGACGGCTCTTCTGAATCCATCGAGGGAATGGCTTCATGGGCAATGACAGCGGTCCAGTGGGCAGATATCCCGCAGCCCGTTGACAATCTTATCACGGAGGCCAAGGTAGAATTGGGTGCGATGCTGTTTTTTGATCCACGCCTCTCTGGGTCGAATATGATGAGCTGTGCTACGTGTCACCACCCAAAAATGGGCTTCAGTGATGGCGTTCCGTTGTTTATTGGTGATCATGGAAACATTGGTCCTAGAGCCACACCAACTGCACAAAACCTGGCCTGGAACAGCAGCTTCTTCTGGGATGGGCGAGCAGGTTCTCTAGAAGAACAAGCTATTATGCCGATTGGATCTCCCGAGGAAATGAACCAGGAAATGCGTCAACTCATCGACGAACTCTTCCAGGCTGGCTACTATCCATATTTCAAGAAGGCATTCGGTCAGGGAGCTGTCATGACACCCGCGAACATCGGGAAAGCGATAGCTACGTATGAAAGAATCCTTATTTCTGTGAACTCTCCCTTTGATCGGTATATGAAAGGGGATAAAACAGCACTTAACTCGTCACAGCTACGAGGTAAGGAGGTATTCGAAACCAAGGGACAATGCACCACGTGTCATTTTGGTCCCAACTTTACGGATGATGGGTTCCACAATATTGGTATTGATACAACCGATACAGGACGTTATAAGCTTGTACCGGTAGAGCGGATGAAATATGCCTTTAAGACGCCTGGCTTGCGAGATGTTGCTTTTCGAGCACCCTACTTTCATGACGGTTCGTCTGCTACACTCGAAGAGGTCGTTGAGCTTTACGATTTGGGAGGCGTGGATTACATGAGAGATTTGCCTAACATTGCAATCCAACCGCTTGGCTTAACTGAACTGGAGAAAAGAGATCTGGTCGCTTTTCTTGAAGCCCTGACCGGAGAAGGGGTATACGATTACCCTGTACCAAGACTTCCTTGACAACGTACCCTTGCCCCAACGGACTCGATGATTGTGTTACCGATCCTCATTTGTCGGTAACTCGGAATTAAATGTAGGTCAAAGAGTGAAAAACCTGAGCATTAAGGCAAAATTGATTTTGTTGAGCGGGACGCTTCTCGTTCTGTTTCTGGGTGTGGCATTGTACCAGTTTAACATCCTTCAACAAGAAAGCGCAATTATTAGCAATATCTACCACAAGAATGTTGCTGCAGAATCCTCGCTAAAAAACTTGAGATACGGTACCCAGAAGGTCGTTCAAACAGGGCTTGATGTGGTAGCTGGGAATATTTCCTGGGAAGATGCTCAGGCGGTTGTCATGAGTTACGCAGAAGGGGATTCTATGTATACTTCATTGTTTGATGATTGGGCTCAGTATCAAGAGGCTTTTACAGAGGGAGCTGGGTTTCTAGGCGAAGAGGCGCTTGCCACACAGGCCGACCGATATGCGTTCTTTGAAGAAAAAATGGAAACCTTCTTAACCCATTTTCAAGGTGCTGTAGATGCGTTCGAGTCAGAGTCTGGCGAAACGGGGCCAGGAGTAATTAATACGGCTGTGATTCAAATGATGATCACCCGAAATATCCTTGAGCAGCCGTTTGATAAACTGGTATCGCTGGAAGAGTTCAAGATGAAAGCCCAATACGAACAGTCGGACAAACTGCTTCAGAGCAGTTTATTCGTGGTGATCACCGTAATTGCTGTTGGATTTATTCTGGGTATTATTCTAACACTCTTTATTACCCGCCTGATTCTGAAGCCCGTTCAAGCGTTAAATTCTGGAATGGGGCGCGTCGTTGATGGCGACCTGGAGCACGACGTATCCGTCACGTCCAGGGATGAAATAGGCCAGATGACTGAGTCCTTCAATACGATGATCCGCCAGATCAAGGAGGCGCTCGATAAAGCAGAAGCGGAACGTCGTGAGGCAGAATTACAAAAAGCAACGGCTGAAGAACAGCGGCAATTAAGAACGCAGGTGGAAGAGCAGCGGGTCTATTTAAGAACAAGCGTAGACGAAATTCTAAACGAGATGGATAAATTTGCTGAAGGGAATTTGTCGGTCTCTGTTCATGTCAAACAAGAAGATGAAATAGGCCGGCTGTTTGGCGGGTTTAATCGAGTTGTACGTACCACTCATCAAACGATTAAACAAGTTATCAGAGGTGCCCAAACGTCCTCGCATTCTACTGTTGAAATTTTAGATTCGGCTAAGAAGTTAGCGGGAGATATTGAAAAACTCTCTGAACAAACAGGCTATGTAGCCAGAGCCGTCTCACAGATGTTCAGTAAGATTCAATCCAATTCGCTGAATGCTAATAAGGCGGCGGACTCTGCTTCTCAGAATGCAAGCCTTGCCCAGGATGGGGGCAAGATTGTGCGCAAAACGATCGAGAAAATCCATATGATCGCCGAGGTAGTTGGGGAGTCCACGGGTACTGTGCAACGGCTAGGTGCTTCTACATCTAAGATTGGCGATATCGCTGATGTGATTAAGGACATTGCCGACCAAACGAACTTACTCGCGTTGAATGCAGCTATTGAAGCAGCACGGGCTGGTGAAAGTGGGAAAGGGTTTGCGGTTGTTGCTGAAGAAGTGCGCAAATTGGCTGAACGTACAGCAGCTGCTACGGATGAAATTGCTAACATGCTGCAAACCTTTTTGACGGATACCAGCGCTGTTGTAAACAGCATGGAAAGAGGGCAGCGTGAAGTACAAGACGGTATTCAATTTGCCGACAATGCAAGTGCTGCACTCAATCAGATCATCGACGGCGCCTCCTTAATCGGCGACCTGATTCACGAAATTGCTGAAGCAGATACGGAGATTTCCGAAATGAGCGACGAAGTAAGTCAAAATATCGAAGATATCTCGTTGTTCTCTATTGGTGCTTCGGTTGAGGTGTCAGAGATTGTGAATGCCGTGAATAGCTTGAGCGATGAGACGGAGTCTCTGAATCAAATGGTACATCGGTTTTCACTGGATTAAATAGAAAAGGCGACCGCCCGCGTCGGGGTCACCTTTTCTTTGCAGGGATCCTGTCTACTTCTGCCTATTCGTGAATCGTGTGAAAGGCGTTTTGGGTTGCACCAGGGGTATCAAACCTTTCTTCAATTCAGCGATACTACAGGCCGCCTCCTTCTCCGTGTACGGATCTGTGGATCCCGAATCCTCGAGGGAGTATCGAACCGTGTGATTAACTATCATACAACATGCCAATCACAAGAGGTGGCTATATATACCCATTATACGCCTATAGAGAGGGGACAACGTATGATTTTGTGTTTGATCCTGCAGCGTTTTGTTTAATTCTGGCACACGCTTCAATTAGAGTGTCAAGATAAATTTGGGCTCTATACGGCGCTGTCGTTTGAGTCCTGTTGGGATGCCTTCACTGAAGCTCGGTTCAAAACTGGTTCTGATCCCAAATCCGAGCATAAGAAAATCGATAACACGTACAGCCGTCTCAAGACGGAAAAAGTTGAGCTTATCTCCTGAAATCTGTAAATCTTCCAGTGTATCGTTTTCCAGAACATCGAATTGCAATCGTACAAACACGGGAAGGTCTTCAGAACGGAGCCTGAAGTCGACATGGAGCCATGAATTATCCTTGTTGTTCCATGCGTTTTCATAGCTCCATATCAGGCGGACGGTCCGATTCCAATTCAGGGTCATGTCTACATACGATCCCAGCCTCCCGGAATCTTCTGCTATAAGGAAGTTTCTCAGCGTGTTTAGAGCCGGCACATCTTCATCTGAATCTTCTACAGGAATACTGACATCCTGTAGCCGAATGGCTTCGTACACGGAACTGAAATAATTGGGCATGTATTCCTTTCCGAGATAGCGTTGCTCTAATTGCATCTCAATGTCCCACTCGTCGTCCGGCTGCCAGTTGCCTTTGAACCCGATGCCAATTCCCATCCCATGGCCAAGTATCTTGGATAACTCGGCATAGGTCAACACATACGAGATAGGTGTTTCAAAGATAGGCATGGATACATCCGCTCCTACCATAAAGATGCGCCCATCGTCATTTCCAACGGCCGTGCGTATGCCCAGGCTATCGGTGAGTTCTTCTACCAGAAAAGGCGCTCCAGGCAGTTCCTCGTTTGTTAATGTCCCTTTATCGCTTAAATCACCAGAAAAGCTCGCCCCAAACGCCATTTTTTTGTACTTACTGAAGGGTGAATTGACAAAAGGATAATAGGACCCACGAAGGCCAAATACTTCAGCGGCCAACAGGTTCGAGTAGAACACTTCGGCTGTATATCGCTCTTCTTTATACTGAAACTCGATGCCTCTTTTCTGATTGTCCAGGCTGATCGAGTTTTGAAAGAAGTTGATGAACTGTCCAAAGCCCATAGTAGCATCCTCAAATTCTCCAAACCGTACATAATATCCAGGCTGGTCCTTGTCAGAATATTGGAAATATCGGATGATACTCAGAAAATCACCGAACGAGTCATAGTCCTCCGAGCGGAAGTTTCGGTCTTTGGTATGCAGATGGGATCGTAGGAAGAGTCCACCACTATAGGGGCCATAAAAGAATTCCGGTTTAAAAGCCGTAGCCAGGAAACGTTCTTTGCTTCCCTCAGCATTTTCAATGCTTGTGACCCCGATGTCGAAATTCAATTCGTACTCGATCTCCAATACATCGGACGACTCCGGTTCTTGCTCTTCAAGAAATTCCTCTGGCGGTGTAGGCTCTGGTTCTTGCGCAAGAGCCTGCCCATGAAGTAGCATAATTAAACAAATAATGCTACCTATTTTTAAACAGAGAGGGGCATTAAAAGAAAGGGTAAAGGGCATGACGTAATTATATGGGTGCAAACAAGGCTAATTTAGGTGAATGCACCCATTCCTTCAATAATCAAGCCCTAACTGGCCCTATATAATCCCAGAGGGGATTATATAGGTGGTTTCTGGTTTCTCGTTTCTGGTTTCTGGTTGAAAAGCAGGGCTTGAGGATGGAGTTAACTAGAAACAAGGACATGGAAAGCAGAGAACCATATCAGAGTTCTTTTTGAAAAGCGATTTGATTCATAGCAAAAAGAATGACTTCACAATAAAACCAACCAGAAACAAGAAACACGAAACCAGAAACAGCCCCAATAAATCCCAATTTATTGGGGCCGTTAAAGCACAAGATCCAGCACTTCAGTCAGCTTCTCAACCCCGGTTACCTCCAACTCCTTCGGAATAGAGAGCCCCTTCATGTTGTTCTTTGGGATAATGGCTCGCTCAAAGCCCAGTTTCGAGGCCTCGTTGAGGCGAGGCTCTACCTGGCTTACGGTTCGTATCTCACCACCGAGGCCCACTTCCCCAATCAGGACCGAGCTTGTATCCGCCGGAATATCTCGGAAGGAAGAGGCAACAGCCAGTATGACGCCGAGGTCTACCGCGGGCTCGTCCAGACGAACACCGCCCGCTACATTCACAAACACATCATGAGTAGAGAGCCTCATGCCTTCTCGTTTTTCAAGTACTGCAAGAAGCATCTGCAGCCGGCGGTAGTCAAAACCGGTTGCGTTACGTTGAGGGGTACCGTATGACGTCGAGGTCACTAATGCCTGAATTTCTACAAGTACGGGGCGGGTACCTTCCAGTGAGCAGACGACCGTTGATCCGCTGGCTCCATAACTTCGCTCCGACAAAAAGATCTCGCTCGGGTTGGAGACTTCCTTCAGGCCGTTTGCGCGCATCTCAAAGACACCGATCTCATTGGTGGAGCCAAATCGATTCTTGACTGCTCTAAGGATCCGGTAGGCATGATGCCGATCTCCCTCGAAGTAGAGAACGGTGTCGACCATATGCTCAAGCACACGCGGGCCTGCAATAGAGCCCTCTTTCGTGACATGCCCAACCAGGAAGGTCGGTGTTTCCTGCTCTTTTGCAAATTGAAGCAAGGCGGCAGCCGTTTCCCTGACCTGGCTGACAGATCCAGGTGCACTGGATATATCGGGCCTGAAGGTAGTCTGAATGGAATCCACGATCATGACATCAGGATTCATATCCAAGGCTGCAGAGATGATTTGCTCCACATTTGTTTCAGAATAGAGGTACAGATTTTTGGTATCAACTCCGAGCCGTTGGGCACGCAGTTTAACCTGCCGAGGAGATTCCTCACCGGTCACGTAAAGGATGCTTTTTGCGGGAAGGTATTTCCCCAACTCTGTCATTAATGTACTCTTCCCGATGCCGGGATCGCCTGCGATTAACACGAAGGATCCCTGCATGATGCCACCTCCCATAACCCGGTCAAATTCATTGACCCCCGTTACAATTCGGCTCTCTTCGGTTAGTACTATTTCATCCAGCTTCTGAGGGCGATGTGAACCGCTTGTTGCACGAAAGGTGGGCACCTTTGCTTTTACAGCAGTGGGTAGCGCTTCCTCTACATAGGAGGTCCACGCATCGCACGCAGAACACTTCCCCATCCACTTTGGAGAGACGTTCCCACAGACCTGGCAAACGAACTGCGTTTTTGACTTTGGCATAATAATTAACGGTTTCGTGTTTCGCGTTTCGGGTTGGTTACGAGTTATAGGTTGATAACCAGAAACAAACCCTTAACCCTAAACTCGGAACACGAAACTAGCCTTCCCTTGTGACACCCCTGTGTCACAAGGGAAGGCAGGAACTATATGTGAGCATAAACATATCGGTGTGTTCGTAAATAATACCTTCATATAGTGTGGAGATTTGGATCATTTTCGATGAAATTGATCCAAATTGCCTGAAGTTTGATCAAATAAATGCCGGTGGGTCCGGCTGGTATGCTCAACCCTGTTCGTGCACTTGGAAGATATAGCCTGCTGATGTTTCAAGCATTTGGCTCGTTGCATGAATTGAGCATCTATAGGAAAAATCTGTTTGATCAGATGGTGAAGATTGGGATTGAATCCATCCCCATCGTTGCACTGACAGCCGCTTTCTCTGGAGCTGTAACCACCGTTCAAACAGCCTATCAGTTAACATCTCCGCTCTATCCCAAGTCATTAATTGGATCCATCGTTGCCCCCTCAATGATCCTGGAACTCGGCGCTGTAGTTACTGCCTTTATTTTGACAGGGCGCGTGGGTGCACGCATCGCAGCTGAGTTAGGGACCATGCGGGTAACAGAACAAATCGATGCTCTTGAGGCCATGGGATTGAACTCAGTGGGTTATTTGATAATTCCCCGGGTGCTGGCCGGCGTAATTATGTTTCCCGTGTTATATATCTCAGCCGTGCTGGTAGGTATTGGCGGCGGTATTATCGTGGCTGACCTTGGAGGATGGTTGGAGGCAGCGGAATTTATTGATGGTGCCCGGGAGTTTTTTAATCCATTTGATCCCGTATTTGGCTGCATAAAATCGTTGGTATTCGGGTTTGTAATTACTTCGATTTCCTGTTTCAAAGGATACTATACCCGTGGTGGGGCAGAAGGGGTGGGGAGAAGCACGACAGAGTCCGCTGTGACAAGTTGTGTTTTTATTCTGTTGGCGGATTTACTACTTGCTGTTACGCTATTGTAATAGATGATACGAACTGAGAACCTACATAAAACCTTTAATGACAATCCGGTCCTACGGGGTGTCGATCTTGAAATAGAGGACGGGGAGACGTTTGCTATTATCGGACGGTCAGGATCGGGCAAGAGTGTTCTCATGAAACACCTGATCGGGTTAATTAAACCTTCGGAAGGGCGGGTGCTCATCGATGGTGTAGATATCAATACGCTTCCCTATCGCGAACTCCGCCGCGTCCGTCAGCAATTTGGCGTCTTGTTTCAAGGGAGTGCCCTGTTTGATTCGATGTCAGCCTTTGAGAACGTGGCCTTTCCCTTAAAGACGTTCACCGAGAAGTCGGAGAAAGAAATTGAAGAGGAAGTCAATCGATGCCTGACGATGGTAGAGCTTCCCGAAGTAGGGCCATTGATGCCGTCCGAGTTGTCAGGTGGAATGAAGAAACGAGTGGGCCTGGCAAGGGCCATTTCGTTACGCCCGCAATATATCTTCTACGATGAGCCAAACACAGGATTGGATCCCGAGACATCAAATACGATCGATGATCTAATCAGCGATTTGGCAGAAAGATTGAAGGTGACCAGTATTATTGTAACTCATGATATGCACTCCGTACTATCTATTGCAGATCGAGCAGGTTTTATCCATAAAGGGAAGCTGCATTGGGTAGGCACTGTGGATGAAATGCACCGGAGTGACAATAATATCTTGCTGGATTTTGTAAAGGCAAACGAATACCAGATTGGCCGGCCTAAACGCTGAGCCATTTTATATACATTATTGAAAAGACCTAGTTATTGTGAAGGCTTCGAACGAACTTAAAGTTGGTATAGCAATCATCCTTTCTGCGGTAGCTTTTATTCTTGGCGTCCGCTTTTTTGAAGATATTCCTTTGTTCAAAGGGACCTACGATCTGTATACAGTCTACGATGATGCACGGGGAATGATTGTCGGCAATGCGGTTCGGATAAGCGGTGTTGATGTGGGAAGTGTGCAAGAGGTGTCGTTAGATCCAGAGACCAATAAAGTCAAAGTTCGCATCCGGCTGGATAAGCAGTACATTGTCAAAGAGGGGGCCTATACGGAAATCACTGGGATTGATGCGCTAAATGCCGTTCAAATGGTAATTCACCAGGGGCCGCCCGATAATCCGCCTGTAAATGATGGCGACTTTCTACCCAACCGGATCGCAAACGACCTCTTCACGAGTCTGACAGAAAGTGCACCCGGCCTTATTAGCCGAAGCGACAGCGTTCTTGTTGGTTTAGATGGGACCATTACCGACATTGGCGAACTCGTTCAGCCCGGAAGTGATCTCCGTAGAATGTTCTCCTCATTCCGATCCAGTGCAGATGCCATCGAGCAGTTATTAAGCGAAGAACGCGTACGTATAGGACGTGTGCTGGCGAACGTAGATACATTGACAACCGCACTGGGGGAGACGACCCAGGGCGCTGGCGACTCACTCGCTATTGCAACACAACAGTTAAACGAACTCCTGCGCCGTGTTGATGAAAACCTGGCCGCGCTCGAAAATACAACCAACACGCTCGATTCGATTTTGGGCAAAATCGATCAAGGAGAAGGCACCGTCGGTTTGCTTATCAATGACCCTGCACTCTACCATCAAATGGACTCCACTCTGGAGAACATGAACGCGCTCTTTCTAGACATCAAAGAAAACCCCGTACGCTACATGCGTGCCCTCAGGTTGTTTGATATTCTATAAACCCGAAACGCGTAACCAGAAACCATTCAAATAGGGTACTATTTGAATGTTATTAATTAGTACCCTACGAAACATGTGCCTGAGGTGTACATAACACACACATGTTAGCAACAACCAAAACCCTATGGGATTTTGGTTGGTTTCGTGTTCCGAGTGCCGTGTTTCGTGTTCGTTGCGGGTATTCCCAAACCGAAACCCGAAACCCGAAACCCGAAACGCACTCGCAATTCATGCGAGTGCTCTCCCTACCACATTACTCGTTAAAAACACAATGGTAAGAAAAACACTATTTGTTGCTCTACTAACTGTAGCGCTTAGCCTCCCTTCAATGGGGCAATCTCTCGACGAATCTGTATTTAAAGGCACATTCATGGCCAGCTACGATGCAGCAACAGGCAAGATTGTACAGCTCGCAGAAGCACTGTCTGAAGATCAGTACGACTGGCGCCCTAGTGAAGGTGTTCGTTCTGTAAAAGAATCGTTGATGCACGTTGCGAATGCGAATGCATTCTTCGCGGGTGCACTTGGTGCTGAAGTTCCAGAAAGCATGAAAGGTCGGAATCTCGAAAAAGAAATCGAGAGCAAAGAAGATGCTCTCAAGGTCTTAAAAGAGTCTATCAAACTTGCCAGGGATGCTGTAAACGCACTAAGCACAGACGATATGACGAAAGAGATTGACTGGTTTGACGGATCTAAGAAGCCTATGCTTGCTATGGTCTTTGTTGTTAGCGACCATGCCAATGAGCATTTAGGTCAGCTTATCGCATACGCTCGTTCAAACGAAGTCGCTCCACCCTGGAGTAACTAAAAAAGCCGAGCTTTTTTAGTGCTGTGAGATATGGGCTGAGGGCTGAGTAGGAGATGATACGTTGGGAACTTTCGCTTTAACATAGAGCGTTTAGTGTCCAAATTATCAACCCCTTAAACTCATCCCTCAGCCTTTTTTATTTAGCATCAGTTCCAATCACAGCGCCCAGACTAATTAATCAATACGCCTATGCCTTCCTATCAAGAAGCCCTCGATCTCTTTCACGAATGGACACAGACCGAAAGCCTGCGCAAGCACGCGTATGCCGTAGAGGCAGGCATGCAATTCTATGCACAACAAGGCGGCGAAGACGAAGAATTGTGGCGGATGACGGGCCTCTTGCACGACATGGATTATGAAAAACATCCAACCCCTGAGGAGCATCCTTTTGTGGGAATTGACGTCCTCCGAGGGCTCGGCTATCCTGAAATTATGCTGGAAGCCATCCTGGGGCATGCAACGTACAGCGGGGTGGCCCGTACTACCCCTTTAGCAAAAACCCTGTTTGCTGTCGATGAACTGGCCGGCTTCATTACCGCTGTGGCCTATGTTCGTCCGGATGGCTTAACCGGGATGAAGCCAAAATCGGTAAAGAAAAAATTGAAAGATAAACGGTTTGCTGCTGCGGTGAGTAGAGAAGACATCCAGGTTGGTATCGAAGAATTGGGCATTGACCTGGATACGCACATTGCAAATGTGATTGCAGGGATGCAACAGCAGGCAGAACGTTTGGGATTCTAAAGAAACGCATGCTTAACGAAGGTCAGCCAACTGAAGAGAACGAATCAGTATCCATGGACAATACGGGCTCAGACAACAAGGAAGCCTCCGCCGAAGCCTCAAAAAAAGAATCATCAGGCTCCATGTTGCCGGTTGTACGTGATGTAACACGCGCACGGGCGCTGGATCTAAAATCGTTATTCAGCAAATACCTCCGCCGGCATCTACCAGAGACGGGCACCAACCAGGCAACGATGCCTGCACCTCCACGGATTACCGGTTCGTACGCGCAGCTACTCCCGATTCTCCGGCTAGTACCGTGGTTTTTGGGTGCTGTATTTATCCTGTCCTTCTTCTGGGACTTCCCCGGTGGAGAAATTACCCTCTTAGGAAATACCCTGCCCGTTGAAGGGTTACTAGGCATTGTTTCGGTGAGTGGTATGATTGGGTTCCTCACCAATTGGCTTGCCATTACCATGTTGTTCAACCCCCGAAAGCGCCGGCCGCTGCTCGGGCATGGATTGATTCCCGCACAGCGTGATCGGGTCATTTACCGTATGGCAACTACGATCTCCGAAGAGCTGATCAATGCCGACATCATCAAACAAAAGATCGAAGAGAGCGGCATCATCCCCAAATACAGGGAAATGGCGATTTCTGTTACAAAGAGCGTGCTCGATGATCCTGAATTTCGAGATGAACTAAAGGGGATCGTCTCTTCTTATGTGCAGCAAGTCGTTGGCTCTGAAGACATGCGGGATAAGATCGTAGACTACGTGGTACTGAAGGTTGAGGAGTACCTCGGCTCCGGCATTGGTGGCCTCGCCCTAAAGGCCTATCGTATGCTCAACGAGGAAGACTTCCAGCGCCGCATCGAAGAAGCCGTCACACGCCTCCCTTCAGCTATCGATGAAGTCATCGGGCGGACAGAGAACATCCTGGATATCATCCCCGACAAGATTGAAGAGCGCTCGCAAGACATCGAAGACGCGGCGTCCCGTATGATTACTTCCTTCGTTGAAAACCTCGACATCTACGAAATGATCGCCGGCAACATGCAGCAGTACGACGAAAAGCGCCTCGAAGACATGCTCAAGCGCGCCACCAACGAACAACTCAACTACATCAAATACCTCGGCGTCGTCCTCGGCTGCATCGGCGGCTTCGTCATCTGGCAACCCATCCCGTCCCTGATTGTGCTAGGTCTGATAGGCAGTGTGATCTATGGGTTGGATGTAGTGCTGTTCAGGATGAAGAACGCGAATGAGTCAGTGGTTACTTGACGGTTCGATTCAGAGATAGAATGGTGTATATCTATTTAGTGCTCATTTTCATCATTTTATACGTTGTGATCTCAGTTGTATTGCAGATGGGTAAAAACCTGGAGAAAGCCACTGAGATCTTGAACGCTCTTGAAATCGATTCTTTTCACGATAGCTGTTAATACAATAGCAGCTGTTCTTTGCGCTCTTGTTGTGTTGAGTGCTTTCCTAAGATAGCCTCTCTAATAGAGTAAACACTGCATCTACACCGAAGAGCCCCTCTATTCCTTGCCTTACCGCCAAATCATAGCACATTGATATATCCCACTAAATCAATCAGTGCTAAATCACGAGTAACGATCCAGTCGAACGCATCGGTAAGTGCTTACCTGGG